>JADGNR010000216.1 GCA_017883415.1 Bryobacteraceae bacterium | reverse complement strand
CGTGGCCCCCGTGGCGCCGGTCGAACCGTGGGACCAGCCGCAGCCGGCGGCGGCTCCGCGGCTGGCCCCCATGCCGCCGATGCCGCCCATGCCGCCGGTCGACGTGTGGGCCCATCCGATGCTGGCCGGCGATCTCGACGACGATGTCCGCGAGCAGGCGGAGCAGGCCCGCGAGATGGCCAGGGAGATGGCCGAACAGACTCGCGAGCAGGAACGGGAAATATCCCAGCAGGCCCGCGAGGCTGCCCAGCAAGCGCGGGAAATGGTTCGCGAGAGCCTGAACATCGATTCCGAGATCGCCGGCATGAAGTTTAGATTCGATGGCTTGATTCCGCCGGCGGCCTTCGCGCAGGACAAGGTCCTCGTCCGCGGAAGCGAGGGCGGGCTGTACCAGCGCGGTCAGAACGACATCGAGAACCACCGCTGGGACCAGGCGCTGGAAGACTTCAGCCAGGTAGCCGCGCGCGGCGGAACGCGCGCCGATGGCGCGCTCTACTGGAAGGCGTACACGCTGCACCGGCTGGGCCGGCGCGAGGAAGCGATGGCGGCGATCGCGGAGCTGCGCAAGTCGTACGCCAGCAGCCGATGGCTGGACGATGCCAAGGCGCTCGAGGTGGAGATCAAGCAGTCCTCCGGGCAAAAGGTGTCGCCAGAGGGCGAATCCGACGAGGAGTTGAAGCTGCTGGCGTTGAACGGGCTGATGCAGTCGGACCCGGAACGCGCGCTGCCGGCGGTGGAAACGCTCATGAAGAGCGGGCAATCGCCGCGGGTAAAACAGCACGCGCTGTTCGTGCTGGCGCAGAACAGCTCGCCCCGGGCGCAGCAACTGCTGGAACAGGTGGCGCGCGGCGGGGGCAATCCGGACCTGCAGTTGTTGGCCCTCCGGTATATCGGCGAAGGGCGGCGCAAGCAGGGCACGGCCGGCCCGCTTCTTTCCGAAGTGTACGCTTCCACCAGCGACGTCAACGTGAAGCGGGCGATCATCAACGCGCTGGCCTCGGGACGGGAAAAGGACCGGCTGCTGCAGATCGCCAAAACGGAAAAGGCGGTGGACCTGCGGATGGAAGCGATCCAATCGCTCGGCTCGGGCAGCGACCAGGCGGAGCTGTGGCAGCTCTACCAGGCCGAGACCTCGCCCGAGGTGAAGCAGCAGATTCTGAGCCTGATGTCGCGCGGCGCCAACACCGACAAGCTGGTGGAAGTGGCGCGCACCGACAAGGACGCCAAGCTCCGGCGCAGCGCCATACGGAGCCTCAGCTCGATGAAGGCCGCCAACTCGGGCGATGCCCTGGTCTCGATCTACGCCTCCGAACAGGACCAGCAGGTCAAGCGCACCATCATCGATTCCCTGTGCGGCCAGAACAACGTGAAGGGGCTGGTGACCCTGGCGCGCAGCGAGAAGGACAGCCAGATGCGGCGCGACCTGGTGAACCGGCTGGCCGGCATGCATTCCAAGGAAGCCGAAGATTACCTGCTGGAGCTGCTCAACAAATGATACGCGCACTATGGCTTATGGCAGCCGCGCTGCCGCTCGCCGCGCAGCCCAAGCTGCTGACCAATGCGAAGGTGGATACGCGCTCCGCCGCCGGCGGGCTGGAACACGAGTTCCGGCAGTTGACCGCGGCGCAACCGCAGCCGTCGTGGATCGCCTGGACCGTGCCGTCCGTGCGCGGCCACAACATGGGGTGCGATTACGTCCGAGGCGAATCCGGCAGCGCTCCCGGCGTGGTGCACCTGGAGCCGCCGGACCACGTGGTGATCCTGTTCCGCGTGGAGGCCAACGCGGTGGATCGTATCCGCGCCCTCTCGCCCGATTGTGAGATCGACGCCGGCGGCGTCGCGGTGCATTGGCTCACCGATGTTCCGCCGGCGCAGAGCGTCGCCCTGCTGGCCACCTTCGTGCCGCAGCGCGATCTGGACGGCAACGGCGCGGTCTCGGCCATCGGCATGCACGCCGACCCTGCGGCCGACACCGCGCTCGAGCGTTTCGTCGCCCCCGACCAGCCGGAATGGCTGCGCCAGAGGGCCGCCGGCGCCATCGGCTCCGCGCGCGGCCATCACGGCCTGGAAGTCCTGAAGAACCTGATTGCCAACGACCCCAGCGAGAACGTGCGGCAGCGGGCCATCTCCGGCCTCTCCAGCAGCAAAGAGCCGGAAGCGCTCGACCTGCTGGTCGAGATCGCGCGCAGCGACCGGAACCCGCGCATGCGGTCGCAAGCGATCTCCGCGCTCAGCCGCAAATCGGGAGCGCCGGTGATTACCACCATCACCAACGCCATCGAGAACGACCCGGACGTGCAGGTGCGCCGCCGCGCCGTTTCCGTGCTGCAATCCATGCCCGACGGCTCGGGCATTCCCCTGCTGATTCAAGTGGTGAAGACCACCAAGGACGCCGAGGTGCGCAAGCAGGCCATGAACACGCTGGGGCAATCGCACGATGCCCGCGCGCTGGCGTTTTTCGAGGAAGTGCTGAAGAAGTAAGCGGCCGGCGATCGGCGCTCCCCGCGGCGGGTCAACGCGCGGCATATGCAACGTTACGGTTGCATCTTCCCGCGGCCTCGGTTATTATGCAACCAGGAGGTTGCATTCATGGCCGTATCCGATCTGAGCAGGATCGAGAAGAAAATTCTGATTCGCGCCCCGCGCGAACGCGTCTGGCGGGCGATTGCCCATATCGAAGAGTTCTCCAAATGGTTTGGCGTGGATACCCACGGCACGTTCGCGCCGGGGGCGCGTCTGGAGATGACGTCCACCCATGAAGGGCACCAGGGCGTGGCGTTTTGGGTTGAGATCGAGGAGATGACACCCGAAAATAGTCTTTCCTGGCGGTGGCATCCGGGAATGGTGGAGCCGGGCGTGGACTACTCGAAAGAGCCCACCACGCGGGTGGTATTCCAGCTTGACGACGCCCCTGGAGGAACCATGGTGACGGTAGTGGAATCGGGCTTCGACGCGCTTTCGTTGGCGCGCCGGGCCCAGACTTTCCAAGAGAACGAAAAGGGCTGGGAATACCAGTTGAAATCGCTCGAGCGGTATGCGGGCCAGGCGGTTTAGCTCGGCACTGCAAAGCTCGGCTCCGGTGTTTGCGGCGCTCGGGGACCCGGCCCGCGCGCGGCTGGTAGCCCGCTTATGCGGGGGCGGGCAAATGTCCATCACGCGGCTGGCATCGGGGGCGGGGATTACGCGGCAGGCGGTCACCAAACACCTGCACGTCCTCGCCGATGCCGGTCTGGTGAGTGGCGTCCGGCGCGGGCGCGAGCAGTTGTGGGAATTGAATCCGCGGCAATTGCGGGAGGCGCGCCGCTGCCTGGACACGATCTCCCGCCAGTGGGACGACGCACTCTCCCGGTTGCAGGTTTCGCTGGAAGGCGGCGGCTGACGCATTGCTAAGTGCCGCCCGGTAGGCAGGCGAAAGCGCAGGCAGGCGAAAGCGCCTGCCCCACAGCAACGTCCGATTTTCGGACACCGCGCGTTTTTCTGACGATGGACGGGCGCGCTCAGGATTTAGAGCCTTAATCTCTCAATATCGATGGCTATCGGCCCCCCAGTTGCTTACCCAGGCCCGTAAAGCAATGCCACGGGAGGTAATCCGAGTGCCTGTCGCTCAACACAAGCCCTCGACTTATGACGTGCTCCGCCAGCACGGGGTCGATCGAAGGGTTTTCCTCAAATTCTGCACCACACTAGCAGCGGGAATGGGCCTGGAAGCGACCCTGGTGCCCCGCATTGTGGAGGCCATGGACAAGAAACCGCGCATCCCGGTGATCTGGCTGCACGGTCTGGAATGCACCTGCTGCAGCGAGAGCTTCATCCGGTCTTCGCACCCGGTGGCCCAGGACGTGGTCCTGAACATGATTTCGCTCGATTATGACGACACCTTGCAAGCCGCCGCCGGTTTCCAGGTGGAAGAGATCCGCAAGCGCATCATGAAGGAGTACGCCGGCGAGTACCTGCTGGCCGTGGAAGGCAACGCTCCCACGCGCGATGGCGGGGTCTACTGCACCGTGGGCGGCGATACCTTCCTGAATATCCTGGTCGAGACCGCGGAGAAGGCCAAGGCCGTGGTGGCGTGGGGGTCCTGCGCCTCGAACGGTTGTGTGCAGGCGGCGCGGCCGAATCCCACCGGCGCCAAGCCGGTCAAGGATCTGATTCCGCACCGCGCGGTGATCAATGTTCCCGGCTGCCCGCCCATCGCCGAGGTGATGACCGGAGTGCTGACCTACATTCTGACCTTCGGTACGCTGCCGGAACTCGACCGCCAGGGCCGTCCCAAGATGTTCTACGGCCAGCGCATCCACGACAAGTGCTACCGGCGGCCCTTTTTCGATGCCGGGCAGTTCGTGGAGGCCTGGGACGACGAGGGCGCGCGCAAGGGCTGGTGCCTATACAAAATGGGATGCCGCGGTCCTTCGACGTACAACTCCTGCTCCACCTTCAAATGGAACAACGGCGTCTCCTTCCCCATCGGCTCCGGCCACGGCTGTATCGGCTGCTCGGAGGAGAACTTCTGGGACAACGGGCCGTTCTACCAGCGCCTGTCGAACGTGGTGGTGCCGGGCATCGAATCCACCCCGGACCAGATCGGCAAGACCTTGACGGTGCTCGCCGGCGCCGGCGTGGCGGCCCATTTCGGATCTTACATGGTACGGAGGGGCATCAACGCGGCCAAGAAGGAAAAGCCGGTCCCGAGCGCCCCGGAGAAAGAGGGAGGCGACCAATGAGCAGACGAGTGGTAGTGGACCCCATCACCCGCATCGAGGGGCACCTCCGCGTCGAGGCCATGCTCAACGACCGCGGGGTCATCGAGAACGCCATGTCCTCGGGCACCATGTGGCGCGGCATTGAGGTGATTCTGCAGGGCCGCGACCCGCGCGACGCGTGGGCCTTCTGCGAGCGGATCTGCGGCGTCTGCACCACGGTGCACGCGCTGGCCTCGGTGCGCGCCGTGGAGAACGCCATCGGCATCAAGGTGCCGCAGAATGCGGACATCATCCGCAACATCATGTTCCTCACGCAAATGGTGCAGGACCATGTGATTCACTTCTACCATCTGCACGCGCTCGACTGGGTGGACGTGGTGTCCGCGCTGAAGGCCACCCCGGCCGCCACCGCGGACCTGGCGCAGAAGGTCTCGCCCACCTGGCACAACTCCTCGCCCGGCTACTTCGCCGATGTCCAGGGCACGGTGAAGAAGTTCGTCGAGAGCGGGCAACTGGGCATCTTTCAAAACGCCTACTGGGGGCACCCGGCCTACAAACTGCCGCCCGAAGCCAACCTGATGGCCGTGGCGCATTATCTGGAAGCGCTGCGCTGGCAGAAAGAGATCGTCAAGATTCACACGATTTTCGGCGGCAAGAACCCGCATCCGAATTACCTGGTGGGCGGCATGGCCTCGGCCATCAACATGGAGCGGCTGAACTACGTGCGCGACCTGATTACGGACGCGGCGCGCATGGTCGAAGGCATGTACATTCCCGATCTGCTGGCGGTGGCGTCGTTCTACCCGGAATGGACCACCATCGGCGGCGGGCTGGGCAACTACATGGTGTACGGCGACCTGCCGCAGAACGGCATCGGCGATCCCTCGCGCTTCCGCTTTCCCGGCGGCGTGATCCTGAACAAGAACCTGGGCGAGGTGTTGCCGGTGGACCTGACCGATCAAGGGCAGATCCGCGAAGAGATCGCCCACTCCTGGTACGAATACCCCGCCGGCAAGGAGGCGCTGCATCCGTGGGAGGGCGTCACCGCACCGAAATACACCGGCCCGAAGCCGCCGTACAAGCAATTGGATGAGAACGGCAAGTACACCTGGCTGAAAGCGCCGCGCTGGAAGGGCAACGCCATGGAGGTGGGACCGCTGGCGCGCATGCTGGTCGGTTATGCGTCGGGACGCGCCGACTTCAAGGAAGTGGTGAACGAGGCCCTGGGCAAACTCAAAGTGCCGGCCACGGCGCTGTTCTCGACGCTCGGCCGGACCGCCGCGCGCGGTCTGGAAACGCGGCTGGCGGTGAACTGGCTGGGGGCGGAGTTCGACCATCTCATGACCAACTTGAAGAGCGGCGACAGCGCCACCGCCGATACCGCTCACTGGGAACCATCCACCTGGCCGGCCGATTGCAAAGGCTTCGGCTTCACGGAAGCTCCGCGCGGCAGCCTGGGCCACTGGGTGCAAATCCACGGGGGCAAGATCGCCAACTACCAGATCGTGGTTCCCTCCACCTGGAACGCGTCGCCCAAAGACGGCAAGGGCCAGCACGGCGCCTACGAAGCCGCGCTGATGGGCACGCCCATGGCCGACCCGCTGCGTCCGGTGGAGATCCTACGGACGATCCATTCCTTCGACCCGTGCCTGGCCTGCGCGTCCCATGTGATCGGCCCGGACGGGCGCAAACTGTCCGAAGTGGTGGTGCGGTAAGGAGGTCGCGCCATGGGAACCAGAACCCTGCATGTCGAACACCTGCCGGAGCAGCGGTACGGGCGCAGGTACGTGTGGCAGTTGCCGGTGCGCCTGTCGCACTGGATCAACTTCCTCAGCCTGCTGGCCCTGTTCCTGACCGGCCTCTACATCACCTTTCCCCAACTGGCTCCCGCCGGAGAGCCGTCGCAACATTTTGTGATGGGGCGCATGCGGCAGATTCATTTTGCCGCCGGCCAGATATTTCTGGTCAGTTTCCTGTGGCGCGTGTACTGGTTCTGGATGGGCAACAACTACGCGCGCTCCGGGTTCCCGTTTGTGTGGCGGGCCGCGTGGTGGCGCGACCTGGTCCGGCAGGCGATGGCGTACCTGCACCTGCGGCGCGGCAATGTGCACTTGGGGCACAACGCGCTCGGCGGACTGATGTACACCGTTTTCGTGATCGGTCTCGGTTGGGGCCAGATCTTCACCGGGCTCGCGCTGTACTCAGAATCGAACCCCGGCGGTTTCTGGGACCACCTGACCGGTTGGGTTATTCCTTTGTTTGGGGGCTCCTTCCGGGTGCACATGTGGCACCACCTGTTCGCCTGGGGGTTCCTGGTATTCGCGATCCTGCACATCTACGTGGTTCTTTTCGATTCGCACCAGTACCGCAACGGCCTGCTGTCGTCGATCGTGTCGGGCTTCAAGTTCTACGAGGAGGGCGATCTCGATCATGACAGTTGGGTCAGTTGAGACCGCTCGCGTTTTGGTGCTGGGCTTGGGGAACCGGCTCCTCTCCGACGATGGGGTGGGGCCGGTTCTGGTGGATACGCTTGCAGCCGAAGGCGAGGCGGCCGCCGAAGTGGAGTTGGTCGACGGCGGCACGCAAGGCTTAATGCTGCTCAGCCGCATTGCCGGCCGCCGGGCGCTGCTGATACTCGACGCGGTGGCGCTAGGGGCCGCGCCGGGAACGGTGCACGTCCTGGACGGGCCTGCGGTCCTGGCATCCGGTGGTGCGTCGAGCACCGCCCATGAGGCCAACGCCGGCGAGTTGCTGCGCGCCGCGGCGCTATTGGGCGATCTGCCGGCGCGCGTCACCGTGGTGGGCATCGAACCCGCGGAGTTGCGCACCGGAATGGATCTGTCGGAAGCCGTGACGCGGGCGCTTCCGGCGGCTCTCCAAACTATTAGGGATGTCCTGCGGGACATGCTCGCGGCCCAGGAGGGGATATGTGTCTCGCCGTGCCAGGCAAAATCGTAGCCGCGGAAAACATCGCGGGGAACCGCATCGCGCGCGTCGAATTCGGCGGCATCACGCGGCAGGCGTACCTGGACTTCGTGCCCGAGGCGGAGATCGGCGACTACGTCATGGTCCACGTGGGCTTCGCCATCAGCCGCGTGGATGCCAAAGAAGCGCGGCGCACCTACGAGCTGCTGGAGCAGGTGGGCCTGCTCGCCGAAGAGGGTCTGGACCGGGCGGAAGAAGGGGATTCAGGAGGTTGAGAGAAAGCTCCGCAGTTCGGCCATGACCGCATCGCGCGCGCGGGTAGCGAGGGCGAAGGCGTCCCGCTCTTGTCCGGGCAGCAGGTCCGGGACATCTCCGGGGTAGCGGATCTCCACACCGAAGGGCGCGAGTTCGTCGATATCCTCAAGCGTGATGGCAAGATCGGGAGCGGCCCGCGCCAGCAGGAACAGCAACTGCTTCATGTCGTGCGTCTTTGGGAATTCCGCCCGGCGGTAAGTCAGGAACGCCTCGTCAGGCGCCGCCATAGATCACCCGCCCGTACTTGTGCGCGGGAAACGCAAGCCCGCCGATGACGCCCTTCGTTGCTTCAAATCGCTCGGGATCCATCATGAGGATGTCAAACGGATAGCCCAGATCGCCGATGGCCCGGCGAATGCGCACGCGTTGCGCAATTGTGTTATCGCATGGCGGGGCAATCACCAGCAGATCGATGTCGCTATCGCGGGTCATGGTGCCGGTGGCGGCCGAGCCGAAGAGAATGACGCGGTCGGGCCTGGTGACACTGAGGATGCGCCGCACGATTTCCTGCGTCAACGTGTCATCGATGCCCATCAGTTAAATGATATCTCGCGTCCGGCCGCACAGTGATGTTCGTCTCATCAACCTTTTGGCCTCTCCCGCAGCGCTCCCGCCTGATCCCTCCGGCCGTGCAGCACACGCGAGATTCGGATTCCGCCGCGCTTTGCTTTCTTGTAGTAGATTATGTACTCGTTCACGCAGAAGCTTCTCAGACCCGGCTCAATCTCGTCCCGGATCCGGCCCGCCCCCGGCATTCCCGCCCAGCAGCGCGAAGCGATCCGTGATCGCATCGACTGCACGGTCCGCAATTTCAATTCCGGCGTCTTGGCCAGGTGCGCAAGGCGGTAGCGCCTTGTCACACGTTGGACTTTCGGATGGCGGCAAGCTTCCGCCGGCCGCGCTCCTTGATAGCCTTGGCCAGGTCCTTCGTGGTGTGCTCGTCGTGCTGCTCGTATTCGCCGCGTTCAATCTGCTCGAATCCGTCCCGGATATCTCTGCGCAGCGCCTTAAGAGTATCCCTTTCCTTGAGAAGCCGTAGCCCCTCGCGAATCACCTCGCTCGCGGTCTGGTACATGCCGCTCTTCACTTTGACGGCCACCAACCGCTCGAGTTCGGGAGTCAGAGAGACGTTCATAATAGCTATCCTAAAAGGGCATAACCAAAATTGTCAAATTCTGTTACCACCTTCTCGTCCCCCTCGCCCTGCGCGCCGGTGCCGGTGCGACCGACCTCAGTGGGCCGCACCAGACGGGTCTTCTGTATGTGCTATTCTGTATGTACGAAATCGTTACGGCAGACGGATGCGTTTCGAATGGGATGAGGAAAAGAACCGCAGCAATGGCGCGAAGCACAAGGTAGGGTTTAAGACTGCGATCTCGGTTTTCGACGACCCGCTTGCGCTCAGCATCCAAGATCGCGTCGTTGATGGTGAGGAGCGTTGGCAAACGTCAGGGATGATTGACGGCGTTATTTTGATCGTGGCCCATACCTGGAGGGATGACGATGGCGACGAAGCGATCCGAATCATATCGGCCCGAAAGGCCACGGGAAAGGAGCGGCGAGCCTATGCACAAAATCAACAACGCCAGCGCAAGTGAGATCCGCGCACTAAAGCGCATGAAGGACAGCGAGATCGACACGTCGGACATTCCGCCATTGCTCGATTGGAGTAAGGCGGTTGTCGGCAAGTTCTACCGACCGATCAAGAAACCGCTCACGAGCCGGTTAGATGCCGAC
>JADGNR010000501.1 GCA_017883415.1 Bryobacteraceae bacterium | reverse complement strand
CGAAGTCCCGATCTGGGAAGTTGGTGAACATGGTGGCGGTCGGATAAACCGCGTACTCGGCGGGCTGTCCCGGATGGCTCGTGGCAGCCCTTCTGCGACATGCTCAAGTCGATCCGTCCTGCCGTGCGCCGCTCACGTTACCCACTGGCTCACAACTCCAGCAGCGCGGCGATGCGGCGCTCGAGCACTTTGGCGAATGCCTCGATCTCCGGCGAGGAGTAGTCCGCGGCGCGGAAGGCATCGCGGATCTGTTGGGGCGAGAGACGCGCCAGCAGACGGCCCATCCAGCGGGCGTCCTGGCGAGGGATATCCTTTCCGATCCACTCCAGGCGAACCCGGCGGAGGTACTCCCTGGGATTCACCAGGATCTTGTAATTGGGCCGGGCGGGTACGCAAAAATCCACCGTGTTGGGCCGGACCGCGTGAATAAAACGGGAGTGGACATACGAGTCGACGTTGCCCCGGGCCTTTTCGCGGGGCCGCGTCTCGCCCGCGGTTCCGAAGCTCGCGCCCAGGTCGCTGACCAGGTAGATGCGCTCGGGCCCCTCCTGGTAGATCGCGTTGTTCTCGTCCTTCAGGTCCCAGTTGTCGATCACCGCCATCAATACTTTCAGACCATTCAACTCCCGCGTCGCCAGGAAGGGACCTTGCCGCCACGGCCAGGTTCCGATCTTGTGCTCGCCCTTCGGCTCCCGCTTCAGCCGCACGTTGGGGACGGAACCATCGGGCGCCACTAGTTTCCAACCACGGTGCAAGCGGGCGGGCATGCCTTCGACCTGCACGCGGGGAACAAAGTAGTCCTCCCCGGCGGAATAGCCGACGGCCCAGACGATGCGCGAAGCGACCGTCTCGGGGCGCGCCTCCGCCCCCAGCTTGACCTTCCATTTCACGCCATCCCGGTCCGTAACCACAAACTTGGGGTTGGTGCCTTCGAGGTCTTCCTTGACAAACGTAAACGTGCCATGGGGTTCGTGTTCTTTGCCGCCGGGCCCATAGAACAGGTTGCGCGATTTGATATCGGCGGGATCGCGCCATAGGACGGCGGGACCGCCGGGCGCGGTTGCCACCACCACCCTATTTGCTTTTTGCGCTTGGGGGAAAGCCGCAGGGCTCAGGACGGCGGCCGCAATCAGGACGACAAATGGGATATTCCTCACACGCATACACACTGGCCCCTCCAAAAACGGCGTGACAACTGCACAGTGTAGAGCAAGAATCATGCCAGGGTGCGGCCACAGGCCAACATGAGGGAGGGAAATCCGTGAAATTGCTAATCCAGCCAGGCGACGGCATCATGCCCCTGATCAAGGGAATCACCCGCGCCAGGAACTCCGTCGAAATCGTCATTTTCCGCTTCGACCAGCGGGAGATCGAGCGGGCGCTGGCGAACGCGGTGAGCCGGGGAGTCTTCGTGCATGCGTTGATCGCCCACACCAACCGGGCCGGCGAGGAAGGCTTGAGAAAACTGGAGTTGCGGCTGCTGGCGCAGGGAGTCACGGTGGCGCGCACGGCCGACGACCTGGTGCGGTATCACGACAAGATGGTCATTATCGACCGGCGCGAGCTTTACCTGCTGGCGTTCAATTTTACGCACCTGGACATCGAGCACAGCCGCAGCTTCGGGGTGATCACCCGGACCCGGAACCTGGTGCGCGAAGCGGTGAAACTGTTCGAAGCGGACACCAAGCGGCATCCCTACGAGCCGGGGCTGGCGCGCTTCGTGGTGAGCCCCCTGAACGCGCGCAAGCAGCTTTCCGCGTTCATCAAAGGGGCCAGAAAGGAGCTGCTGATCTACGATCCGAAGATCAGCGATCCGGCCATGATTCGCCTCCTGGAGGAGCGCGCCAAGGCAGGCGTAGACGTCCGGGTGATCGGCAAACTGACGCGCCGGAGCGCCGGAGTCGCGGTGCGCAAGCTCTCGCAGATGCGATTGCACACGCGCACCATGATCCGCGACCACAGCCTGGTGTTTGTCGGAAGCCAGAGCCTGCGGGAGATGGAACTGGACGCGCGGCGGGAAGTCGGGTTGATTCTTTGCGAGGCCAAGGTGGTGAGCCGCCTGGTCAAGGTATTTCAGGACGACTGGGAATCGGCGGCGCAATCGGCGGCGCGGGTTGCCGAGGAGCCGGAGCCGGTGGTCAAGGTAGCCCGGAAGGTGGCCAAGATTCTAGCGAAGGATCTGCCGCCCGTCGCGCCGCTGCTGGAGGAGGCCGTCCGGGAACTTGCCGGCGACGGGGCCGATGTGGAACTCGACCCCAAAGAACTCGAGGGAGTCGTAAGGGAGGCGGTGAAGGAGGCGGTAAGAGAAGCGGTGGAGGATGTGGTGGAGGAGGTCGTGGAGCACGCCAGCGGGAAGGGCGCATGAAGGAAGCTCTCGGCAATCAGCTCTCAGCGATCAGCCGGGCCTGGCGAGGCTGACGGCTGATCGCTGAGAGCTCTCTTAGTAAGTGCCGCCGTGGCGGACTTTGGGCTTGTCGGACTTGGCGAAGTCGGCGCGGGATTCGCCCGCGGACGAAATATCCTCGGCTCCCGTACGTTCCAAGACCGTCTTGGCCCGTTTGACCCAATCGGAGTTGTCGCAATGCACCGAAAGCAAAACGCGGCCTTCTCTGATGAGGCCTTCATAGCGCTTGGCTTCGTACTCCGGAAGGCCCATGCCCACCAATGCTCCGATGATTCCGCCCGCTACGCCGCCGGCGCCGATGCCGGCCAGCGCGCCCAAGATCGGCCCGGCGGCAATGAAGGGGCCCAGGCCCGGGATGGCCAGCGCGCCGGTGCTCACCAGCAGCCCCAGCGTTCCGCCCAGCACCGCTCCCGCGCCGGCGCCCGTGGTTGCCCCCTCGGGCGCCTTGGTATGCTTTTCGTGGGCGAAATCTTTGGTGCCGACGTTATCGGGAAGCAACACGGAGATGTCTTCACTGCGGAAGCCGTCGTCGATCAG
This sequence comes from Bryobacteraceae bacterium, assembly GCA_017883415.1. Classification (GTDB taxonomy): domain Bacteria; phylum Acidobacteriota; class Terriglobia; order Bryobacterales; family Bryobacteraceae; genus JADGNR01. The sequence goes on along the minus strand of JADGNR010000501.1, from coordinate 848 downwards.
TGTGTCGACTCCGTCTTCGACATGCTCCCGGTCGCGATAGATGCCGAATACTGCGGTATTCTTTCCTGCCATAAATGACTCCTTTTCAGACTTTTTCAGACTCGTTTTTGGTGTTGTAAGTGGGCCCGGCCCCTCGGCCGGCGCCACGCCTTCGGCGCGGGCTTCAGCCTGCCACCGACAGGCTGAAGCCTGTCCCACCGGGCGTTCATCAGCTTTTGGTGGCCCTTCGGGCCATGGGGGCAGGCCGGGAGGCCTACCCCACGGCGGCTCCGGTCTCGCGCTGGGCCTTGAGCCACGCGTCGGCCTGCTTCTGCGCTTCTTCCCTGGCGATTCCGTATCGCTCCTGGAGCCTGCCGACGAATGAGTCGCGCTTGCCGGCCATGTAGTCCAAGTCATCGTCGGTAAGCTTTCCCCATTGCTGCTTGACCGATCCCTTTACTTGCTTCCATTTCCCTTCTAACTGGTCCCAGTTCATGTCCGATTTCTCCTATTTACTAATTGGGATGCCAGCGTTGATGGCTGGCCCGGTGGAAAAGGAGCAAGTATCCCGCCACTGCGAGAGATCGCCCAGCGGCGGTTCGGGCGTGGTGGTCCGGCGCGGCAGCTTAGAAGAGAACCTTTAAGGCCAACACCACCTGGCGCGCCTCCTGGGGAAGGCGGTCCGGTGTGCCGTAGGAAGCCGTCACGCCAGGGGCCGTACCCGTCCTGGTGTTGAACGATTGCTGAACGGCGTCGTTGGTGCCGTAGTTCACATAGAGGTTGGAGTGGTTCAACGGGTTGTAGAACTCCGCGCGAAACTGGAGTCCCAAGCCTCTCCGCCCCAGGCGGGACAGATCGAAATTCCGCAT
>JADGNR010000215.1 GCA_017883415.1 Bryobacteraceae bacterium | reverse complement strand
GAGGAGATCGCCCAGAATCATCGGACGGCCGGAGATCAGCACTACCACGACCGGGATGCCTGCGCTCTTCATATTGTCGACCGCCGCCACGTCTTCCGCCGCCAGCGCGAGGTCCGCGCGGTCCCCATCGAATTCCGCGTAAGGCTTTTCGCCGATCACCACCACGCCCACCGCCGCGCCGGCCGCTCCGGAGCCATCCTTCGCAAACGTCACCTGCGCGCCGCTCCCCACCGCTTTCCGGATGGCCGCCAGAATCGTCGTGCCTCCCGTAGTCACTGCGCCGCTCTTGCCCTGCCAGTCGATAGTCCAACCGCCGCACTGGTTGCCTATGTCGTCGGCGTTCTTGCCCCCCACGTGGATGCGCGCCACGCTCTTCGATAGCGGCAGCGTCCGGCGCTCGTTCTTCAGCAGCACCAGCGATTGCCGCACCGCTTCCCGAGCCACCGTCCGGTGTTCCGCCGAGCCAAAGCTCTTCTGCAGCTTCCGGTCGGCCAGTTGCGAGCGGCTGGCGTCCATCATTCCCATCGCGAATTTCACGCGCAGAATGCGCGTCACCGCGTCGTCGATGCGCGCCATCGGCACCTTGCCTTCCTTCACCAGCGCCGTCAACCCGGCGATGAATTCGCGGTAGCGCTCCGGCACCATCGCCATGTCCATGCCCGCGTTGATCGAGATCGCTATGGCCTCCTTGAAATCGGGCGCGAGCTGGTCGAGGGCATTGTAGTCGGAAATCAGGAACCCTTCGAAGCCCAGTTCCTGCTTGAGGATTTCCGTGAGCAGCCGCCTGCTGGCCGAGCACTTCACTCCGTTCCAAGTGCTGTAGGACGGCATGATCGTGCCTACGCCCTCCCGTATCGCCGCCACGTATCCCGGCAGGTGGATGCGCCGCAGGGTGGCCTCGTCCATGCGGGTGTCTCCCTGGTCCAGCACTGCGGGTTTGCGCGCCGAGCCGTACGTAGTCCCGCCGTCGCCCACATAGTGTTTGGCGCAGGCCAGCACCGCCAGCGGGTTGGCCAGATCTTCGCCCTGCAATCCGCGCACCGCCGCCGCCCCCAATTCCTGAACCAGCGCCGGGTCTTCGCCGAATCCTTCGTAGGTGCGTCCCCAGCGCACGTCCTGCGGCGCCGCCACGCAGGGCGCGAACGTCCACTGGATTCCCGTGGCCCGCACCTCTTCGGCGGTGATGCGCGCGATCCGTTCCACCAGCGCCGGATTGCGCGTGCACCCCAACCCCACGTTGTGCGGGAAAATCACCGCCCCCAGCACGTTATTGTGCCCGTGCAGCGCATCCACGCCGTAGAGAATCGGAATCCGCAACCGCGTCTTCGCGCTGTGCTGCTGGATCCGGTCGTACAGGTCGGTCCACGCCTTCAGGCTGTTGCCCTCTTTCGGATCGGAGCTGCCGCCGCTAAATACCGAGCCGACGAAGTACTTCTCGATATCCGAAGGATCCTGGAAGTGATCCTGCTCGGGCTGGGTCATCTGCCCGATCTTTTCCTCCAGCGTCATCCGCGCCAGCAGCGCCTTCGCCTGCGGATCGAATGACGCCAGCGTCTTGGCCGGCGGCGCGGCGAGCATGCTCACGCCGGCCGCAATCGCCGCCAGTAACACCGCGCCCAATATCGTCGCATTCGTTTTACGCATATAGCTCCTATCTTGGTGACAGGGACCCACCGCAGGCGGAACCGCCTACGCTACCAGAACAGCATCCTGCCGTCCGTGGTGGGGCAGGCGGTGGCGCCTGCCGGTCTCCTATCTCGCATCTTTCACGCACCGGAAGCCGATATTCCCGTCCTTCCAGCGCGCCGGCACCGTCGCCCGGTCCCAGATCACTTTATCGTCCAGCGCCGATTCCTGGAACGATTCGCCGCGAATCGTGTACCACGGCTCGTCCTTAGTTGGCGCCGGATTCAAAAGATCTCTAAAATGTCTTATCGCTGCCGGACTCGGCGCACTCAGATCGTACACCAACTCCCACACGTTGCCCACCATGTTCAACGCACCGCTCGGGCTCGCGCCCAACGCCAGGTCCGCCGCCGGCCGCGCCTGCCTGGTGCCCACATTCGCGCGCGACGCGTCCTTCTCGTTGCCCCACGGAAACATCCGGCCGTCCGCGCCGCGCGCCGCTTTCTCCCATTCCCGCGCGCTGGGCAGCCGTTCGCCCGCCCACTGCGCCATCGCCTGCGCATCCAATATCGAGACGTTCACCACCGGATAGTCGGGCCGGTCCGCGGCGAATCCCGGCGGAAGATCGCGGTGTGTCTCGTTGCAGAATGCGCCGTATACCGCGTTGGTGACTTCCGTCCGGTCGATGTAGAACGCCGGCATATCCACCGGCTCCTTCTTCTCGCCGAACAAAAACCTCCCCGCGGGCACCAGCACCATCTCGCCCGATTGCGCGCGGATGCTTTTCGCCGGCTCCGGCGCCGCCTTCGGCCGCAGCGCGAAGAACAGCCCCACCGCCACTACCAGCACCGCCAACGCCACCGCCGGCAACAGCCACGCCCGCCGCGCAGTGGCCAGCGCCGGGAGCACCACCGTGGGCCCATCCAGCTCTCCCGCGATCCGCTCCAGCTCCGCGCACACCGGCGCGAATCCCTGCGGCCGCTCGCCCGGGTTCTTGGCGGTACATCGCGCCACCAGCTCGCACAACGCCGGCGGCACGCCCGTCTGGCGCAGTGGCTCCAGGTCGAGCGGTTCGTTCAGAATGCTGTAGAAGATCCGCTCCACGGTGTCGCCCTGGATCGGCTTCGTGCCCGTCAGCAGCTCGTACAGCAGCACGCCGAACGCGTATACGTCCACCTGCTCGGTGACGTTCTGCCCGGTCACCTGCTCCGGCGCCATGTAGTACGGCGTCCCCAGCACGTAGCCGGCCCGCGTCATCTGCAGACCCTCGGTCTTGGCGATGCCGAAATCCATCAGCTTCGCCACGCCCGCCTGGTCGATGTGCACGTTCTCCGGCTTGATGTCGCGATGGATAATCTTCTGCCCGTGGATGTACTCCAGCGCGCGCGCCACCTGCCGCGCGATCGCGAGTTTCCCCCGCAGATCGCCCGTGCGGCCGTCCCGGATGGCGTGGCGCAGGTCTTCGCCGCGCAGGAATTCCATCACCAGGAACGGACGGTGCGCCTCGTCTTCGCCGAAATCGTAAACGCGGAGCACGTTGTCGTGCGCGATATTGCCCGCCATGCGCGCCTCCGCCAGGAAACGCGCTTTCACTTCCGCATCCTGGCAGCCGGCCTCGGTCAGGATCTTCACCGCCACCGTGCGCCCGATCACCGTGTCGCGCGCGCGGTACACCTGCGACATCCCTCCGCCCAGAAACTCTTCCAGCTCGTACTTGCCGATCCGCGCGGGCAGTTGCATTACTTGGCCACTTCGGCCACGCAGCCCAGTCCGGAGAAATAGCCGCGATCGAAGACCGGCGGCGCGGCCGTGATTTCAAAGCTGACCGTGACCGGCTGGCCCGCCGGATTCAGCACCGGCCGCCCCTGCTTTCCGCCGCGCAGCGACATCTCGATCAACGATCCCTGATGTTTGTCCGCGTCGCCGACGAACTGGAATACGGCCCACAGCCCGCCATAATCCGGATAGGTGAACTCGCTGCCGCCCTTGAACTTCACCACCAGTTGCACCCCGTGCGCCGCGCCCGGCCACACGAACGGCTTGGCCGCCGCGCTCGACCCGCTGAAGGTGACGCTTTGCCCGTCGATGGTCAGTTTGATGCTGTCCGTTTCCGCCGATACCACCGGCTTCACCGTGTAATGCAACTGCGCGTCGGCCGCGCCGCCCGCATAGGCCGCGTCGGTGAAGGCGGCGGCCCGGTTCAGAAACGCCAGAAATGCCGGGTTGATCTGGATGCCACCCCCGGCTGCGGCGGGCACAAATTGCGGCCCCTGTCGCGTCAGCGCCTTCTGCAGGTTGGCGTCGTAGAACTGCCAGATGGCCCCCTCCTTCGGCTTGAAGATCGCGTTGACCTCCGCCATCGTCGCCAGCGCGGTGGCCGCGGGAGTGAACGGATACTTGCTCAGCACCGGGCGCATCTGTGCGCACAAGCCCTTGCCCTTGCCGTTCAGCTCCGCCGGGCCCAGCGTGCGCAGCAGTCCCTCCACGTACGTGATGGGCTGCTCCAGCAGGGCCTGCGAGTTGCTGTCGATCTGCCCCTGCGGATCGCGCTGGAACGCCTGCGCCATCTGCCGCGTGGTCAGCTTGGCCTGCCCCGCGTTGGCCAGCGTGCCGGCCGCGGCCGCGTCGTTGGGCGCGCCCCCCTCGCCCGAAATCCCCTCGAGCGATCCCTGCAAGGTCAGCAGCGCGGTCATGTAGTTCTGGTTCGGCGGCGCGATGTAGCGGTCCCCGCACTGCGGCGGCACCACCGTCTGCACCGGTTGAAACAGGGTGGCCACGCTCGCTTCGTCCACCGCCGTGTTCTGCGACGCCACGCAGAACAGCGCCAGCAGCGGCGACTGGTTTCCGGATAGCAGCTTCAGTTTCTCCGCCGCGTCCCTCAGGGATGCGTAGCGCACCACTGCGGCGCCTTTCAGATACGCCCGCCACTCCTTGGCGAAGTCGCCGTAATAGCGCGCGCGCGCGTCCTGCTCCAGTTTCCCGCGGTCAATCGGCGCCGCCCCCTGCTCGCCCAGCACCCACTGCTCGCCGCTGAAATAGCGGTCCACGTGGGCCAGCGCGTCCTTCATGAAATTCCATCCGCCCTTGGAAAACGCCCCCGGCACTTCGTGCGTCTCCACCACCACCTGCGCCGAGCCCGGATACTGGCGATTGAAGTTGATCGGCTGGTTGCTCTTGCCCGCCTCCGCCAGCATGAAGGCATAGACCCGCTCCGCGCCCGCGAACTGCGCCAGGTAGCGCCGCGCCTTCTCGATGGTGAAGCTGTCGTTTTCCTTGGAATAGGGATTCTCTTCCTTTAGTTCCTCGGCGTAAAAGTCGAATTGCTTCTGCGCCAGCGGCAGGCGGTCCGCGTCCACCGTGCGGAGGCCCGTCCACCACTTCATCAGCACCGGCGAAAGGAAAAGCCGCGTGCTCTTGTCATGATGCGAGGTGACGATCAGATAGGCCTTCAGCGCGTCGTAGGTGGGCCCGTACTCCGGCCCGGGCGTCGCCGGCAGTCCCCCCAGGTATTGCACCATGCGGTCCCTGGTGGGGGCGAAAAGCAGTTGCCGGAAGCGCTCGAAATAGACGCGCCGCGCCTCCGGATAGAGATCGTCGCCGATGTACAGGCCCCAGCGATACCCGAGCGGCGCCCCTTCGCGCCGGTAGGTTGCCAGGGTGGCGACCGATTGCCGCAGCGTTTCGAGACGGCGCAGGCTGTCGAGCGAGGCCAGGTCCGCGCCGGCCGATTCCCCGCCCGCGATCCCCCGCGCCGCGTCGCGCACATCGGTCTCGAGCGCGCGGTTCTTGAAGAAGGAAACCGTGAAGCAGATCGCCAGCAACAGACACACCGCCGCCCCCGCGGCCAGCAGGATGCGCCTCGCCCCGCTGGTCTTGGTGCTCGCCCCGCTGGCGCCCAGGGCGGCCTTGTCGGCCAGCAGCACGTCGTGAAACAAGTGGCTCAGGAACAGCCACTGCGGCACCTTCCGGGTTCCCACCACCGGCGGCGGAGCGGGCACGTTGCCGGGAGCCGGGCGCCCGCCGGCGCTGAAAATGCCGGTGGCGCCGGAGACCGCGCCGTACCCGCCCTGCTGCGGCTGGGCCGCGGCCACCGGCGCCGCTTCGTTGATCACAATGGGCCGCACGCCGGTGAAATAGAAGCCGCGCAGAAACGGCGCCACGGTCAACTGGCTCGGCCGGCACAGGTCCACCAGAAACTGCACCAGGGTGGGACGAATCTTGCGGAACTCGCGCGGAAACTCGTAGGCCGCGGGCAGTTTTGCGGCATCGGTTTCGCGCGCCAGAAACTCCGGCCGCGCGTCGGCCAGGGAATGGAACAGGCGCTCGAAATTCCCCGTCAGGCGCGCCGTCTCTTCTTCCGCGTACACCCCTTCGCTGCGCCGCGTCAGCATCGGCAGGGTCACACCCAGGACCTGGGTGGCTTCCTCATTGCTGAGGTTGCGCACGTACTCGGTGAAGAACGGCAGCCGGTCCATTTTGGTGAACAGCACGTAGACCGGCAGCGTGATTCCCATGGCCTGCGAGATCTCCACCAGCCGCGCCCGCAGGGTGCGCGCCGCGTTCACCGCCAGATCCTGCGCGCCCGGCTTGGTGAAGTTCTCGCAATCGAAGAACACCACCGCCGCGCGCGGCGCCTGCTCTTTGGATCCCACCACCGAGGAGCGCGGCTGCATCTTCTTGACGAAGCGGCCCCACTTCGCGGGCTCGGCGGGCAGCTTGCCTCCGGCTTCGGCGAAAATCACGCGCCTGGAAAACCACAGGTTGGCGGCGCGCGTCGGAACCACGTTCGCGTTCTGGTGCACCTGTCCCGCCAGCAGTTCCGAATCCAGCCCCGAATTCAAGATGACGCTGGTCTTGGCGCTGCCGGAATCGCCCAGCAGGATGTACACCGGCAGGCTGCCCACGCGCGCGCCCGGCCCGAGTTTGGCCGCGGCCAGCCGGCCCTCGGCCTCGCGGATGAGCTGGTCGATCTCCTCCGAGCCCGCGCCGCCGGGTTCGTCCGGCTGGCCCGCCGCGGCCCTGGCTTTCTTCTTCTTGAGGTAAAGCAAAACGACCAGGACGACGATCGCAACCAGCACCAGCCCCACAATGAGGTAGATGGTCAGCATCGGGACGCCCCCGTGACCACCGCCACCGCCGCGACGTGGACCCCGCCGCCCAGCACCACCTTATACACCACAAACAGCAGCACCATGAGCGCGGCGCAGACAATGGCGACGATGGTCAGCTTGCGCACCCACGGATCGCTCCTGCTGCGTTCCTTCTCCCCCGGCAGCATCCAGGCCGGCGAAAGCGGTCCGAAGCGGCCCCGTATGCGCCGGATCTTTTCCGCGGTGGCATTCATCGCCTGGCTCAGCTCGCCGCGACTTCCCGCGCTGTAGCGGCCGCCGAAGCCCAGCAGCAGGCACAGGTAGTGCACCTCCAGCAGGTCGGCCAAGTCCGCCGAATCGTTGCGGCCCAGCAGTTGCTGCAGATTCTGAAAAAACACGTCGCCGGCGATGTGCGTGCCGAACAGCTCTTCCTGGAGCGGCTTGCGCAGCCAGTCGGCGAAGATGGGGTTCTGCGAGTTCAACACCGATTCGTCCAGGAAGGCCACCGTGGCGAAGGTGGCCAGCTTCACGTCCTCGGAGGGATAGCCGGCGGCCAGCGCCTGGCTGGCGGCGGTCCTCAGCGCCTCGCGCGTGTGATGGCGAAACGCCTGCGCATCGCTGACGCCCTGCCGGCTGGCGCGCAGCCGCTCGATGGCGGTCAGCACCTCCTGGTAGAGCAGCGGCAGGTTTTCCGGCCTGCGGGTATCGGCGGAAGGGGACATGGTCAGCGCTCCAGCACCACGAAGATTTCCACTTCCGGGCTGGGAATCTCGCCCGGAACGTAAACGCCCACTTTGCGCAACTGCGTCATGTGGTCCCAGCACGGGCCATTCCTGCTGATCCCGAAGTATTGGGTCTCTACGCGCGCGCCAATGGCGGGCGGCGGAATGGGCAGATGCGTGAGCGCCAGGCCGGGAAGGGCGCGCTTCACCAGCTCGCGCACAAACGGCGGGGTGCAGACCTTGATGAGCTGCGGCGCCTTGGCCATCAGCTCCGGTTCGCTCATGCGGGAGCGTATGGCCAGCACCCATCGCGCGCGGCCCAGGACCCGCTGGTCGGCGATTTCGCCCTCATAGAAGTAATCGCCCGCCGCCTGAAGCGGAATCGACAGGCAGTTGGTGGGGACCACGGTTTCCAGGTGCGCGCGGATGTGCCGGTCGAGCTTTTCGAAGCACGCGCTCAGGTTCTGGTGATCGTAGAGCGGCAGGTCGCGGGGGTGCGAATCGAGCGCGAAGGTCGATAGCGCGCCGGCCAGGCGCGAGAGTTCCAGGAACAGCTCCTCGGGGTGGCCGCGCTTGGAGACCAGCAGGTGGCGCAGCGGCGCGAGCGCCGAATTCACGGCGTGCAGGAGCCAGAAGTTGGCGATCTCGCGCGTGGAAAACTCCGCGCGCGGCCCGCTTCCCGCGCCGCGGCCGATGGCGGCGGCCTTTTCGTCGAGGATCCCGATCAGCCGCTCCGCCAGCAGCATGAGCCGCGCGCTGGCGCTGATCTGCAAAACCGGCGGTACGAAGTTGGCGTCATAAATGAAGTGCCCCGCCCCGTCGCGCACTACGCGCGCCAGCGGCAGCGTGAGCAGATCGCCGGCCGGCTCGGTATCGAGCAGCAGCCGCAGGTTCTTGCGGCCCAGCCGCACGGGCCGCTCGTCGGCGCCGGTATTCTCGTCGTGCAGCACGCGCGATTCGGCCACGTAGCGGGCCTCCCCCGCCGCGCCGTCTTCGAGTGCGCAGTTGAACCCGTTCGGCTTGCGCGGCGGAATCGCCAGCATCACCACGACGCCGTCGCGGGTGGGCGGAAACAGGTCCCCCATGGCGCGCGCCGCCGGCAGCGCGTCGCTCTCCGGCATATTGAAGGGCAGGCCGTCGGGAAAAATGCCGCGCGCGTGCACCGGCGAGACGGTGCCGTTCTCAAGCGCGTCGGCGTCGAGCTCCACCCCGGCCAGCCCGTAGGAACCGAACCAAAGAGACGAAGTGGCAAACTGGATGGAATCTTCGAAGTACCGGCTCTGCACCTGGAAATGATGCGGCCCCAGATACATGCCTTCCGACCAGACCACCCTCGAAAGCAGCTTCATAGGCCTGTGCGCATACTGTAGCATACAAAAAAGGGGACAGACCCCTTTTCCCCCGAGCGGACCGAGCGGGCTTCGCTCACCGCCGCCGGCCGGCGGAAAAGGGGTCTGTCCCCTTTTAGAGCACGCGGGCGATGACCAACGTCATGTCGTCGTGCTGGGGAGCGCCGGCGGCGAAGGCGTCGGCGGCGTCCATGATGCGCGCCAGCATCTCGCTCGGCGGCACACCGCGGCAGGAGCGGGCGGTGGCAATGAGAGCCTCCTCGCCCCATTCCTCTTCGGCGGGATTTTCCGCTTCGCTCACGCCGTCGGTGTAGAGAATCAGCAGGTCGCCGGGCAGCAGTTCGATCTCCGCCTGCTGGTAGCGCGACTGCGCGAACAGTCCCACCGGAGGGCCGCCCGTCTCCAGCAGCAGGACCTCGGCCGCACGCAGCAGGATGGGCGGATTGTGGCCGCCGTTGGTGTAGACCAGCCGCCGCGATGCGGGATCGAACTGCGCGTAGAAAAACGTGGCGTACCGGTTCTCGGGCGAGACATCGCACACCAGGCGGTTCACGTTCGCCATGAGGCCCGCCACATCGGAGCCGGCCTGCGATTGCCCGCGCACGGAAGCCTGCAGACTGGCCATGAGCAGCGCCGCGGGCACGCCTTTGCCCGAGACATCGCCGATGGCCAGGCCGAGGCGGCCGTCCGAGAGCGCCAGAAAATCGTAGTAATCGCCGCCCACGCCGCGCGCCGGCCGGCAGTGCCCCGCATACTCCAGCGCCGCCACCACGGGCATGTTCTGCGGGAACAGCCGCTCCTGTACTTCGCGCGCGATTTCGATTTCGCGGTTTAGCAGTTCCCGCTGCGCCACTTCGTGGGCGATGGCCTCGGAAAGGCGGCTGTTTTCCAACGCCAGGCCGGTCTGCGCCGCCACCGTGCGCAGCAGGCGG
>JADGNR010000029.1 GCA_017883415.1 Bryobacteraceae bacterium | reverse complement strand
GCTGATCATCTTCCTCACGCCGCGGGTAATCTACGACACCAACCAACTGGTGGAAGCCACCGACGAGATCCGGAGCAACCTGAAGCGCGTCCAGAAACTGATGAAGAGCGATCAATAGGGCAGGCCTCAGGGCCAGGCTCTAGGGCTGGCAATGCCGGTAAGCCGTTATGACCCAAGGCGGTCAGGATCGGCAGTTGGGGCAGGTCCGTCGCGGAGCCGCCTGGTGAACACCATGAAGAGAGTGTACACTCGGCGCGGGAGGCTGGCACTCGGGCACGTCTGCAGCACCATCCGCAGGGCCGAGCCGGAAGCCCAGGAAGTCGCGGATTTGCCTGTGTGACGCCATCCACGCCGTGTGTGGGCCCAGCCACGCACCCACATCCGCGCTGCTGTGCCCCTCCGCCGATTTCAGCTTCAACACGCCAAGTTAGTCGAGCTTACCCGATTGCGCAAGGCTCAGTAGTCCATGGCCCGCCGTGTGCTAATAATCGTTTGCCATGACCATTTTCGGCCCGCCGGAATCCCGGAATCCCATCTTCGCGTTCCTACTCAAGGCGATCCACAAAGTCTTCGGGCAGGTGCAGTGGCAAGCGCCCGAATGGATCCGGTGGACCGGCGTTCGGTTCCGCAATGCGGTCCGCTATCTGTTCGCCGACCGAAAGCGCCTCATGATCGCCGCGCTCGCGCTGGTAACGGCCGCGGGAGCGGTCACCTGGTACAAACTCCGCCCCAGGCCGCACTACGTCGAATACACCGTCACCGCGCCCCAACTGACCGAGTACGACGAGAAGGGCATCTCATCGATCTACCCGCTTGCGGTCGATTTCCAGGAGGCCGTTGCCCCGCTGGCCAACCTCGATAAGCGCGTCACCTCCGGCATCGAAATCTCCCCCGCGTTCGCCGGCAAGTGGACGTGGCTCGACGATAAGCGCCTGCAGTTCACTCCCGGCGCCGACTGGCCGGTGGATGCCTCCTTCACGGTCAAAATCGGGCGCAAAGGATTCCTCGCAAAGACCGTGGAACTCGACGACTACAGCTTCAAATTCAGAACCCAGCCGTTCTCCGCCAAAATCACCAACAGTCAGTTCTATCAAGACCCGCAGAACCCCACGATGAAGAACCTGGTGGCGGCCGTAGGCTTTAGCCATCCCGTGGATACGGCGCAGTTCGAGCAGTACGTCTCGCTGATTCCCGCCAAAGACGCGGAATTCCTTGGCCTCACGCCCGACAGCAAGCACTTCACGGTGATCTATGACAAGTTCAAGCTCTTCGCGTATATCCATTCGGCCGCGCTCGGCATGCCGCGCGACGACACGTCGATAACCGTAGCCATCGGTAAAGGCATTCGGGCGGCTCGCGGAGGCAACCAGACGGGCGAAAAACTCGAAGCCAAAGTGACCATCCCCGGCCGCACCAGCCTGCGCTTCGACGGTGCGCAGATGACCCTGGTCGATAACGCCCGCTACGAGCCCGAACAGGTGCTGCTGATGACCAGCTCGTCGCCGGTGGCCGAGCAGGCATTCGCCGGCAAGGTGCAGGCGTACGTGCTTCCGGTGCGCCATCCGAAGCAACCGAAGGAGGATAAGGATCCCTATGACTGGAGCGACGAGGGCCAGATCGGGAACGACCTCCTCGCCAAATCCCAATCGCTTCCACTCACCTACGTAGCCTCCGATGGAGGCAGCCAAACCACTCACGGATTCAAGTTCAATGCACCGGTGGGCCGCTACGTGTTCCTGTGGGTGAAGGACGGTGTGCAGGGCACCGGGGGCTACGTCTCAGGCAAGCCCTACACCGCAACCATCCAGGTGATCCCGTACCGGCAGGCGCTTACGTTCCTCGGCAATGGCGCGCTGTTGTCTCTGGCGGGCGACCGGAAGGTTGGCTTCCTGGTGCGCGACGTAGACAAGGTACAAGTGGAAGTGGGGCGGGTGCTTCCCAATCAGCTCCAGCATCTCGCGCCCCAGATGTGGGACTTCTCCAAGCCCCAGGTGTACGGACTGGAGGACTCCATCGTAGAGCGGTTCACCGCCACGCGCGAGTACCGCGGCCAACCGGGCAAGCCGACCTACGACAGCATCGATCTCGGCCAGTACCTCCAGGACAAGGCGCAGAACAGACGCGGCTTGTTCCTGCTCCACATCCGCTCGGCGCCGCGCGAGAAGAGCTCCCAGGACAACGAGGAGGGCGGCGAAGAAAGCTACAACCCGGGCCGCATGGAGGACACGCGTCTGATTCTGGTTACCGATCTCGGCTTCATCGTCAAACTGTCGAACGATGGCAGCCGCGACGTCTTCGTCCAGTCCATCCGCCGGGGTGAAGCCGTGAGCGGCGCACGCATCGAAGTGATCGGACGCAATGGCGAGCCGGTGGCCGCGGCCACCACGGATGCAACCGGCCGCGCGCAGTTTGCGAAGCTCCCCGATCTGAAGCGCGAGAAAGTCCCCCTGCTGATCCTGGTCCAGAAGGACTCCGATTTTTCCTTCATGCCGCTGCGGGCTTCGGGACGCAGCCTGGACCTCTCGCGTTTCGAAACCGGGGGAGTGGAAAACGCTGCGTCGGCGCAGCAACTCTCCACGTACCTCTTCACCGATCGCGGCATTTACCGGCCCGGCGAAGCCACGCATCTCGGCATGATCACGCGGACGGCCGATTGGAAGTCTTCTCTGGCCGGCCTCTCGGTAGACGTCGAGATTAGCGACCCGCGCGGCAACGTGGTGCGCCGCGACAAGATCAAGCTCTCGGCAACCGCATTCGACGAGATCGCGTTTACCACCCAGGCTGCCTCTCCCACCGGAACGTATCAGGCCGTCGCCTGGCTGCCCAAAGACGAGAAGCACCGGGAAATGCTGGGCAGCGTGTCCTTCAACGTCCAGGAATTCGAACCCGACCGGATGAAGGTCCGGCTCGACCTGGCCGATAAAACATTCCCCGGATGGCTCACGCCGGCCGACGTGAAGGCCCGCGTCTCCGTCATGCATCTATTTGGAGAGCCGGCCAGCAATCGGCGGGTGGAAGGCGAACTCAATCTCTCCCCCGTGCTGCCCCGCTTCGAAGCGTATTCAGACCATCGATTCCAGGTCGGCGAAGTGGTCAAAGAGCCGTATCACGAGACCCTGGCGGCCACGATCACCGACGACAAAGGCAACAGCGAACTGAACCTCGACTTGAAGCGCTTCGCGGGCCGCGCGTACCGGCTCAACGTTCTGGCGCGCGCCTTTGAGGCGGAAGGCGGCCGCAGCGTGGCCGCGCAAAACACGGCCATTGTCGCGGATGCCCCCTATTTGGTCGGCATCAAGCCCGACGGCGACCTCAGCTTCGTGCGCCGCTCGACCGCGCGCCAGGCGCACTGGCTGGCCGTGAACCAGCAACTCACGCCCGTCGCGGCCCCTCAACTCACGCTCGAATGGGTCGAGCGGAAGTATCTCTCGGTCCTTACGCAGCAACCCGACCGCACCTACAAGTACGTCTCGCGCTTGAAGGAAACGGTCCGCGACACCCGTACGGTCCAGATCGCGGCCGGCGGAAGCAACCTCGCGTTACCCACCCAGGAGCCCGGCGATTTCGTGCTGGTGCTGCGTAACTCCTCGGGCGCCGAGCTCAACCGGCTCAGCTACACCGTGGCGGGCGACGCCAACCTATCCCGCTCGCTCGAACGCAACGCGGAGCTCCAGATCCAGCTCGACAAGCCTGCCTATGCCGGCGGCGACACCATCAGCGTGAGCATCCGCGCGCCCTACGCAGGCGCCGGCCTCATCACCATCGAGCGCGAGAAAGTCTTCCATCATCAGTGGTTCAAGAGCACCACCACGAGTTCCGTGCAGCGAGTCGCTCTGCCCCCGGGGTTCGAAGGCAACGGCTACGTCACCGTGCAATTTCTGCGCGACCCCGCTTCCGACGAGATCTTCATGAGCCCGCTTTCCTACGGAGTAGCGCCGTTCGCCGCCGACCTCGCGGCGCGCACCCAACCGTTGCGGTTAACCGCTGCCCGCCAGATCAAGCCGGGCGCCGTGCTGGCTATGCGCGTAACCCCGGCGGAGGCTTCGCGCGTCGCCGTGTTTGCGGTGGATGAAGGCATCCTACAGGTGGCGCGATACAAGAATCCCGATCCCTTGGCGTACTTCTTCCAGAAGCGAATGCTGCAGGTGGAAACCACGCAGATTCTGGATCTGATCCTGCCCGAGTTCCGGCGCTTTCTGGCGCTGGCGGCGCCCGGCGGCGATGCAGACGGAGGTTTCGCCCGGCACCTGAATCCGTTCAACCGGAAACACAAGCCGCCGGTGGCATGGTGGTCTGGAGTGATCGACGCAGGTCCAGCAGGACGCGAGCTACGCTATACCGTGCCCGACTATTTCAACGGGCGTCTGCGCATCGTGGCCATCGCCGTGAATGCCCGGCGCGCCGGCGTCGCGGTGGCGGACACCGAAGTGAAAGGCGATTTCATCCTCACGCCCAATGTGCCCGCTATGGTCGCTCCGGGCGATGAGTTCAGCGTGACGGTAGGAGTCTTCAATAACACCAGCGGAAAAGACCCGGTC
This sequence comes from Bryobacteraceae bacterium, assembly GCA_017883415.1. Lineage (GTDB taxonomy): Bacteria > Acidobacteriota > Terriglobia > Bryobacterales > Bryobacteraceae > JADGNR01. The sequence goes on along the minus strand of JADGNR010000029.1, from coordinate 19,502 downwards.
CGGGTGCAGGTGCAGGCGTCCGGCGAACTCGCACTCAGCAGCGCTTCGAGCGCGGACCTCACCATCGCCGAAAAGCGCGAAGGAATCGCCGAGTTTCGGTTCAAGGCCAATGCCGTCCTGGGGCCGGCCTCTCTGCAGTTCACCGCGGTTCGAGGCAGATCCGAAGCCCACATCGAAGAAAGCGTGAGCGTACGGCCCGCGATTGCCTACCGCACGCAACTGACTCTCGGGCGGTTCGACGGCGCGGACGCGACCGTGCCCGTCAAACGCGATCTCTACACGGAACGCCGGTCGGTGGAGGCTTCCGTTTCCGCGCTGCCTTTGGTTTGGGGCGATGGCCTGATCGCCTATCTCGATTCGTATCCTTACCCCTGCACGGAACAACTGGTCAGCAAAGGATTCGCCGCGCTGCTGCTCGCCTCGCGGCCCGAGTTCGGCGCGGTGAAGACGCGCGACCCGCAGCCGATCGCGGGAACGCTCTCCACGTTGCAGAGCCGCGAAAACGATTCGGGAGGTTTCGGGCTGTGGTCGTCATCGCCCGAGACCGCCGAATTCCCCACGGTGTACGGGTCCCACTTCCTGCTGGAGGCGCGCGACCGCGGACAGAAGGTACCGCCCGAGATGCTGGCCAGCCTCAACCAATGGCTCACGCGGTTTGCCTCCACTCCGGCGCCTACTCTGGAAGAGGGCCGGCTGCGCGCCTATGCCGTCTATCTGCTGGCGCGGCAGGGAATCAAACCGGCGGCCGCGATTTCGAACGTGGAGCAGGAACTCTCGCATCGCGCGGCGCAGACCTGGTCTTCGGACCTGGCGGCCGCTTACCTGGCCGCGACCTATCGCCTGATGCAGCGCAATGCCGACGCCGACCGCCTGATCCGCGGCGTCCCGTGGTCTCAACAAAAGCGGCAGTGGGCGGACGATGTCTATTACGATCCCGTGGTCCATGACGCCCAACTGCTCTACCTGGTGGCGCGCCATTTCCCGGATCGCATGAGCAGCGTTCCTTCCGCGGCGCTCGAAGGGATAGGCCAGGCGATCAGCGGCAACCGGGTGAGCTCGCTTTCGGCGGCATACACGCTGCTGGCTCTCGATGCGTACGCCCGGAGCGCCGCTCCGAAGGTGAAACTCGGTATCGTAGTGGGCGGCCAGCGCCTGGCGTCGACCTCGAAGGCAAGCGTTCCGGCGGGCGCCGGCAACGTGCAGTTCACCCGGGAAGGCTCGATCGCGGTCTATTATTCCATCAGCGAGTCCGGCTTCGATCGCAACCCGCCCACATCGGAAATCAGCCGCGATCTTGAAGTGATCCATGAGTTTCTGGACATGAAAGGCAACGCGATCGCGAAGGTCAAGGTCGGGGACGAGTTTTGGGTGCGCCTGCGTCTCCGATCGACGAATCGCGAACACGTGAACCAGATCGCCGTGGTGGACCTTCTGCCCGGCGGCGTCGAGCCCACGCTCGATCGCCAGGCGGGACCCGGATCGACCTGGACACCGGTGTATGTCGACCGGCGCGATGACCGCGTAGTTCTTTATGGGGACGCCTCCAAGGTTGCGGCCACCTACGTCTACAAAGTAAGAGCCACGAACGCGGGCGTCTTCCAGGCCCCGCCGGCCTTCGCCGAAGGCATGTACAACCGCCAGATCACGGGCATGAGCCAGGCGTCGAGGCTGGAGATCGTAAAGCCATGATGACCAGGCGCATGCAGACGTGGGGCCGGATTGCCGGGGTGCCCGCAATCCTTCTGCTGATCCGCGTGTATCCGGAAAGACCCCTCCGGGACCTGGTTCCTCAATCCACATCCGTATGGTCCGCGGACGGCGAACTGCTCCGTGCCACCCTGGCTTCCGACGAGCAGTACCGCCTATGGACCCCACTCCACGAGATGTCCCCCGCCCTGGTGGACGCATTCCGGCTCAAGGAGGACCGCTGGTTCTACTGGCACCCGGGCGTCAATCCGGTGTCGCTGATCCGCGCCGCAAGAAGCACCTGGCAGGGCCATGGGCGTCAGGGCGGCTCCACGCTCACCATGCAACTGGCGCGGCTGGTCTACCACCTGAACACCAAGACCCCGGCGGGCAAGCTGAAACAATCGGCCGCGGCCCTATGGCTCGAAGCGCGTTACTCCAAGCGCAGCATTCTGGAAGCCTATCTGAACCTGGCGCCGTTCGGCGGCAACATTCAGGGAGTGGGCGCCGCAAGCCGCATCTACTTCGGCAAACCTCCATCGCAAGCCGGTCTGGGCGAGGCGATCACTCTTGCCGTGATCCCGCAGCGGCCTGCGGCCAGGGCGGGGCGCGGCGTGCAGCAAAGCAGGCTCCTCGCCGCGCGCACGCATCTGGCACACTACTGGCTCCATTCGAACCACGCCACGGACTCCGAACGCCGCCAACTCGAACTTCCGGTGCTGGCACAGCCCGATTCCGCGCTGCCCCTGAACGCGCCGCACTTCACGGACGCGATCCTGCGGGCCAACCCCGGCCTGGCGGGCCGCATCGACACTACCTTGGACGCCGGTCTGCAACGGTTGGTGGAACGGCAGATCGACCGCTACCTCAACCAGTTCGGCGAACGGGGCATCCGCAACGCGGCGACCCTGCTGGTGGACTACCGCGATATGTCCGTCAAATCCTGGGTGGGCTCGGCCGATTACATGAATCAGAGGATTCACGGCCAAATCAACGGCGTCCTCACCAAGCGGTCCCCGGGGTCGACGCTCAAGCCATTCCTCTACGCGCTCGCTCTGGATCAGGGCGTGCTTCACCCGCGCACCATCCTGCGCGACGCACCCACTTCATTCGGCCCCTTCACGCCGGAAAACTTCGATGGCAATTTCATCGGCCCCATCCCCGCGCAGGACGCTCTGATTCGCAGCCGCAACATTCCGGCAGTTTGGATCGCCACGCAACTCCGGCAACCCGATCTCTACCAATTTCTCGAAAGCGCGGGCGTCGGCAATATGAAGAGGGAATCGTACTACGGGCTGGCGTTAGCGCTGGGGGGAGGCGAGGTCACCATGGAAGAACTGGCTGGCCTTTATGCCATGCTCGCGAACCAGGGCGTGATGCGGCCCCTCCGCACCAGGCCATCGGAAGCGAAGCGCGACGGGGTCCGCCTCCTGAGCCCGGAAGCCAGCTTCATCACCATCGATATGTTGAGCCACAATCCCCGGCCAGGCGAAGATGGTTCCCTGGCCCCCCGAGGCCGTTGGCCGATCGCCTGGAAGACCGGCACTTCCTGGGGCTTCCGCGACGCATGGTCGGCAGGCATCGTGGGGCCGTACATCCTGGTGGTTTGGATCGGCGACTTCGAAGCCCAGGGCAACCCCAGCTTCGTAGGCGCCGATGCAGCCGCGCCGCTTTTCTTTCGCCTTGCCGATGCCCTGAATCTCCAGAAGCCAGACGAGATCATGAAGGCGCCGGACCCGCCACCCGGGGTGAGTAGAGTGGCGGTGTGCGCGGAGAGCGGCGACCTGCCCAATAAATACTGCCCTCAAACCGTGGAGACCTGGTACATACCGGGCAAGTCACCGATCCGGGTAAGTCAGTTGCACCGCGCGGTAGCGATAGACATCCGCACAGGGCTCCCCGCCTGTCCACCCTACGCGCCGAACGCAACCAGACAGGAGATTTTCGAATTCTGGCCCTCCGACATGATGAAGCTATTCCGCGAAGCAGGCATGCCCCGCCGCAAGACTCCGGCCATGCCCGACTGCGCGGTGGCCGATGCCGGCGGCGTCCCGAAGATCGCCACGCCGCTACGAGGCGTGACCTACACCTTGCGCCACAAATCCGGCGCCGAAACGATCCCGCTCGAAGCCAGCACCGACGCGGACGTGGAGAGCGTCTTCTGGTTTGACGGCGCCGTGCTGATCGCCAAATCCGCGGTGACCCACGGCGCCATTCCCTGGACCCCGGTGGCGGACGGCATGCACCTCATCCGCGTAATCGACGACCACGGACGCGCGGCGGAACGCGACGTTACCATCCGATTCGCCGATTGAGTGTTGCACCCATCCGTTTACCCCGCCCTCTCGTATCATCTGGTGATGGCTTTGATCTTCATCGCGGGCGCCACCGGGTTCATGGGGCGGGCCCTTTCCGAGGAACTGCTGCGCCGCGGGCACACCGTGCGCGGCCTGGCGCGGCCGGGTTCGGAGCAGCGCCTGGCGCCCGGCTGCGAGATGGTCTCCGGGGACCCGCTCGACGGCGCCACATACCGCGACCGCATCGCTCCGGCGGACACCTTCGTGCACCTGGTGGGCGTCGCCCATCCCAGCCCGGCCAAGGCGGCCGAGTTCCGGAGCATCGACCTGGCCAGCGCCCGGGCGGCCGTTTCTGCCGCCGCCGGGGCCGGCATCCGGCACTTCATTTACGTCAGCGTGGCGCACCCGGCGCCCATGATGCGGGAATACATCGCCGCGCGCACGGAGGGAGAAGAAGCCATCCGCAACGCGGGCTTGCACGCCACCATTTTGCGGCCGTGGTACGTGCTCGGACGCGGCCGCCGCTGGCCGGTGGTCCTGTTGCCTGCGTATTGGGTGCTCGGCGCGCTGCCCAACACGCGCGAATCGGCCGCGAGGCTTGGCCTGGTGACGCTGCCCCAAATGATCGAGACCATGGCGCGTGCGGTGGAGCGGCCGGCCCGGGGCGTGCGCATCCTGGAAGTGCCCCAGATCCGCCTCCGCGCGGTGGCCGCCTGAGGGTGGCGCCGCGCTTATTCCACCTTGATCAAGTCGAGAAGCTGCTCTTCACCCAACACGGGAACGCCCAACTGCTGCGCCTTGTCGAGCTTCGAGCCGGGGTCGTCGCCGGCCACCAGGTAGCTGGTTTTCTTGCTGACCGAGCCGACCACTTTCCCGCCCGCGGTCTCGATCAACTTCTTGGCGTCGTCGCGGCTCAGGTTGGGCAGCGACCCCGTGAGGACGAAGGTGAGCCCTTTGAGCGGCCCCGCTTTGGGGCGCCCCAACTGGTAGGTGAACGGCAGCCCGGCGGCGCGCAGGCGTTCCACCAGCTCCTGGTTGCGCGGCTCACGGAAAAACTGGAATACGCTTTCCGCTACCTTGGGCCCCACTTCCTCGGCTTCCTGCAATTCCTCGACGCTAGCGGCGGCGATGGCGTCCATGCTGCCGAACGCTTCGGCCAGGAATACGGCGGTGCGCTCCCCCACGAACCGTATCCCCAGCGCGGTGAGCACGCGGGGCAGCGGGTTGTTCTTGGAGTTTTCGATATTGCGGACGATGTTGCCGGCCGACTTCTCCCCCATCCGCTCCAGAGCCATGAGCGTGTCGACGGTGACCGAGTACAGGTCCGCCACGCCGGCCACCAGCCCGCGATCCACCAGTTGATCCACCAGGGCATCGCCCACGCCGTCGATATTCATGACCCCGCGCGAGGCGAAGTGCAGAATGGACTCCTTCAGCCGCGCCGAGCAATTGGTATTGATGCAGCGGCTGGCCGCTTCGCCTTCCTCGCGCACGATCTTGCCCCCGCACACGGGGCAATGGAGGGGCATGCGGAACGGCTTGCGATAGGAGCCCTGGGAGTGCACGCGCACGACTCGGGGGATCACGTCGCCCGAGCGTTCGATCACCACCTCGTCGCCGATGTGCAGGCCCAGGCGCTCGATCTCATCTTCATTGTGCAGGGTGGCGCGCGAGACCGTGACGCCGGAGACTTCTACCGGTTTCAAGTGGGCCACCGGGGTAAGAGCGCCGGTGCGGCCCACCTGCACTTCGATGCCTTCGACGGTGGTGACGGCCTGCCGCGCGGCGTACTTGTAGGCGATGGCCCAACGCGGCGCCTTGGCCGTAGATCCGAGCCGCCGCTGCTGCTCGATGGAATCCACTTTCAAAACCACGCCGTCGATTTCGAAGGGCAGCTCACCCCGCTTGGCCTCCCATTCGGCGCAGAACGCGAGCACTTCGTCCACGTCGCTGCAGAGCTTGCGATGGGGACTCACCTTGAACCCCATGCGGACCAGCTCCTCGAGCGAGGCCCAGTGGCTCTCCGCCGCCGGGCGGCCGTCGACCAGCAGGAAATAGGTGTAGTAATCCAGCCGCCGCGAGGCCGTAATCTGCGGCTCGAGCACGCGCAGCGATCCGGCGGCGGCGTTGCGCGGGTTGGCGAAACGGGAGAGGCCCCGCTCGTCGCGCTCCGCATTCAGCCGTTCGAAGGCGCGGCGGTTCATCACCGTTTCACCGCGCACCTCGAAGGCATCCCGTTCGGTCGCGACGCGCAAAGGAAGGGAGCGAATGGTGCGCGCGTTTTCGGTGACGTCTTCCCCCACCGTGCCGTCGCCGCGCGTCACCGCCTCGATGAAACTGCCCTTGCGGAAATGGGTGGCCATGGAGAGCCCATCCATTTTCAGCTCCACCACGTAACGGAACCGGGCGCCCTCCAGCAGATCGCGCACGCGGCGGTCGAAATCGCGCAGCTCCGCCTCGTTGAGCGCGTTGTCGAGGCTCAACATGGGGGCGCTGTGCCGCACCTTGACAAAACCTTCGCGCGGCTTGCCCCCCACGCGCCGCGAAGGGGAATCGGGCGTGGCCAGCTCGGGATGCTGCCGCTCCAGCTCCTGCAGCCGGCGCATCAGGGCATCGTATTCGGCGTCGGTGATTTCCGGCTGGTCGACGACGTAGTAGAGGTACTCGTGGCGGCGCAGTTCTTCGCGCAGAGTTTCGATTTCGCCGGCGGGATCTTTCATTGGCCTCTCATCTATAATTTTATCGAGGAACCTGGAGAGTACACCATCACAGCCTACAGGAACACCGTCCTGATCTACAATCCCCGCGCGGGCGGATTCGGAGCCAAGAGCGAAGCCGTGGTCGAGCGGGCGGTCCAGATCCTCACGAAACGCGGCCACAACGTTGCAGTGGCCCCCACCACGGGCCCCGCGACCGCCGGAAAGATCGCGCGCGAGCGCATCGCCGGGGGCGCGGACCTGATCGTGGCCGCCGGCGGAGACGGCACGATCAACGAAGTGGCCGAAGGCATGGTGGCGAGCGCAGTGCCGCTGGCCATTCTGCCCGCCGGCACCGCCAACGTGCTGGCTTCGGAGATGAAACTCGCCCTGCAACTGGAGCGCGCCGCTCAGAATCTGGACGACTGGCTCCCGCGCCGTATTTCGGTGGGACACGCGACCTGCGAGGGAGGGCGGGTTGCGCGCCATTTCCTGCTCATGGCAGGCATCGGCGTGGACGCCCACATCGTCTACCACGTGAGCGGCGCGCTCAAGGAGCGCACCGGCAAGCTGGCCTACTGGATCGCCGCCGCGAAAGTGCTCGGCCGCAGGCTGCCGCAGATCCACGTGGACATCGACGGGCAGCGGCGCGAGTGCTCCTTCGCGCTGGTGACCAAAGTGCGCAACTACGGCGGCGATTTCGAAATCGCGCGCGACGTGGGCCTGTGCGACGACCGCTTCGAAGTGGTGCTTTTCGAGGGCCGCTCTTCGCTGCGCTACCTGAAATATCTTTCCGGGATGATGCTCGGCCGCCTGGGCGGGATGGAGGGCGTCACCGTGCTCCGGGCCAGCCGCGTAGCGCTCGACGGCCCCCGGGACGAGCGCGTCCACATGCAGATTGACGGCGAGTACGCCGGGCGCCTGCCGGCGGAAATTCGTATCGTTCCCGACGCCCTGACGCTGTTGGTGCCGCCGGATTACCGGTCCGCATAGTGAACCTGCCGGTTTTGTGGGGCGGGCAATCCTGCCCTCAGGCGGAATAGCCTGCCCCACGGCGGTAGTCCTTATTCCACGGGCCCGTAATACCCGCGGCGGTAGTAAGTCCGCAGGGAAGGCGCCGGGCCGGGGATGGCGAGCTCCAGTTTCACGTGGCGATACTTTCCGTCCCGCATGCTGTTGGTGGAGTAATATCCCAGCAGATACTGGTTGCGTAGTGCGCGGCCGATGCGCGCGCTGATGGCCGGCAGTTCGTCGAGGTCGTCGACCGGCAGGTGGCGGCCTCCGGTCTGCTCCGCCAGAGCTTCCAGCAGTTGGGGCCCGCGCCGCTCCTCGGACGGGTGCCGGATGGAGTAGTCCGGATCGAAGATCCCCATGGCGTACACCAGGACGTCGGATTCGATCAGGTCGTTGGTGATCTGCCGGACCGAATGGCGGCTCCAGTTATCGCCGCCATCGGAAAGAATCACAATCGCCTTGCGCGGGTTTTGCGCTTTCTTCATCTGCCCCAGCGCCACGTGGACCGCGTCCAGCAGCGAGGTCTGGCCAAAGGGTTTGGTGCGGGCAATTTCCTTATAAAGCTGGTCCGAATCCGGCGTGAAGGGCACCGCGAGCCTGGCCCTTCCGCTGAACTTGACCAGAAAGAACTCATCCTCCGCGTTGGCCGTCCGGAAGAATGCCGCGGCGGCTTCCGACGATTTTTGCATCTTGTTTTGCATGCTTCCGCTGGTGTCGAGCAGCACGCCGATGGAAACCGGAGCGTCGTCGCTCGAAAAATGTACGATGGCCTGCTCCACGCCGTCTTCGAAAATCCGGAAGTTGCGCTTTTCCAACCCAGTCGCCGGCGCGCCGAGGGCGTTGGTCACATGGGCCGGAATCATCACCAGCGACGCATCGACGCGCAGTACCGGTTGCGCCTCGGAGGGAAGCCGCGGCGGCAGGCGCGGCACGAGGGCCACGGGCCCCTCCGCCGACGGCGCCTGGAAGGCAACGCCGGAGGCAACGAGGGACAAAATCAAGGCGCTCACCTGAAGGGACGTGCGAGGCATTTGAAGGATTGTACCCCAAAGGGGCCGCGGCGGGCGACCGCTTCCGGCGGGCCGGTTCTCAAAGCAGGGCGCGCTGGGTCTTCTTGGGCAGCCGGGCGAACACCAGATCGTACGATTGCCGCAGCAGCCCTTTGAGCTCGGCCGCCGGCAGCGCGTCTTCCGCTTCCAGCGCGACCCATTGCGCGCGCGCCATGTAGGGCGCGGGAATGATCCCCGGCCGCTCGGTGAGCTCCCCAAAACCCTCCGCCGTGCACTTGAACGACAACCACACGCGGCCGGGCTCGAGCGCCGCCACGGCGAACATCTTGCCGCCGATCTTGAACACCAGATCGCTCCCCCACTGCACCGTTTCGGTGGCGTGGGGCAGCGACAGGCAATAGCGGCGCACCCCGTCGACGTGCATGCCCTCAGACCTCCAGTTTCCAGGGCGCGCGGTAGCGGGCCTCGAGGAACGGCCGGGCCTCGTGCTGTTTCACGGTGAACGCGCGGTCGTCCCAATCGAGCGTCATGCCGTGCCGCATGGCCAGGTTGGCAAGCACGCACGTGGCCGTGCTGCGCACGCAGGTCTCGATTTCGGCGATCGGTTTCTGCCGGGTGCGAATGCACTCCAGGAAGTTCCGCCAGTGAGGGACGTTCATGCGGGCCATCTCCTTGTCGCGCTGCTCCACGATGTCGCCGTCCTTGCCGTTGGGGAAGATCCAGTAACCGTCGCGGTTGACCAGGAGCGTCGCCCTGGCGCCATGGAACGCCGTCCCATAGCCGTGATCGTACAGCGGGTAGGGATTCGCCGTGCGGCTCTCGTAGGAGGCGATGAAGCCGGGGTAGCGGTAGGTGGCCAGCATGGTGTCCGGCGTTTCGGTATTGTCGTCGACGTAGAATTTTCCGCCCTGCGCGGCCACCGAAACCGGCATGGCTTCATCGAACGCGAACTGGACGATATCGAGCAGGTGCACGCCCCAATCGGTCATGTTGCCGCCGGCATAATCCCAGAAGTAGCGAAACGTGGGATAGCGGTCTCCCAACACACCCCAGCGGTTGGCGTTGAAGGGCCGTTGCGGCGCGGGCCCCAGCCACATGTCCCAGTCCAGGCCGGGCGCGGGTTCGGAATCGGACGGCTTGCCAAATCCCTCCTTCCTGGTCGAGCCCGCCTGAAACGTGCGGCAGAACGTGATCTCGCCCAAGTCGCCGCTGCGGACGATTTCGCGCGCCTTTTGGAAGAAGGCGCCGGAGCGCTGCATGGTGCCGGCCTGCACCACGCGCTTATACTTGCGCGCCGCCTCCACCATTTTGGGGCCTTCGTCCAGGTAGACGAAGGAGGGCTTCTCGACGTAGACGTCCTTGCCGGCCTTACAGGCTTCCACCGTCATATAGGCGTGCCAGTGGTCGGGCGTGGAGATGCACACGGCGTCGATCGCCGGGTCCGCCAGGATGTCGCGGAAATCCTTCTTGGCCTGCACGCCGTCGAAGCCCAGATCCCGGGCCTGCGCCCGGGCTCGATCGAGCGCGGGTTGATAGACATCGCACACCGCGGCGATGTGCACGCCGGGAACCCTGGCGGCAAACGCGAGGTTGTCGGAGCCCATCTTTCCCACCCCGAGGAACGCCAGGTTCACCTTGTCGTTGGCCCCTTTGACATTGCCCGTGAAGAGCGACGCGGTGAAGGCCGCGCCGCCCGCCGCTTTAAGAAACTCGCGGCGGCGAGTGGATTCCTGTGCCATGTTCTATGTTGTACCAGGTTTCCCGATGCGCGACGGACCGGCGCGCGACGTTCGCTCCCATCGATTCGGCCGATTGCCCGGGGCCACCGTGCGATCCGCCTGCGGGGTCCGGGCGCAGAGCGCCGCGCTAGAGATCGACGGGCGGCAAACTCGGCTTTCCGCCTCCGCCCGAGGCCGCGTCTACCGGGCGAACCTGGCGGTGATAAGGTAGACATGATGCGAGCTTGGGGAGCGCACAGTTAGATATGAAAATGAACATCATGTGTTGGACGGTTCTGTTTGGCTCGACGCTGGCTGCTGCCGAGGCGCCGCCGCGGGATACCCAGATCGCTGCCGCGGTTCTGGCCGCGCCTAGCGATCTTCGCGAAGGCGCAGCCGTCCTCGGCTACAATGCGAAGGGAGATCTGGTCACACTTCGCGAGGGCAAGAACGAACTCATCTGTCTGGCGAGCGACCCCAACAAGAGTTCATTCAGCGTGGCCTGTTACCACCGGGACCTGGAGCCGTACATGGCTCGGGGCCGCGAACTTCTGGCTCAGAAGGTTACGGGGCAGCAGCGCAACGACGTGCGCTGGAAGGAGGTTGCGGAAGGAAAGCTGGCGCTACCGCGCGAGCCCCGGACGCTCTACGTACTCACGGGTACTGGCTTCGATGCCGCCAGTGGAAAAGTGACAGACTCCTACTTGCGATGGGTAATCTATGTGCCTTTCGCCACGCCGCAATCTACCGGCCTCTCCACCAAGCCGAGCGACAGCGCCCCTTGGCTGATGTCCCCGGGGACTGCGGGTGCTCACATCATGATCAACCCTCCCAAGAAGTAGGCGTCCGCTCCGCCGTCCGGTCCGTGACCGGGGCGGCCGATTCCGCCGCGCTGCGGCGAGCGGCCGCGGCGAGCGGCGCGGGCGTGCTCCGGAGCGATTCGAACGACGGCGGGCGGGAGCGCCGGGCTATGGATCGCGCGGGCCAAGCCGGTTGACACGGTTCTTTCACCGGGCCTGCAACGCTCGCGCCGGGTCGGTAGCGGCTGCCCGCCAGCAAGGCACGACACTCGCCGCGATCGCCACCACTGCCAGCGCGAGCGCCGCAAAACCGTACGCCGCGGGATCGATACCGCCGACGCCAAACAGCAGCTTCGCCAGCAAATTCCGCAGCCCTGCCGCTCCCTCCGCCGCCTTCAGGGAAGCCTGCGAGCTAGAGGCCGCGCTGGCCAGTCCTGGATCGGCCGGCGAAGCCTCCTTCCACGCCCGCTCGATGCGCTGAATCTCAGCCGCGATCTGCGGCGCCGGGTTCCGGTCCGCGCCCACAGCCGCAGCACCACCGCCCCGCCCAGCAAAAGGTGTGCCGCAAGCGACCCCCGGTTACGTTCATTTGCAGGTTAGACGGACTCCGGCCGTTCCTGTCACGCCTATCGGTGGGCTCGCCCCAGGGTTCACTTCACGCTGTCTTTGTGCCTCTTCGCCCATTAGCCCGTATGGGCCATTAGTGAATCGCGCCCGTCGCCCCTATAATTAAGGAAGCGGGGGGCGGGCACGGGATGTGCTCGTTTGCGCAGTTTAGGCTTGGCGGCTGATGCTAGGAACCTCCCACGGGAATGGAAATGTCCGCGGCACCTTTACCACCTCCGCGCAACCTTCCGGCCACCATCCTGGCGGTCGATGACGACAGCGCCGTGCTCAGCATGATCGACCGGGCCCTCAGTACTGCAGGTTACCGGGTCCTGCTGGCCGATGGCGGGTGGAATGCGATTCAGGCTTACGAGAACAGCGTGGAGCCGGTCCAGTTGCTGCTCACCGACGTCATCATGCCGGATCTCACCGGCCCGGTGATCGCGGAGCGTCTGCGCTCCCGGCAGCCCGGTCTCCAGGTGTTGTTCATCTCCGGCTTTCACGATGCCGATCTGGTGCAGCGCTTCGTTACCACCAAGGGCTTTACGCTCCTGCCGAAACCGTTCACCGTGTCCAGCCTGCTGCGCGTGGTGGAGGAATCGCTCAGCGCCGCGAAGGGTTAGCAGGCGCGGCCATGCCTGAACCCGAAGCGGCGGTGGCCGTGGTACACGCGCGCGGCGCGCGGGAGTCCATTCTGCTGATCCGGCGTAGCGAGCGGGAAGGAGATTCCTGGTCGGGGCACTGGTCGCTACCCGGCGGCCGGCGCGACCCGGAAGACCGCGATCTGCTCGATACCGCCCGGCGCGAACTCGCGGAAGAATGCGGAATCCGCCTTTCGCGTGCGGATGTGGAGGCCGAACTGCCCCCCATGGTGGCGCGGCGCAAAGTGGAGCCGTATATCCTGGTGGCCCCCTTTCTGTTCCGGGCGAGCGGGGAACTGGCGACGGCGGTGGATCCGCGAGAGGCCGTCGAAGCGCTGTGGATTCCGCTGGACGCGTTGCGCGATCCCGCCCGCCACTCGCTGCGGTGCGTGCCCGGCCGCCCGCCAGAACTGCTGTTTCCGGCCATCGAGCTGAAAGGCGCGCCGTTGTGGGGATTCACCTACCGGCTGCTCACCGATTGGCTTGGCCTTGGCCTGGGACCAACGCCCGCGGAACAGGCCGGATTCCAGGCGGCCGGCGAGGTACTGGAGTTTCTGGTGGCTTCGCTCGGCCTGCCGCTCGGGCGTAAATGGGTGGACGGCGCGCGCCGGGGAGCGGCCGGCCCGGTGGTGAAAGAGGCGGTGGTCTCGGGCGCGATTCCGGTGACCCCGGTTCTGGCGCATTTCTCGCTGCCGGAACACTATATGCCGGCTGTGAACTGCCTGGAAGTCCGTCCCGGCTTCATACGCATTGTGGGACTTGCGTTTGAGGAGTATTGCATAAGAGCCGAGACGGAGGGCTGACTGCCGGAAGCTTCCCTGCCGTGCCGGGTTGGCCGTGTTGGACATCGGGTTTGAACTTTCGTGACGGCGAGACTACAATTGAGGAGGCAACATGTGCGCCCGTAGCTCAGCTGGATAGAGCGTTTGCCTCCGGAGCAAAAGGTCGGTGGTTCGAATCCACTCGGGCGTACCAAACTTCCCCAAGACAAACCATTGGACCATACCCACGACTGTCACAAGGGCCCGGAATTGTCCAATCCAAGACGATTCGGCGATTGCCATTAATTAACATCGGCCGGCGTGGACTTCTTCGGTGCCACCGGCGGTGGATCAGAAGCCGGTCTTGCGCTCGAGAAGCCGCTCATCCATGGCGGCTGTACGTTCCGCCGCGATCTCAATGGTCGGATTCTCGCGTACGAAGGAAACGGCGCGGCTTGCGAGATCCCTCCGCGGCCCATCATCGCTGATGAGGTGGACGATTTGGAGGCGAATGCGACCGCGTCGCGGCCATGCGCTGGGCCTTTAGCAGCAGGCGTAAACATCTTCTTGCGGGCCCAGCGCGTTCTCCGAATGGCCTTCGCACCGAGGCGCGCAACCTCGATCGTGTCCGGGGATGGGGGGATGGGGCCATTGCGGACATTCTCCTCCTCTTTCGTGATAAGATTTAACGGACTCCACAATTATCTGGGGGCGCCCTGCGCCCTTCGCCAAGAGGACTCCATGACGACTTTCCTACGAAGCATCCTGCCCCTGGCCGCGCTGGCGGTCACCCTGTCCGCGCAGCCCAAGCCCGCATCCTCGCAGGGGCTGCCGCCGCTGATCGACCGGGAACTGTTATTTGGAAATCCGGAGATTGCCGGTGCGCAACTCTCTCCCGACGGTAAGTACCTGGCATTCCTCAAGCCGTGGAACGATACGCGCAACGTCTGGGTGAAGAAGATCGGGGAACCGTTCACCGCGGCGCACCTGCTCACTACGGAGACCAAGCGGCCGGTGGCGGGCTATCTGTGGACCCGCGATGGCAAGTATGTCTGCTACGTGAAGGACAGCGCCGGCGATGAGAATTTCAACCTGTATGCCGTGGACCCCGCCGGCGCGGCCGGCGCCGACGCGCCAGCCTCGCGCGACCTCACGGGCCTGAAGGGCGTGCAGGTGCAGCTCTACGCCGTTCCCAAGAACGATCCCGACGTGGTCTACATCGGCGTCAACGACCGCGACAAGGCCTGGCACGACCTGTACAAGGTCAAGATCTCGACCGGCGAGCGCACGCTGCTGCGCAAGAATACCGACAAGGTCGCCCGTTGGATATTCGACTTGAAAGGGCAGTTGCGGCTGGCCCTGCGCACCGCCGACAACGGCGATAACGAGATCCTGCGCGTGGATGCCAACGGCTTGACCAAGGTCTATTCCTGCTCTGTGTTCGAGGACTGCTCGCCGCTGCGGTTTCACAAGGACGGCAAGCGGGTGTACATGGACACCAACAAGGGCGACCTGATGGACCTGAGCGCGCTGGTGCTTTTCGACCCCGAGAACGGCCACACCGAGATGGTGGAATCGGACCCGGACAAGCGCGTGGACCTGGGCGGCGCGGTCTTTTCCGAGGCCACCGACGAGTTGGCCCTCACGCTCTATACCGAGGACCACATCCGGCGCTACTTCAAGGACAAAGGGTTCGAGGCCGATTTCAAATGGCTCGCCCAAAAGCTGCCGGGCACGGATATCGGGCGGGCTTCGGTGACCAACGACGAGCAACTCTGGCTGGTGGTGGCCAGCGGCGACACCGAACCGGGCGTGACCTACCTGTTCGACCGCAAGACGCATACGCTCACGCAGCAGTTCCGGGTCCGGGAAAAGCTGGCGCGGGAAGGGCTGGCGGCGATGCAATCGGTGCGCTACAAATCCTCCGACGGACTGGAGATCCCCGCCTACCTGACGCTGCCCAAGGGCGTCGATCCCAAAGGTCTGCCGGCCCTGGTGATCCCGCACGGCGGGCCGTGGGCGCGCGACGGATGGGGCTACAACCCTCTCGCGCAGTTCTTCGCCAACCGCGGCTACGCGGTGCTCATGCCGAACTTTCGCGGTTCCACCGGCTACGGCAAGAAATTCCTGAACGCGGGCAACGGCGAATGGGGCCGCAAGATGCAAGATGACGTCACCTGGGGAGTGAAGTATCTCATCGGGCAGGGCATCGCCGATCCCAAGCGCGTGGGCATTCTGGGCGGCTCCTATGGCGGATACACGACGCTCGCGGGAGTGGCTTTTACGCCCGACCTGTACCGCGCGGCGGTGGACATTGTGGGCCCGTCGAACCTCGCCACGCTGCTCGAAGCCATCCCGCCGTATTGGGAGGCGGGGCGGAAAATGATGTACGCCCGTATGGCCGATCCGGGAACTCCGGAAGGCAAGGCATGGCTTACGGAGCGCTCGCCGCTGACTGCGGCCGACAAGATCAAGACGGCGCTGCTGGTGGTGCAGGGGGCCAACGATCCGCGCGTGAACCGCTCCGAAGCCGAGCGCATCGTCATCGCGCTGCGCGACCGCGGCTTCCCGGTGGAGTACATTCTGGCTCCCGACGAAGGGCACGGCTTTGCGCGCCCGGTAAACAATATGGCCATGTTTATGGCGGCGGAGAGGTTCCTGGCGAAGCATCTGGACGGGCGCTACCAGGAAGGCGGGACTCCGGAAGTGGTGAAGCGGCTGGCGGAGATCACGGTCGATCCCAAGACCGTGACCGTCTCGAAGAAGGTGGATGCCGCGGCGGTGGGAGTTCCCAAGCCGGTGGTGGATCTGCACGGCGGGACGTACAAGTACCAGGGCAAGCTGGCGATGGGCGGCCAGGAAATGGCGCTCGGCCTCTCGACCACCATCACCGAGGAGAACGGGGCATGGACGGCAACCGACACCGTGGAGACGCCCATGGGCCCGGCGGTCGACAGCGCCACCCTGGAGAAAGGCACTCTCACCGTGCGCAAGCGCAGCGTGAAGCAGGGTCCGGTGGCCATCGACGTCGATTTCACGGGCGACAAAGCCGTTGGCAAAATGAGTATGAACGGCAAAGAGAGCGCCGTTTCGGGCGATTTGGGAGGACCGTTGTTCGCCGATGGGCCGGCATCCGCGCACGCCATTGCGTGCCTGCCCCTAGCCATCGGCTATACTACGACCTACCGCAATTTCGACCTGCAAAAGCAGAAGACCAAGCTGCTGCAATTGAAGGTAGCGAGCTGGGAGTCCGTGACCGTGCCGGCCGGCACGTTCGATGCATTTAAGGTGGAAGTGACCTCGGCGGACGGCGGAACCGATCAGTCCACGATCTGGATCGCCAAGGACACCCGGAAACCGGTTAAGGTTTCTACCGTGATGGCCTCCATGGGCGGCGCGACCATGACCATGGAACTGCTGCCCTAGTACACCAGTGGGGTAGGCCTCCGGGCCTGCCCCCGCGCCGAAAAGCGCGCTCCGGGCGCGGGCCCGGTCGAAAGCCTTGTCGTCCGGTGTCCAAAGCTTGGGCTGGCGCCGGCAGTGTGGGAGCGCCACCGGAATTTGGAGGAGGCCCGAACCGGCCGCGGATTGTCCGTGTTGTGCGGGACAGGACGCTGGGCTAGAGAGTTTTTTTCCGCCAGCGAATCGCCGCCGCAGCCAATCCCGACAACAGCAACACGAACGTCGAGGGCTCGGGATTCGCAGTGATGCCGACGGCCGGGGCGGTGAAAACCACCGGCGCGGTCACGACCGGCACCGCGTGCACGACGAGCGGCGGTGGCTCAAAGGGCAGAAGGTACAACGATTGCGGCGCCATGTCCCCGGCGAAGAGGCCGGTGAGCGGGTCCACGGACGTATCAAGGATGTACAGCGACGTGCCGGCACCCGCGTTGCTGGTGTTCGAAAAGGCGAAAGGGAGCCCTTGCTGAACCGGCGAGGCGCCGCCCATGATGGAACCCAGGCCGAATGGGTTCAGTCCAGTGCTCACGGGGTGGCTGAAAACCTGCGGGGCGGTGACGTCTACGTAGATACTGGCAGTTGCACTTGTGTCCTGGCTCGAAATGCCCACGTAGAGACCTTGTGGAGCGGTAGCCGCCGCGGGGTCTGTCAAGCTGGTCGCGTCGGGCGCGGTGACCATGTCGGCGGTGGAGTAATTTGCAAAGCTAATACCCCCGATGACAATGCCGCTGGAATACGCCACGCCGGTGAACAGGGAAACTCCCACCAGCAGGGTACGAGCTATCGAGGATCCTCCGAACCGCATAGGTATACGATAGGGTCTCCGGGCAAATTGGACAATAGCGATCCACGAGGTGCTTGTGTTCCTGCCTACCCTTTACCCCAGGCATTGTATGATTTCATCCAAGAACTCGCTTCCCCTGTCCAAAACCATGCGCACCTGAAGCCAATAGAGCGGCAGCGGGTCCAGCAAATCATCGCACGATTCACAAAGGTTAACCGCGTCTTTCTCGGTGGTGACCAGGGCGGTGGCGCCCCGGGCCTGAAATTGGTGCGCGATGTGTCGCAGTTCATGAGGGCGATAGCGGTGGTGGTCCTCGAACTCGATCCAATCCACCGGTTCCACCCCCATGCCGCGCAGCGTACGCCGGAAGGACTGCGGATTGCCCAGTCCGCAGAACGCGCCGGCCCGTTGGAAAGGCCGGCCGGCGGCAGGGTACCGCGCTCCGGTGCGATGTTCCACCCAGGACTGGGGCTGGATGGAAGCGCGAAAGATCGGCGCGCGTGGGTTCCACTGGCGCACGGCGCCTTCGATGGCCGGGCCGAGATCGGACGACTCCGCGCGCGTGATCACGATCAGGTCGGCGCGCGCCAGCCCTGCCAGCGGCTCGCGCAGCCGCCCGAGCGGAAAGACGCTGCCTCCGCCGAAGGGATTGAGCGCGTCGATCAGCACCAGGTCCACGTCTCTTGCCAGCCGCAGGTGCTGGAAGCCGTCGTCCAGCAGGAGGAGACCGACGCCGAATTGTTGCCGCAGCAGGCTGCCGGTCTGGAAGCGGTCTCCCCCGACGCCCACCGGCGCCAGCCCCGATCGCGCCAGCAGCGACGGCTCGTCCCCGGCCTGCGCCGCATCCACCACCGCGCCGGGCGGCGCCACCAGATGCCGATGCGGAGAACTTCGTCCGTATCCGCGCGTAAGGATTCCGGGAGAGCACCCGCGCCCGGCCAGCGCTTCGGCCAGCCACAGCACGCACGGCGTCTTGCCGGTGCCGCCCATGGTGATGTTGCCGACGCTGATTACCGGCACGTCCAGGCTCCGCTGCCTCCCGAGGTCGCGCGCCTGCTTACGCCGTGCGCCCCATTGCCAGATGCGCGCCAGGCCCCCGGCGATCGCCAGCCAGGGCATGGCCGGGCGGTATCCGGGAATGTGGCGCCGATAGAGTTCGCGCACTTCGTCGACCGCGCGGCTGGTGGCGCCGCGCCGCGCCTCCGCGCAGGCCCGCGCCCGTTCGCCGGTGGCGCGCGCCGCGCCGGGGTCCTCCAGCAGCCGTTCCACGGCTCCCGCCAGTTCCCGGGCGCTCTCGATGCGGATACACGCGCGCGCCCGGCCGAACTCGTCCGCCATGGCTTGGAAATTCTCCATGTGCGGCCCGGCGACCACCGCCTTGGCGAAGAAAGCCGGCTCCAGAATGTTATGTCCTCCGCGCCGCGCCAGCGTGCCGCCCATGAAGACCGCATCGGCCACGGGAAACAACCCGCTGAGCTCTCCGATGCTGTCGAGCAACAGCACTCGGGGCGGCGGCGGGGACACGCCCGCCGCCAGCGCGGACCTGCGCAGGTGCGCGATTCCCGCCGCCTCCAGTTTGCGTGCGGCGGAGTCGAACCGGTCCGGCTTGCGCGGCGCCAGGATCAGCAGCAGATCCGGATGCCGTCCCGCCAGCTCCCGAAATGCGGCGATCGCGGCATCGTCTTCATCCACGTCGCCCGCCGCCGCCGGCGGCATGGTACTGGCTGCGATCCACACCTTTACGCCCGGCATGCGCGCCAGTTGCGCCATCACCGGAGAGTCTTCGGCCGCCCCGCGCGCCGCGAAATCGTACTTGAAGTTGCCGCCTGCCCGCACCCGTCCGGCCACCGCCCCGAGAGCCAGGAAACGCGCGCAGTCGGCCTCGGTCTGCGTCAGGATCGAATCCACTGCCGGCAGCACGGCCCGGAAGAACCAGCCGAAGCGCAGGTAGCGCGGGAACGCACGGTCGGAAATGCGCCCGTTCACCACGGCGAGCGCGCTCGCGGTTCGTTTTGCCTCGCGAAACAGAT
>JADGNR010000214.1 GCA_017883415.1 Bryobacteraceae bacterium | reverse complement strand
ACGGCGGGCCGCGGCGTCGGCGCCGGCCGCGCGGGCTGCGCCGGATGCGGCGGCGCGGGAGGCGCGGGAGTCTGCGCAATTGCTAGTGCGGCCGTCACCAGCAGACAGCCGATCGGGATCAGTCTTCGATAGTCGATCATAGTGTTTGAACCTTCTTCAGAGTCTCTGCCGGACGGTCGGGGCCGGCTCCGTTTGTTGCCGTACGTTCGAGCCCACCACCCGGACCTTGAACAGAATGCCTTCCGATTCGAGTCTCTGGCGCAGCCTCTCCAACTCTTCGGGCGAGATCCGCGCCGGTACGTGGGTGATATCGAGCAGCGCGCGCTCGAGTTCGTCCAGGACGCCCGCCACCGCGCCATCGCCCGTGTGGGCCGCGGTCTGGCGGTATAGGCGATTCTCGCTCACCAGGTTTTCCGCGCGCTCCTGCTCGGAGGAGATGTCCAGCGTGCCTTTGGGATTGGCGTTGGCCAGCTCGATCAGCACCATCTGGGAGCGTTCCAGGTAGTCTCCCACCGCCACCAGGAGAACGCGCTCCCCGGCCTGCGGATCGACGGCGGCCGTCAGGGGCGCGGGCTGGTGCTGTGGCGGCGGGTAAAAGCGCCCCGCCAGGAAAGCCACCACCAGCAGCGACGCGAACGCCGCGGCGGCGGCCGCCCAGCGCCAGGGCCCGTACAGGTTCCACCGCCAGCGGCGCGCCGGCAGGCGCGAAGCGATACGCTGCCACACCGCGGCGCCGTAATCGGCCGCCCGCTCCGGCACGGGGAGGGAATCCACCACGTTCAACACCCGTTGCAGCGAACCATAGAGCATGCGGCACTCCTCGCATTCCTCCAGGTGCCGCTCGGCGGTGAGGCTGTTCCCCTGCTCGCCGTAGTAATGCAGTATCAGTTCCTCTTCGCTCAGATGGGTCATTGGGCCGCGCTCACTACGGGCTCCAGGGCCCGCCGCAATTTCTGCACGGCGCGAAACACGCTGTGCTTGGCCGCGCCGGGTTGACACTCCAGGACGCGGCTCACTTCTTCAATGCACATGCCTTCAAAGTGCCGCAGCACGAAGGCGGTCCGTTCGGTGGCGCTCAAATCTTCCATGGCTTCGGCTACGCGCTCGCGGACCTCGGCGCTCAGGGCCAGGCGCTCGGGCGAAGGCGCGCCCGATGGCAGCGCGAGCACCGGATCCTCCACGGGAGCGCCCGCTTCCGGCGCCGGCGCCTGGTGTTCCGAGCGCCGCCGCCGGGCGCGCATCAGGTCGAGCGAGCAATTGGCCGCGATGCGGTAGAGCCACGTTCCGAAGCTGGCGCGCTCGTCGAATTTCGCGAGCTGCCGGTAGGCGCGCAGGAAACTTTCCTGCACCACGTCCTCGGCGTCCTGTTCGTTGCCCGTCATACGAAAAGCCAGCCGGAACAAGGAACGGCCATGGCGCTCCACGAGCACCCGAAACGCGTCGGAGTCTCCCGCCCGCGCCTTGCTGACGCACGCTGCGTCGGTCAGCTCCATCCGGCTGTTCTTTAGACTGCGGTGCTATCAGGTGGTTAGCAAGCGAGCCAACGCGCGGATTCTGGGGGAAACCGCCTCAGTCAGGCGGGCCGGTACTTACGCCTGGAGCGCGACCTGGCTTTCCGTGGTCTGCGCGAACAGATACAGGGTGAACAGCGGCTTGGGATCGCCCTTGCCCCACCGGCCCACCTGCCACTTCGCCCGCAGAAACTTCACCATGGCGTGCTCGGAGAGATCCAGCAGCATCTGGTAGGTGCCGCAATAGAATTTCTGCGGGAACGAGACCAGCGGCCTGGCGCCCCAATCCGACCCGTCGGCCGAGCCCCACACCGAGATATCGATGCTTTCCTGCTCGATGATGCGCGTGATGCCGAGGGTGAGAATCAGCGTTCCGCCTTGCTCGGGGCCGCCCAGACTGACGTCGGGGCCGGTTCCGGCTTCGCGCACCGTGGTTTCCGGCAATAAGAACTGTGGAAGCATGGCATCTTCCCCCGCCCGGTTGACATGGGGTCAGCTCTTCTGGAGCCTCATTAATTGGTGCCGAGCAATCTCCAGAGTCTCATATTTTTTGCAAAAACAAAAGCGCACCTGTTGGCCTCCGCCTCCCTGGGCGTAGAAGCTCGATCCCGGCACCGCCGCCACCCCCAGTGTTTCAATCAGGTGACGAACGAACGCCACGTCGTCGGGAAAGCCGAAACCGGAAATGTCGGTCATGACGTAATAGGCGCCGCGCGGGACAAAGCACCGGAAGCCGGCGCCCTCCAGGGTCGACACCATGTGGTCGCGCTTCCCGGCGTATTCCGAGGCCAGGCCGCGATAGTAATCGTCGCTCATGGCCAGCGCCGTCACTCCCGCCTGCTGCAGCGGCGCGGCCGCCCCCACGGTCAGAAAATCGTGCACCTTGCGGATGGAATCGCTCAGGTCCGGCGGGGCCAGCACCCAGCCCACGCGCCATCCCGTCACCGCATATGTCTTGCTCATGCTGTTGACCAGGATGGAGCGCTCCCGCATGCCGGCGAGCGACGAGATGGGAATGTGCGCGGCGCCATCGTACAGGATGTGCTCGTAAATCTCGTCGGTAACGGCCAGGGCATCGAACTCGCGGCACAACCCGGCGATGCACTCCAGTTCTTCGCGCGTGAACACTTTGCCGGTGGGATTATTGGGACTGTTCAAAATGATGGCTTTGGTGCGCGGCGTGAAGGCGCGGCGCAGTTCTTCGGCGTCGAAGCGCCAGTCCGGCGCGTACAGCTTGACGTAGCGCGGTTCGGCTCCGCAGAGTTGCGTGTCGGGTCCATAGTTCTCGTAGAACGGCTCGAAGAGCACCACCTCGTCGCCAGGGTCGACCACGGCCATCAGGGAAGCGATCATGCCCTCGGTGGCGCCGCAGCACACCGTGATTTCGCGCTCGGGATCGAATTCCATTCCGTAGGTGCGCCGGTACTTGGCCGCGATGGCTTCGCGGAAAGGCCGGGCGCCCCAGGTGATGGCGTACTGGTTGATATCGGCGGCAATGGCGTCGGCCGCCGCCCGCTTGAGCGCCGCCGGGGCCGGAAAATCGGGGAAGCCTTGCGCCAGGTTGATGGCGTGATGGTGCGCGGCCAGACGCGTCATTTCGCGGATCACCGATTCGGTGAAATTCCGGGTTCGCCGGCTGCGAAAGCGCTCGCGGAGCGTGACTACCGGGGACGACACCCTTCGAGAGTATGAGAAACCGCGGCCCCAAGTAAAGCGGGTACCATACAAGAGGATGAATCCCCTGCGCCTGGTTTCGCGTGTTCTGCCCTGTGCCGTGGTCGCCGCCGCGCTGTACATGGGCTGGGTCTTCTGGTCCCGCCACGATGCCGCGCGGCAGTGGAACCAAGACCATCAGCGCAAGCAGGCGGCGTGGAACGCGGACCTGGAACATGCCTACGGCGGGACCGACTTGAAGATTTTGCAGTTCTACGCCCGGGACGGGAGCCTGGCGGAAGGCGAAAAGACGGTAGTCTGCTACGGCGTGCTGAACGCGAAATCGCTGCGCATCGAGCCGCCTCTCGAAGGCGTTTCCCTTTCTCTCAACCGCTGCGTGGAGGCGGCGCCTAAGCGCGACACCAAGTACACCCTCATCGCCGAAGCCGCCGACGGGCATACTGTCTCCGCATCCTTTGAGGTGAAGGTGAAACCCGCGCGGAAGGCGCGCTGAGTGGTGGGGGGGGCAATCCTGCCCGTGGTCCCCTCTGGGGACGCCTTTCAAACGGCTCTTTCGGGCCACGCGCGCAAGCGCCGGCTGAAAGCCGGCGGCAGCCAGGATTGGCTGCCCCACAGTCCGCGTGAAAACGGTGCCGGAGCCGGAAAGCTCGTCGTAGCGTTCGTTGTCGCCCTCGCGGCATTCGCGGCACCTGACCCCGAGCTCGACCGCCGCCTGGACGCCGCGCGGGAGCTCAAGCGGCAGGGTTCAGCGCAAAAGGCGGCGGCGGCATACGAGGCCCTGGTGGCGGCCTTTCGCGGCGGCGCGGATCGCAAGCTGTTTGCCCGGGTGCTGCTCGAATCAAGCGAGATCGCGGCGGCGATGGGCGATTATACGCGGGCTATCGACCGGGCCACCGAATCGGCGCGGGTTTATCGGGAAGAAAAGGACCAGCGGAACGAAGCGCTGGCCATCAATTATATCGGCCAGGCGCGGCTTTACCTGGGAGACTACGCCGCCGCGCTCGCGGATTTCAACGTGGCGCTCGATATGGCGGTGAGCCAGCACGATGCCGCCGGCGAGATTGTCCGCCGCAACAATATCGGCAGCATCTACTTCTTTCAGGGCAAATATCTCGACGCCCTCCAGAGTTATGAACGCGCGCTCGCGCGGGTGGAGGGAAGCGCCTTCGCCGACCGGGAGTCCGACCGCCAGCTTACGCTCGCCAACCTGGCCATCATTTATGAGCAATTGGGTCAGAACCAGAAGTCGCTGGAGTACTACCAGCAGGCGCTGGCCGCCCTGTCCAGCTTCGTGCCCAGCGAGCAGGCGCAGTTGCTTTCCAACGTGGGCACGCTCTACCGGCGCATGGGCGACCCGGTAAAGGCCCTGGAGAACTACCGGTCGGCGCGGCAACTTTTCGCGCGCGGGAAGCATTCCGACGGCGAGATCCACATCCTATATAACATCGGCATCGTGCTGGCCCTGGACTACGGGAACCTGGAGGGCGCGCTGGCCGCATTCACCGAAGCCCTGACCCTGGCGGAGGCGACTTCCAACCGCCGGCAAGTGGTGCTCGGTCACCTGTTCCGCGGCGAGGCCTTGTACCGCATGGGGCGCAACGACCCGGCGCGCGAGGCATACCGGACGGCGCTGGCGAAGGCGGAGGAGACCGGCGCCGCCGAGGAGCAATGGACCGCGAACTACGGGCTCGCGCGCATTTACCGGCGGGAGGGGAACGCCGGGCCGGCCCTGGAAGCCTTTCGCCGCGCCATCGCCCAGATCGAATCGGTGCGCAGCGGCCTCGGCCAGTCGTCGCTGAAGGCCGAGTTTCTGGCCAACAAGCGCGAGGTATACGACGGCGCGATCGACGCTCTGCTGGCCACCGCCGGCGCCGGCCAGGAGCAGCTTTTTGAGCTGTTCGAGCAGGCGCGTTCCCGGAACCTGCAGGACGCGCTGCGAAAGACCATGCCGCGGGCGACGCTTCCCGCCATACGAAATCGTCTGGGCCCGCACGCCATGCTCATCGAGTACTGGGTGGGGAACGGCCAGATGGCCATCCTGTGGACCACCCGCGACCGCAGTGCGGTGGTGCGGCGGCCCATCGCGCAAGGCAATCTCGAACGCCTGAGGAAACTGACCGAGCTTTTGCACGGGGGCCAGGATGCCCCATGGCGGGCGGAGGCGGAAGCCGCGGCGCCGCTGCTGCTGGAAGGGATTCCCATCGGGAGCGAAATCACCGAGCTGCTGATCGTGCCCGATGGGGCGCTTCTCTCGCTGCCCTTCGAACTGCTGCCGGCCGCGAGCGGCGGTCCGCTGCTCATCGAACGGGTAGCGGTGAGCTACCTGCCCTCGGCGGCCCTGCTGCTCAGGGAGGGGGGAAGCCGCGGCGCGGCGCTGCCCTGGGAGCGGCAACTCCTGGCATTCGGCGACCCGCTGCCGCCGGCGGCCGGAAGGCTGCCCAGCGACGAAACCTGGGTCCGGCTGCCGGACGCGGCCCGGGAGATCGAATCGGTCGCCCGGGCGCTCGGCGGCCGCTCGGAAATCCACGCCGGCGCCGACGACCTGAAACGCCGCCTGGTCGACGGCCGGCCCGCGCGCGCGCCGCTGTTGCACTTCAGCACCCACGCCGCGGTAGACACGCTCGATCCCAACCGGTCGCGCATCCTCTTTACTCCGGAGAGCGGCAACGCCGCTTCGCAGTACCTGTTCTGGCGGGAAGTGCAGGACTTGTCTCTGAACGGGGTGGAACTGGTGACGCTCTCGGCGTGCGATACCGAAGGCGGAAAGATGGTCCGCGGGGAAGGAATTCAAAGCTTCAGCCGGGCCTTCCTGGCAGCCGGCGCGGGCGCCACCGTGACCACGCTGTGGCGCGTGGCCGACGGGCCCACGGCGGACTTCATGCGCCTGTTTTACGCCCAACTGGCGCACGGCGCGGCCAAAGCGGAGGCCTTGCGCTCCGCCAAACTGAGCTTCCTGCGGAGCGGTTCGGAGCTTGCCCAGCCGCGCTACTGGGCGGCATTCGTCTTGAACGGCGACGGGCAGAGCCCGGTGCGGCCGGTGCTGTCGTGGGCGTGGGTGATCGCCGCCGCGCTGCTGGTTGGGCTCGCCCTTGGCGGCGCCCGCGGCCTGTGGAAAAAAAGAAGGCAGTGAGCCGCAGCCCCGTTGGGTCGGACTCCCCGGTCCGCGGAGGCGACGGCAGTCGTGGGGCGGGCAATCCTGCCCGGGGTCCCCTCTGAGGACGCCTTTCAGGCGCCTCTTTCAGGCCGGCGACGAGTCTTGCCGGCTGAAAGCCGGCGGCAGCCAGGCTTGGCTGCCCCACGAAACTGTTAGGCGGCGCTGGCGGCGCCCCCAGCGAGTTCGTGATTCCAACCTCCTGAAACCGGTTATTCTTGGAGTGCAATGACGATACGCACATGGTTGAAGTGGACCGCATGCCTGTCCATGGTGGCGGTGATCGGGCTGGCGGAAGAAGGCAAATGGACGCCGCAGCAGGTGTTGCAGCTCGACGCGGCATGGCTCCGGCAGCAAGGGCTGGAGCTGCCGGTCTCGCGGCTCTGGGACCCGCAGCGCGGCACGGGCCTCTTGGCCGGGACGGTGAGCACCGGCGGCTGCTCGGCGGGGTTCGTGTCGGCCACCGGTCTCATTCTCACCAACCACCATTGCCTGTTCGGCGTGATCCAGGAGAACAGCCGGGCGGATCGGGACCTGATCACCAACGGCTTCCTTGCCCGCACGCCCGCGGAGGAACTACGCGGCACCACCACGCGCGTCACCGTGCCGCGCAAATTCACCGATGTCACCAGGGAGATGGAAGCCGGCATCCCTTCCGGGGCCGGCGACCTGGCGCGCGCCAAGGCGATTGAAGCGAAGCAGAAGGAAATGGTGGCCGCGTGCGAAAGAACGCCGGGGGCGCGCTGCAGCGTGGCCGCCTTCGAGGGCGGCTTGCAGTATGTGCTGGTGGAGAGCTTCGAGCTGACCGACATCCGGCTGGTCTACGCGCCGCCGCGCGCGATTGGTGAATTCGGCGGCGAGCCCGACAACTTCCGGTGGCCGCGTCACACCGGCGATTTCGCCATGGCCCGGGCATACAAGGACGGCAAGCCGTACCAGCCGGAGTTCTATTTCCCGATCTCGCGGGCCGGCGTGAAGCCCGGCGATTTCGTGATGGTGCTGGGGTATCCGGGGCGCACCATGCGGTCGCTGACGGCCGAAGAGATGGCCAACGAACGCGAGTATCGCTTCCGGCTGCGCGCCGAATTCTACGGCGAGTGGATCCGCCTGCTGGAAGAAAGCACCAAGGGCAGCCCGCAAGGGTCAATCGCCGTGTCGGCCACGCTGAAGAGCTTGAATAACACGCACACCAACGCGCTGGGGCAGTTGGCCGGGATGGCGCGGGGGCGCATTGTCGAAAAGCAAAAGGAGCAGGACGGCCAGGTGCTGGCATGGGCGGCGCAACACGCTGGCCATGCCCCGGCGGTGGAGGCCA
This sequence comes from Bryobacteraceae bacterium, assembly GCA_017883415.1. Taxonomy (GTDB): domain Bacteria; phylum Acidobacteriota; class Terriglobia; order Bryobacterales; family Bryobacteraceae; genus JADGNR01. The sequence continues at coordinate 2,105 of JADGNR010000214.1, read as the reverse complement.
AAAAGGAGCTGGACCGGCTGGCCGAAGAAAGCCGGCGGACCGCGCTGCATGACTTCCTGCTGCAGGCGATTCCCAACGGGCCGCTGGCGCTCAAGCAGGCCACCACGCTGGTGCGCCTGGCGGCGGAACGCCCCAAGCCGGATGCGGAGCGCGAGCCCGAGTACATGGAACGGCAGTTGTCGCGTTTGCGGGCCACGCTCGAGCGCGAGCAGAAGAGCTTCTACCAGCCCGCCGACGAGGCCATGCTCGCGGCCTATGTGGAGCGCGCGCTGAAACTGGGCGCGGGCGAGCGCATCGCGGCCATCGACCAGCGGTTCGGCGGCGCGCCCGTGCGCGAGGCGGTGTCGCGGCTCTACCAGGCGACCAAGGTCACCGATGCCGGAGAGCGCCTCAAAATGTTCGCCGAGAGCACGGAGCAGTTGCGCGCGCGCCAGGACGCGTTTCTCGACCTGGCCTTCGCGCTGGAACCGGAGCTGCGCGCCTGGCAGACCGCGACGCGGACCCACGAGGGCGCGGTGGCGCGGCTGCGGCCCCAGTGGCGGCGGGCGGTGATCGCCCGCGCGGCGAAGCCCGTGGCGCCGGACGCCAACTCGACCCTGCGCGTCAGCTTCGCGCACGTCGCCGGGTACGTGCCGCGCGACGGCGTCTTCTACACGCCGCAGACCACACTTGCGGGCATGATCGAGAAGCACACCGGCGAGGAGCCGTTCGCCGTGCCGCCCATCATTCTGGAGGCGGCCCGGCACGTGAAGCCCGAGCAGATCCCGCTCGACTTCCTCTCCAACGCCGACACTACGGGAGGCAACTCCGGCAGCCCGGTGGTGAACGGCCGCGGCGAGCTGGTGGGACTGAACTTCGACCGCGTATGGGAGAACGTGGCCAACGACTTCGGGTACAATCCGGAAATCGCCCGCAACGTGAACGTCGATATCCGCTTCTTCCTCTGGCTGCTGGAGGACGTCGAGAAGGCGGACAACATCCTGCAGGAACTCGGCGTCAAGCGCTGAGGAAGGCCGTGGCGCTGTCCGCGATCCTGGCGGCCGCGCTCATCGTCGTGTCGCTGGCGGCCTGCTATCTGCCGGCGAGGCGCGCGGCGCGGGTGGACCCGATGGTCGCGTTACGCTGCGAGTGATGCCCCCTCAGGGAAGCTTTTCGTCGTGCGTCACGTAGGACGCGCCCACATTGATCTGGATCTCTCGCAGAACCTTGCCGCCCTGCGTGACGCGCCAGACCTGCTTGCCGAATGGGACACCCGAGATGCGGTATCTGCCGCGAACGTCGGTGAGGCCGGCGCGGCCGGCGATCGAGACGGTAACATTGACGGCCGCAGCGCCGTTGCGGCGCGTGACGGCGCCGGTCATGACCGCGGTTTGCCCGTACAGGCTGGCGGCCAACAAAAGAATCAATAACCACTTTGTGAGACGTAGTTGCATTACTGAACACCCTTGGGCAGCGAAATCTTGACATTGCTCAGGTCGTCACCCGGGTCGAGTTGCCGCTGGTTATGTTTCTGCTCGGTGATTATGTAGATGACCGGCGGATCCATGCTCTTGACATCCTTCTGCCGCGCCGAAAAGCGGAAGGTGCCGTCGTCGGGAAGCGAGACTGTCTTGGTGGCGAACACCACCCAGGCGTCCTTGGGTGGAGGGTCCACGACGCCCTTGATGCCCACCTCGGCATCGCTTTCCCCGGTTTTTTGGAGGTTGGCCACGCAGGTAGCAAGGTCGTTCTTACTCTGATCCCGGGCTAACGTAGCCAGGTGGGTATAAGACGAGTAGAGTGCGCCGTAAATGATCAGAAAGCCTGCGGCGGCGCCTCCCATCTGGTACTCCTTCTTGGTTATGGCAGCCGTGCTTTGCAGAAACTTGAACAAAATCCAGGCGGCTATCAGGCTCAAGGTAAATAAAATCGTCACCACGCCGACACTTACATCCATGGCGTTACACTCCTGTTTTATAAGAAACCGATCATACGCCCGCGGTATGGCGAAGTCAACGACGGACGCCGGGGGCCCGGGGGCGGGGGGTGCGGGAAACTGGTCGCGGGCGTGGGACGAGCGTCGGCGGGCCGGGGGTGTGGGTCGGGGGGATTGGGCAGTGGGTTGG
>JADGNR010000500.1 GCA_017883415.1 Bryobacteraceae bacterium | reverse complement strand
GATCGGCCAGCAGGACCTTCTGGTTCAGGCGGCCGAGCTCGGCGGCCACGTGGCAGACCAGCGTGGTGGCGCCGCACCCCCCCTTGGCCGAAAAAAATGCAAAGCTCTTGCCGCCGCTTTTGGCGCCGCCATCGCGCCGCCGGCTGCGTTCCGCGGAGCGCTTCTCGAGCGCCCGCTTGAGCGTCTCCCCCAGCGGGGGATAGAGGTATTCGTTGATGCCGGCGCGCATCGACGAAAGAATCGACTCGGAATCGGCGGTGTGATTCAGAGCGATGATCATCGGGTCGCCGATGGCGTTGCGGATCGAAGAGACCAGCCCCTCGAGCGGTTCCTTCCACGAACTGATGTCCACCAGGACGACGTCGGGCCGCATGCGCTCCAGGCGGTCGAGGAAGTTGCTGACGTCGCCGATGTCCTGGTGCTCGACAATGACCCGGAATGGCAGGCCGGCGAGGCAGGCCTGCGTCTGCTCCCACAGCTCCCGGTTTTCGATCGCCATCCCGATGGTCAACGGATACATGTCAGGTCTCCGGTCTACTTCGCCGTACCGGCGCCGCCGGTTCCCCCCGGCGGGGTGGGCGTCAAGCCGGGATTCACCGAGGGCGGGGCCACGGGCACGGGCACCAGTTGATACGCCGGCATGGTGGGCGCGGGCGCCGCTTGCCCCTTCTGCTGCTGCAGGACCAGTTGCTCGAGGGGCATGCTGTCGGCGGGCGGCTGCACCGGCACCGGCCCGGTCTTATCCATGCCGGGCTGCTGCATGGGGATATTGCTGTTGCTGTTCATGAAGGGGATGGTGTACTTCAACTCCGGCACCGGCTGCTGGCCGGGGATGGGCCGCACGATTTCCGGGGTGATGATGACCAGCAGTTCGCTGTTGTTCCGGGTGGCGGACTTGGTTTGAAACAGCTTTCCCAGAAGGGGAATGCTGGAGAGGCCGGGAATCTTGGAGAGGCTGTCGGTGATCGAGTTGTCGAGCAACCCGGCAATCACGAAGCTCTGCCCGCTCTCCAGCTCCACTTCGGTCTGCACCCGCCGCGTGGCAAGGCCGGGAATGACGGTGCCCGAGATGGTCACCGAGTTGGTGAAGTCGAGCGAGCTCACTTCCGGCGCCACCTGCAGCCGGATGGTGCCCCGCGGGGTGATCACGGGCAGGAAGTTGAGGCGAATGCCAAACTCCCGGAACGCAATGGTCACGGCGGAGACGCCGCTGGAGGAGGGCTGCACCATGGGATACGGAAACTCGCCGCCGGAGATGAAGTGCGCCGGCGTCCCGTTGATCACCAGCAGGTTGGGCTCGGCCAGCGTCTCCAGCAACCGCTTGGCCTCGAGCGCCTGAATCGCGGCCACCAGGTTGAGGTCTTTGCGGAACATGAAAATATTGATCGCGCTGCTGAGGGAAAACGTCTTGGCGCCATCCTGGCTGATGGCCGGGCCGGTGCCGATGGCGGTGGATTGATTGAAGGCCCCGCTGGCGAAGTTGATGCCCAGGTCGATATTGTTGGAGCGGGTCACGCTGGCGAAGCGCACCTTGAGCAGGATCTGCGCCTCCACCGGAGGAATCTCCACGCGCAGCAGGTTGACGGCTTTGCCCAGGGTGGCGACCATGGCCATGACGCGGTCGGCGGACGTTACGTCCTTCACCGTGCCGCGCACGAAGGGCGTGTCGTTGTCGAAGGTGACGTTGATATCGGTGTCGGGAAAATCGCGCGCGATCTGCTCCCGCACGGCGTTCAGCCGCAGCGGGCTCATGCGCACCGTGAGATCGTACATCAGCCTGGTATCGTTCTCCTGCCAGATGATGAGGGAAGTCTCGCCGGGGGCTTTTCCATTGATGAGCACCTCTTTGGGACCGATGGCCACCGCTTCGACCAGGTTCCCGTTGGCCGTGGAGAGGCGCTTGATCTTGAGCGGGCTGTCGATGGTGAGCGATTTGCCGACCGTCACGGTCAGCTTCCCGCTCAGGCCCGGGGCCGCCGGCTGCCCGGCTTGGGCGTCGGGGGCGGCCTGCGCAGGCGCTTCGGCCTGCGGCGCCGCGCGGACAGGTTGGGGCGCCAGCAGGCAGAGCGACGCCGCCAGCGGCAGAAGTGTTGCGAAAGGCAATCTGGACACTTATTTACCCTCCCCTTTGCTTTCGAACTTGGTTTCGGTCTTGCTGACCCCCGAAATGATCTCCATGACGAAGGGGCTCTCTTTCTTCGGCGGCGGCAGCGCCTGGGCCACCGGCTTGGGGGCGGCCGACGCCGTGCGCGCACGCGCCGGCGCCCGGTCCGCGGGCGCTTCCGGAAGCCGCTTGGCCGCGCCGGTGAACAGGTAGGCCAGCGCCGTCCCCGGCGGTTTGGATTCCTCCTTGTCGAGCGGATTGCGCAGCACCAGCCGGATGCTGGTCTGGCTGCTGGCCAGGCTGAGCACCTCGGCCTGGGCCGGCGTGACCAGCACGTTCACCACCGCGACGGGGATCGGCTTGCCTTCCGCATCCTTCTTAAAGTCCTGGCCCGCCGAAAGGATCTCGATGTTCTGCAACACGGTTTTGGTGAGCGTGCCCAGGGCGGAATTGCTCTGCGGTCCGGTGCCGGAAATCAGCACGTCGACGTGCGTGCCGGGCACCACGAATCCGGCCACCCCCACGACGTCGTTGACCTGCAGGGCCATGGCGCGCATGCCATTGGGAATCATCATCGTCAGACCGCCGCCGGAGCCCGGAGGGGCCAGGCGCGACTCGATGATCGGCTCCTTGGCATACATGGCGGTCAATACGCCCCGTCCCTTCAACTCGACGGCGTGATCGGTCGCTCCCACCGGGGCGGCGCCGGGCCAGTCGACGAGCTGGATGTCCTCTTCCTTCAGCACCGAGCCCACCAGCAGATCTTTCGCCGCCACGGCGATGCGCACCGTGGGCGTCGGCGGTTTGCTGGACGCCTGCCGGCTGATCAGGAACCGGTAGGTGAGGAGTCCCCCCACCGCGGCCACGACTGTTGCGAAAACTAAAACACCCAAAAATCTTTTATTCATTTTCTGTTTCCCGTTCCCGCCCGGCTGGAAGAACCGCCCGCCATCTTCCCCCCGGCCGTTAGTTGCTTCGCTCGAGCGCGGTCATGCCGCCCGAAATCTCGTTCCCTGCGAGCTTCCCGAACCGAAACTGAGCATGCCCGCACGAAAAAACGGCACGCGCCGTCCGGAGCTCTAGCTGGCCGCCGTATTGGCGGCAACCAACTGACTGTTGGACCTTGACCATATCCCCTTGATCTGGCCGCCCGCGCCCAAAAAGAGGGCCGCGGAAGCCAGCGCCACAAACGCCAGCAGCAGGGTGTACTCGATGAGATCCTGTCCCTGCTCGTCGTTCCAAAGATTACGCATCGGCATTTTCTGTTTCCCGTTCCCGCCCGGCAGGAAGAACCGCCCGCCATCTTCCCGACGGCCGTCCGCTGTTTCGCTCGAGCGCGGTCATGCCGCCCGAAATCGCACTCCCGGCCGAACCCCTCCGGAAGGGAAGGGCATGCCCGAACAAGAAAACGGCACGCCCCTCCCGGAGGTCTAGCTGGCCGCCGTATTGGCCGCAACCAACTGGCTGTTGGATCTGGACCAGATCCCCTGAATCTGACCGCCCGCGCCCAGAAAGAGAGCCGCGGAAGCCAGCGCCACGAATGCCAAAAGCAGGGTGTACTCGATGAGATCCTGCCCCTGGTCGTCGTTCCAAAAATTACGCAAAAACGTCATGATGTTCGCTCCTAAGTTTTTGGTTTCTTCTCTGTGATCGCTCGATCACACGCCTCGGTTTTCGTGACCTCGCGATCACGGCCTGCTCCGCCCCCCAGCCGGGTTGCGGAAATTGGTTCGCCCGCGGTCCCCCG
>JADGNR010000213.1 GCA_017883415.1 Bryobacteraceae bacterium | reverse complement strand
CACTTTCATGTGGACCAGTTTCGGCTGCCCCGCGTTGGGCTGCACCATCACCGGCAGGCCGCTCGCCTTCTTATAGCGCTCCACCGCTTCCCGCGACCGCGCCATGTCCATCCCCGTGCCGCAGTTCACGCCCGCGATGTGCGCCCCGTGCTCCGCCATAAAGGTCACGGCCCGCTCGGGATCCACGCCCATCATGGTGCGGAAGGTGGAGCCATCGAGCGTCACATCGAAAGCCAGCGAGCCGATGATGCAGCGCGCGCCCGCCTCCTGCGCCGCCTGGATGCCCAGCAGCAGTTCCTCGAGCGAGGTCTGCGTTTCGACGATGATGGCGTCGGCGCCCGCTTCCACCAGCGCGCGCGCTTGTTCGGCGAGTGCCTGCCGCACATCTTCTTCCGCGATATCGCCGTACGGCTCCATCAGCCCGCCGAATGGACCGATGTCGCCGATCACGTATCCTTCCCTGCCGCCGAAGGCCTGGCGCGCAATCTCCACCCCGGCCCGGTTGATGGCGCCGGCCCGATCGCCGCACTCGTGCCGGTTGAGCATGATGCGCGAAGCGCCGAAGGTGTTGGTGAGCAGGCAGTCGGAACCCGCCGCGGCGTATCGGCGTTGGATGGCGAGGACGCGCTCGGGATGCTCCAGGTTCCATCGCTCGCCGCAGCTCCCCTGCTCGAGGCCGGCCAGCATCAGTTGCGTGCCCATGGCGCCGTCGCCCACCAGCGCGCGCTCGCGGATCGCCTCCAGCAGGGGCTTTCTCATCTGGTGGCGCACCCTTCCACCGCCCGCCCGTACGGCGCCCGCCGGTACTGGCACGAGAGCAGCGAGCACGTCCGGCACGGCACCAGCTCGGCCGGCCGCACGGCGCCCGCGCTCTGGCCCGTCAATCCGAACACCGCCAGTTGCGATTTCTTGGGACGCAGCGCGCCCGAATCCAGCGCTTCCATCGCGCCCGGCAGCGCGCTCCCCCGCGTCAACAGCTCGAGCAGCCGCCGCTGTTCCGCCACGTCCCAGCCCGCATAGCCAGGACTGTCGTGCGGTAAAACGGCCATGCCGCGCGTTTCCGCCCAAGCGCACAGGCGCCCGCCGGCGGCGGTGGTCAAGTGCTCCACCACCGCCGAACCGAACACTTCCAGGAAGAAGTACTCGTCGGGCTTCTCCTCGAGCCAGAGCTCCTGCGCCCTCTGCTCCGTCTCCTGGCCCGCGCTGACCGCCACCAGCATCGCGCCGGCCGGCTCCGCCCCTTGCAGCGTCCTCCGCAGCCGCTTGCCCCCGAACGTCGTCCCGTCGATCCGCACCGCGGCGCCGGCCGTCTCCACGCTGCTTGCCTCGCGGGCATACACCCACGGACGCCCGTGCGCGGCGTACCATGCGCGCGCCTGCGCGGCTAGCTCGCCGGCCCGTCCTTCCAGCACCCAGCCGCGCGGATATCCCAAGAGGCGCAGGTACTCGGCCGGCGCGACATTCGTGTCCGGAGTGGTGTCCACCAATTCCATCATCCGGCCACCTGGTGTGGGGACTCGAGCGGCTTGAACTGGCAGCCCTCCACGAAGTAGTCGAAAAAGCCCGGGTGCGTTTCCAGCCGGCAATGCTGCACGGTGCGCACCAGTTGTTCCAGTTCCTGCCGCTTCGCGCGGGAGAGCAGCGCGATCGCCGCGCCCTCAATGGCGGCATTCCCGATCTGGACGATGCGCGCGTCCGGGAGGTTGGGGACCAGGCCGATGCGCCGGGCCGCCTCCACGTTCAGATGCCGCCCGAAGGCGCCCGCCAGATAGAACACTTCGATGTCGTCGAAGTCCACGCCGTATTCGCTCGCGACCACGCGCAGGCCGGCCACGTTGGCGCCCTTGGCCTGCGCCAGTTCGCTGGCATCGCGCTCCAGGAAGAAAATGTCGCGCGCGCGGTCGAGCGTGATCCGGTCAGCCCCGTCCTCCAGGCGGCCCATCGCGTTCATCCGGCCCGTGCGGACCAGCTCGCTCATCAGGTCGACCATCCCGGAGCCGCAGATGCCTTCGGGCGCGCCCCCGCCGATCACGCCCAGGCGCCACCGCGCGTCGTCCCCCAGGGCCGCGTCCTCGATCGCCCCGTCCAGCGCCGGCATGCCGCAGGCAATGGCCCCGCCTTCGAACGCCGGCCCGGCGGGACACGAAGCGGCCAGGATGCGGTCGCGGTTGCCCACGATCAGCTCCGTGTTGGTCCCGATGTCCATCACCGCGATCAGCCGCCGCTCGTGCGCCAGATCCACGGCCAGCATGCATGCCGCCGCGTCGGCGCCCACGTGCCCGCTGATCACCGGCGCCCCGTACACGCGCGCTTTGGGATGGATCGGCAGCAGACACCGCCGCCCGCTCCGCACCAGGCTGGTGGTGGAGCGCCTTCCTTCCGCCATCTCGATTTCCGTGATCGACCGGTAGGGGCTCTGGCCAATGGAATACACGTCCTGGCGAAAGAAAAGGTCGCGCATGGTCGAGTTGCCCACCACCACCATCTCGTAAATGGTCTTCGGATCCACCGGGAACTCTTCGATGGCGTGGCGCAAGTACCCCGCCAGTGTGCGCATCAGCAGTTTCCCGCGGTGCTCCGTATCATAGCGGATGCGCGACATCACTTCGCTGCCCGCGAAGCGCTGCGGGTTCTCGAACGCCGCGTCGGCAATCTGTTCGCCGGTCTCCAGGTTCAGCAGACGCAGCACGATGGTGGTGGTCCCCAGGTCCGCGGCGATACCGTGGATCGGCCCCGTCGAGCGTTCCACTTCCTCGCCATCGATCAGGATGCGGTCTCCCGCGCGCGTTACCGCTGCGTCCGGCGTCGTCTCCCGGCTGCCCGGCTGCATCACCGCGCGCCGTTCGATGCGCATGGTACCGCGCCGCATGGTGTGGCAGCGCACCAGGCCCGCATCCGCGGTCACCTGCGAGCGGCAAGCCAGGCGGAAGCGCCCGCGCAGATGCGCCTCCTCGGCCGACGGCGCCGAGAGATGTTCCAAGCCCTCGACCACCTCCACCATGCACTCCTTGCACTTGCCTTGTTTCTGACAGGAGGTCGGCACCCGGATGCCCATCCGCTCGGCGCAATCGAACAGCGTCGCACCGGCTGCGGCTTCGGTCGAGCGTTCGTTGATGTCGAGCGTCACCGCCATAGTCGTGGGGCAGGCGCTTTCGCCTGCCAACTTGCACCCCTTCTCACCTGCGCGCCACCGCCGTCGCCGCCAGGCGCAGAAACAGATCCACCGCCGCCGAAGCGTTCGATCCGTAGCCGTCGGCGCCAATCTCGTCGGCATACCCCTGGCTGATGGGCGCCCCGCCCACGGCCATCTTGATGTGCCCCAGACCGGCCGCTTCGAAGCCGTCGATCACCGTCTTCATATACGTCATGGTGGTGGTCAGCAGCGCGCTCATGCCGACGATCGTCGGCTGCCACTTGCCGGCGGCCGCCAGAAATTTCTCCACGCTCTGGTCCACGCCGATATCGTGCACCTCGAAGCCCGCGCCTTCGGCCATCATGCACACCAGGTTTTTGCCGATATCGTGCAGGTCGCCGCGCACCGTGCCCATCACCAGCACGCCGACCCGGGCGTCGCCGTCCTTGGCGGTCAGCAGCGGCTTCAGCACCGCCATGCCCGCCTTCATCGCCCGCGCCGCAATCAGCACCTCGGGCACGTACAGCACGTTGTGCTTGAAGTCCTCGCCCACTACGCTCATGCCGGCAATCAAGCCCTCGTTCAGTACCTCCTGCGCCGTCCGCCCCTCCGCCAGGGCGTCACGGGTCATCTGCTCGACCTCCTTGGCCTTGCCCTCGTACAGGTACTGGTTCATCCGGGCGTAATCGACCATCGACCGTCCTCTCCCCTCAGGCGTGGCTCGCGCAGCACCGCGCGTTAAATTCCGCCAGCGCTTCCTGCATGGCCACAATGTTCTGGCGCGGCATTCCCGGGCTGGTGCCGCCGCCCACCGAAAGTATAATCCCCTCGCCGCCCGAGCCCTCCAGCACTTCGAGCGTCGCCTCCCGCACCTCGGCCGGCGTGCCGCGTACGCCGATCTCGAGCGGGTTCACGTTGCCCATCAGGCACATCCGGTCGCCCACGCGCTTCTTCACCTCTTTGATGTGCCTCTGCTTGCCCCAGTTGAGCACGTGGAACCCCGCGTCGGGCAGATGGTCCAGGCAGGCGTCCACCTCCGCGTCGTTGTGGTAGACCTTCACCCAGTCTTTCGGAAAAGCCTCGCAGATCCGCTTCAAATAAGGATGCGCGAATTCCAGGTAATGTTCCTCGTTGATGAAGCCCACAATGTCGTCCAGGATGAAAATGCTCTCCACCGTGTCGCCCATCGCCTTGTGCTGCGCCTTCAGCCAGTCGATCACCACCCGTGTGCACAGGTCGATCAGCCGGTGCGCGCCCGCCGGGTCTTCCACCAGGTCGATCATGAAGTTCGTGGTGCCGCGTACGAACCCCGCCGTGCACAGCGGGCCGCGCGAAGTGACCATGGGCAGGATGTAGCCCAGGTCCAGGATGCGCTGCCGGTGCATTTTGATGCGATGCAGGGTCATGGCCGCGAAGGCATCCGCCTCCACTTCGTACTCCGGAAAATTGTCAATGTCTTCCAAACGGTACAAGGTGTGGTACTCGCTCGGCGTGTTGTCCTGCCAGAACTTGATCTTGGCCCCCAGCACGGAAGGCTCGGCCGCCATCCCGTATTCCATCCACCACGAGGGGATGAAGATGATGTCGGGAAACTCCCGCATGATCTTCAGGTTCGACTGGAACCAGAGCTCGGGGTCCAGGTAATAATCCATGTGGTTGATCCCCAGGTACCCGGGGATCCACGGGCTGTCCACAATCAGCGCCATCGGGATGCTGTCCAGCTTCTCGCGGCGCGCCGCCCGTTTGAATGTTTCCCACTGTTGTGGCCGCATTACGTTTCCTCTGCTACTTCATTTTGCATCAGGCCGGATCTCAATGTAATCGAGCGCCGCCCGTTCCGGCCCCTCGGGCACTCCTTCGATACGAATCTCGTCGCCGGGGCGGAGGGCGATCCCCGGGACCACGCGCCGGCTCGACGACGCCCCGTCGATCCCGCGCGCCGGCAGCCGGTCGCCGGCCGCCCACTCGTCCACTACCTGCCTGCCCACCCGCAGGCGAAAGCGCGACACCGCGCCGGGCAAATCGAAATACTGCACCCGCAGCGTGTACCAGCCGGGCGCGCCTTCGTATCGCAGGCTGGCCGCGCATTCCGCCGCCGCGCATTCCACCGCTTTTCCGCCGGAAGCGGCCTCCCACGGCGTCACGTCATGCACCGCGTAGCCCTCCAGCTTCATCTCCTCCGCCTCGAAACGGCCCGGATGCCGGCCCACGCGGCCCTTCTCATCGGCGATCGACGACGCGCGCCCAAACCAGTTCGTCACCGCGTCGCGCCACACCTCCGCTTGCCCGGCCTGATACTCCAGTTGCGCCAGCACCGCGCCCCACCGCTCATCGTCCACCCGCCCGCGCAGCGATTTCCACGCGGCCGCATACCCCGCCGCCTGCTCCGCGCCCTGGTAGTGCGAATCGTACAGATACTGAATCACCGTCTTGCCCGAGTGCAGCCGGTACGTGTAGGGCACATGGTGCAGGAACAGCAGCAGGTCGTCCGGGCAGGTTGCGAGCGATTCGTAAATGCGCGCCGCCGCGGGGCGGTACTGGCCGATGAAGCCCGTGCCGATCTCGACGGTACGGTCCATGCCCACCCCCCGTTCGTCGGCGAAGTGCCACTGCCCCCATCCGTTGCGTTCCGACGCTTCCACCGCCACGCCGTAATGATCCCCGGTGATGTTGGTCAGGGTCTGCAAACCCAGCGGCCCGGTGTAGTCCTCATAGACGCGCCACGAGCCCAGTTGCATGCCCACCACCGTCTCCACCACCCCGGCGTCGTTGCCCAACGTGAGGCGCGTCCACTCCTCGGCCATGCGCCGCGCGCTCAGGTCCGGGTCCCACGCCAGCCGCCCGAAGCCGTACAGATTGGCCATCGACAGGTGATTGCCCAGCCAGTTCTCGTCCAGGCCCACGTTGGCTACTCCCACGAATCCGCCGGTGGGACGCTGGAACGCTTTCCCCGCCACCAGCGCTTTCACCCGCCCCACTCCCATGTCGCTATCGAGCGTCTCCTTCCACATGGGAACCAGGTACACCAGGTGTCGCGCCTGCCCCATGTATTCCTGGGTGATCTGCAACTCCGCCGCCTGGTTGGTCCGCTCCAGCGCGCCAAACAGCGGCGACGCCGGTTCGCGTACCTGGAAATCGATGGGACCGTTCTTGATCTGGATCACCACGTTCGCGTCGAAGCGGCCGTCGAGCGGCTGGAAATTGTCGAACGCCGCGCGCGCGCGGTCGTTCTTCGGATTGCGCCAGTCCATGTGGTGGTCGTAGACGAAGCCCCGGTAAAAGAGCAGGCCGCCGTGCGGCTCGAGCGCGCGCGCCACCACGTTGGCGGCATCGGCGTGCGTTCTACCGTAGGCCGACGGGCCCACGCGCCCTTCCGAATCGGCCTTCACTACGATGCCGCCCAGGTCGGGCACTGCCCCGTAGATCCGGTCCACCTGCGCTTTCCACCACGCCGCCACGCGCGCATCCAGTGGATCGAAGGTATCCAGCCCGCCGACCGCCTTGGGGCTTCCGAAATCCACCGCCACCGCCACCTGCACGCCCCAGGGCCGGAACGCCGCCGCGATGCGCGCCACCTGCGGCAGGAACTCCGGCGTCAGAACGCGCGGGTCGGCGTTTACGTTGGTGATCGAGCAGCCGTTGATGCCCAGCGATGCCAGCAGCCGCGCATACTCGCCCACCCGGCTCAAGTCGGCGCGCGCGTGCCCGTCCTCCCAGAAGATGGAGCGGCCGCCATAGCCCCGCTCGATGGAGCCATCCAGGTTGTCCCACTGGTTCACCCACCGCACCCGCGCGTATGGCGTCTGCTTCTCGTCGAGATCCGCCACCGGCTCGCCGAGCGCGATCTTCCGCAGCAGCGCGAACGCTCCGTACAGCACGCCGCGATCGTTGGACGCCGTCACGATGGTGTAGTGGGCGCCGTTCGCCGCCACCGATTTGAGCCAGTACCCGTCCGCCTCCAGGCTCGCCGCGGCCAACCCCGGAACCGCCTGCCGGACCCGGTCCAGCGTCCCCAGCACGATGGCGCTCTCGCCGGGAACCGCGCTCTCCACGCGCGGCGTTCGGCCCAGCATGCCGCGCATTCCCGCCACTACTTCCCGCCGCGCGCTCTCGATGGTGGCGGCGTCGCCCAGCCCCACCACCACCGCCGGCGTGCTCTGGCGGTAGCGCGCGAGCGCGCTCTCATCGAGCGCCGCGTAGCGCAGCCACGCGCTCCGGCCCGTCTCGGCGTGTAGGCCCACCGCCGCGGCCGCCATCAGCAGCGCGCCCAACTTCGTCATCGTCGCTCCTTATGAATTCACGCCGGAGGCCAGATAGCCTCCGTCGATTGCAATGCATTGGCCGGTCAGAAAGCTCGCGCCATCGGAAGCCAGCAGCACCGCCGCGCCCACCAGTTCTTCCGGCTCTCCGAAACGCCCCATGGGCGTGCGCGTCAGCAGCTCCTGCCCGCGCGATGTGCCGTTCACCATGTCCTCGTTCAATTCCGTCGGGAAGATCCCCGGGGCGATGGCGTTGACTGAAATCCCATCCCGCGCCCACTCGCAAGCCAGGCTTCGCGTGAGCGACAGCACCGCCGCCTTCGCGGCACAGTACCCGGCCACTTCGTGAAACGCCAGGAACGAACCGAGCGACGCAATGTTGATAATGCGCCCCCGCCCGCTCGCCTTCAAGGCCTGGTAAAACTCCTGGCACGCCCGCAGCACGCCGTTCAGATTCGTATCCAGCAGCGACGACCAACGGCAGTCGCATACCGTCGCGGTCGGCTCCCGCAACGTGAAGCCGGCCGCGTTGATGAGGATGTCCACGCGGCCGAAACGCTCGAGCACCGCCTCGCGCAACGCCTGCAACGACTCCCGGATCGTGACATCCGCCGTCTGGCACAGCGTGTTGCCGCCCGCCGCTTCAATCTCGCGGCACACCGCCTCCACCTGCTCCCGCCGCCGCCCCGTCGGCACTACCGCGGCGCCGTGTTCGGCCAGGCCCAACGCCAGCGTCCGGCCGATACCCGAGGTCGCGCCGATCACCACCGCCACGCGCTCGCTCAGATCCAGACAGTTTCGCATCTCAGCAGGGAATCCGCACCGGCCGGTCGTCTTGGGGATCGGCCCACCGGTCGTTGGGCACCGTCGGGGTCCAACCGGGTCGCGCCGGATCCCGGTCGTACGGGTAGCTCCCCAGCCTGCGGTAGAGTTCGCTGTACTGGCGCACCTTGTCGCGATTCAGCCGCACGCCCAGTCCGGGCGCGTCCGGCACGCGGATGCTGCCGTCTTCGTATCGCATCGGTCCGCCTTCTATGATGTCGTCGGTCAAATGATGGTAGTGCGCATCGGCCGCGAAGGAAAGGTTGGGCAGCACCGCGCCCAGATGCAGCATGGTGGCCAGTTGGATTCCCAACTCGCCCGAAGAGTGCACCGCCACGCCCAGTTGGAACGTGTCGCACACCGCCGCCGCCTTCACGCACGCCCGGATGCCGCCCCAGAACGTCGTGTCCAGCAGGATCACGTCCACCGCCGTATCCAGCGCGTTCGCCGCCAGTTGCTCGAAGTTGACCACTACCGTGTTGGTGGCCAGCGGCACGCGCACCATTTGCCGGGTGCGCCGCATTCCGTTCAGGCCGAAAACCGGGTCCTCCAGGTAGTCGTTCCGCAATCCCTCGATCGCTTGCCCGAACCGGATGGCCTGCTCGGTGGACCACACCCCGTTGGGGTCGAAGCGCAGCGAGTCTTCCGGAAAGGCCGCCGCCAGCGCGCGGTACGCCTCCAGTTCATAGTCCGGGGGAAACACACCGCCCTTCACCTTCAGCGTGTGGAACCCGCAGCGCCGTTTCACAACGCAGGCGTATTCCACCAGTTGATCGATGGTGCGCACTTCCCCGCGGCCCGTTTCCGCGTCGCCATAGCAAAAAAAACAGTAGGCCGCAAACGGAACCCGATCGCGCAGCCGCCCGCCCAGGATGTCGCACACCGGCACCCCCCAGGCTTGCCCCAGAATGTCCAGGCACGCGAACTCCAGCGCCGCCAGCACCTGCGTCCGGTTGTTATATAAGGATGCGGTGGGATTGGCGATCAGAAAGCGCATCTCCTCCAGGCGCGCCGGATCGTGCCCCACCAGGTACGTCTTCATCGCCCGAAAGGCCGCTTCGGCCGATTCGCCGCCGCCGCCCATTTCCCCGAGCCCGACCAGCCCGTTATCCGTCTCCACTTCCACGATGGTGCGCACGAATCGGCCCCAGTGGCACCCGTTCGCATGGCGCAACGCAGCTTCGAGCGGCACCGTCACCGTGGTCGCTCGAACGTCCACGACCTTCATAATTAGTTTCATGATACAACAATTTCGGCAGCGCGACTCCGGGAGGGCGCTGGAGGGCGCTACGGCAGGCCGAGAGAACCCTCGCGTCCCCATCCGCGATTGCGCGGCTTCCCCGTGGCGCGCACCGGCGGGCGCCTACGGTGGCGTTCGGTTGCCTGGTCGAACGAACGGAGCTGCGACGCCCGATTTTGCGGCTTCGCTTGCTTGGCCGGAGGAACCACTCGAATCGCCTCTGTCATTCTCCTAGGATCTAGGCTGACCGGCCAACTTACCCCGCACAACGCGCTTCCGCCGGTCCCCCGCCCCAGACCGTCCGACGCGACTCATTGGCGGTAGGACCTTGTTGGGCAGCCTCACGAAGTTTTCGGGGTGCAACAGG
>JADGNR010000212.1 GCA_017883415.1 Bryobacteraceae bacterium | reverse complement strand
CTCGATCAACACGGCGCGGGCGCTGGCGGCGTCGGCCACTTCGCGCAGGAACGCCACGCGCCGGCCGTGAACCTTGTCTCCGGACCGGAGCCGCAGATGGAAACCCAGGCGGTCGATGGCCGTCATGACGGCTTCGGCGTGATGGGCTGGGTTTCCGCCGAAGACTACGCCGCCGCGCGCCCCGACCCGCTGGCCGAGGCCGCGCCGGGCATCCTCCAACATATGAATGCCGACCACGCCGGGGCGCTGCGCCTCATTGCCCACCGCTTCGCGGGTGAGCAGGCCGCCGAGGCCGTCATGACTGCCGTCGACCGCCTGGGTTTCCATCTGCGGCTGCGATCCGGCGACAAGGTTCACGGCCGGCGCGTGGCGTTCCTGCGCGAAGTGACCGACGCCGCCAGCGCCCGTGCCGTGCTGATCGAGATGGCCCAGCAGGCGCGGTCGCCAGCGGAAGGCTGACCCTTACCAACCGCCCTGATCGTCGCCGAGCCTCAGGGCCATCCGCGCGAACCGACGCTAGCCAATCTCGCGCAAGAGGCGCGGACGCAAACAGCGCCAAATGTCGTACGTTCGTAGTGGCGATTACCGCTTCCTGATCGTCACGAACAAGAGCCACGGCCTGCGCGACGAGGATCATGTCGGCGTCCAAAGCGGCGTCACTGGCCGACTGCCGCCCGCTCTTTCGGGCCGTTGCCCAGAACTCGGCGGCCTTCAGCATCACCGGCGTCGTGATCGGGGCGTATCCGACCATACCCTTCAACGCGTTCAGACGTCCAAGCCCTTTGTCCTTGCCGGCCCGAAGCAACTCGGATTCGTGATCATTCCAAGCGGACCCGCGTCCAGCAGAACGATCAGGCTCATGAATCGAGCTTGTAGCCCTCGGGTCGATCTTCGTCCAGGGAACGGCGCAGGGCGTCGAAGGTCTCGCGCTGTTCGGTCTCATCGCCGTGCGTCCACTCGTCCAACAGTCTCCCCAATGCAGACGGGTCCGGCTTCGACGGACACAAGGAATCCTGATGCCGGGGCATTTGCGATGGCTGTTGGTGTTTGGTGGTGTCCGGCATTCCTCACTTCTGATTCTACTTCACAAATGCTCGCTTCGCGGCCGTGCGCGCCTGCAAAATCGGCCTCAGTTTCTCCAGCGCCGCTTCCACGCTGACGCCGTATTTCGCGCGCAACGCTTCGATCTTGCCGTGTTCGATGAACTGGTCCGGCCAGCCGATGCGCACCACCGGAACGCTCAGCCCCAGGGTGTTCAATTCCTCCAGGATGGCGCTGCCGAAGCCGCCCCGCAGCACGTGGTCCTCCAGGGTCAGGATCACATCCACGGTGCGCGCGAAAAACTCCAGTATGGCGGTGTCGATGGGCTTGGTAAATCGCGCGTTGACGACCGCCGCGGGGTACCCTTCGCCCTCCAGCTTGCGCGCGATCTCCTGCCCCATGGGGACCAGCGCGCCCAGCGCGAAGATCGCTACCCGGTCGTTCTCGCCGTGCTCCAGCAGCTCGGCCTTTCCAATGGGGATGAGCGCCGGCACGTCCTTCACCGGGGTGCCGGGCCCGACGCCGCGGGGATATCGCACCGCGATGGGGCCGTCCCACTGCATGGCCGTGAACAGCATGTCGGCCAGCTCGTCTTCATCCTTGGGCACCATGTGCACCAGGTTCGGGATGCCGCGCAGATAGCTGATGTCGAATACGCCGTGGTGCGTCGGTCCGTCGTCGGCCGAGAGCCCGCCCCGGTCCATGCAAAACACCACCGGCAGGTTTTGCAGGCAGACGTCGTGCACCACCGGGTCGAACGCGCGCTGCAGAAACGTGGAGTAGATGGCGCAGAACGGTTTGAACCCCTTGACCGCCAACCCCGCGGCGAACAGCACCGCGTGCTCCTCGGCGATGCCCACGTCGAAGTACTTGTCGGGATGATGCGCCTGGAAACGGTCCAGGCCCGTGCCGTTGGGCATGGCCGCAGTGATGGCCACCACCTTCTCGTTGAAATCGGCCAGCTTCACCAGCGTATCGGCGAATACTTCCGAGTACGTTCTGCGGCTCAGCGGCTTGGTCTCGCCGGTCTCCGGATCGTAGGGACCCAGCCCATGGAATTTCTTCTGCTTCTGCATGGCCGGCTCGAAGCCTCTTCCCTTTTGGGTCAGCACGTGCAGCAACACCGGACGGTCCTGCTTTTTGAGAAACTCGAAGGTCTGGATCAACGTCGCCACGTCGTGCCCGCCGATCGGCCCGTAGTAGCGCAGTCCCAGCTCCTCGAAGATGACGCTCGGCAGCAGGATGCTCTTGGCCGCTTCTTCCGCCCGGCGCGCCACGCGCAGCGCGGTCTTTCCTCCCAGCCGCTCCACGAACCTTCCCGCGCGCTCGTGCAGCGAGTCGTACCGCGGATTGGTGACGATCTTGTTCAGGTAACTGGCCATCGCGCCCACATTCTTGTCTATGGACCATTCGTTGTCGTTCAGCACCACGATCAGCCGCTTAGTGTGGTGTGCGATGTTATTAAGTGCCTCGTAAGTGATCCCGCAGGTGAAAGCCGCATCGCCGGCCACGGCCACCACATGTTCCTTGCCCCCGAGCTTATCGCGCGCCACGGCCATGCCCAACGCCGCCGAAAGCGCCGTGCCCGCGTGTCCCGCGCCGTAGCAATCGTGCGGGCTCTCGGTGCGCAGCATGAATCCGTTCAGGCCCCCCGGGGTGCGTATGGTGTGGAACCGCTCGCGCCGCCCGGTCAGCAGCTTGTGCACGTAGGCCTGATGACTCACGTCGAACAGGAAATGGTCCTGCGGGCTTTGAAACACATAGTGCAGGGCGATGGTCAGTTCCACCACTCCGAGATTCGGCCCCAGGTGCCCCCCATTCATCGAGAGTACGGTGATCAGCTCTTCGCGGATCTCCGCCGCCAGACGCTCCAGGTCCGCGATCGGAAGCTTCCGCACCTGCTCCGGCGAATCGATCCCATCCAGTATGCGTGACATATTACTCCTGGCCCGCCCCCGCGCCGCAGGCGCGCATTACCGCGCCGCCCCAGGAGGCACCGCCTCCGACCAATGGGCGTTGCGAAATTGCCAGCGCCCGTCTCGCTGTTCCGCGATTCCCGTAAAGAAACCGGTCGACTCCACGCGGCGGCCCTCGGCGCTCACCATGACTTCGTGGTACGTGGTGGCAACTACCGCCAAATCCGCCGCCAGCGGATCTACCCGCAAATCGCCGCCCCATTGCAGATCGATATGCTTGATGGTGCGGCTGAGGTCCTGAATTCCCGCGGTCGCCGCAGCGCTGTTCGGGAATACCATCTGGCCGTCCGCGGCCATGAAGAACGAAGGGCTGTCGGCGAAATGCTTGCGCCATGCGGCCGGGCCCTCTTGCGTGATGTCGTGAGCGACAGTTCCGGCAAAGGCGCGCACGCTGGTCGCCACCTCCGCGGCGCGGTATCCACCGCACCCCGCGCCCGCGGCCGCCGCCAGCACAATTGCCCAAGTGCGCACCACTCCTCCTTATTGAAACTGAACTCATTGCCAGCGTATCATGCAGCACGGAGGTTCGATTTGCACCAGGGGAAACCGCGTGCGGCCCGATGACGCCGGCCGCGCGGAGCGCGCGCGCTCGCCGCTTCTCGCGCTGTGCGCGGTAGTCGCGCTCCTGTTCGCCCTCCTGCTGGTCTATTCCCGCACCATCGCCTTTGCCTGGGATGAAGGCTTTCACCTGCTGGCCGCGCAGTTGATCCTGGCCGGGAAGCGCCCGTATCTCGATTTCTGCTACCCGCAGGCGCCGCTCTACGCCTACTGGAACGCCCTGTGGATGCGCCTCTTCGGCGATACCTGGCGCGTGGCGCACACGGTCTCCGCCCTGGCCACGGCCGGCGCCATCCTGCTCGCGGCGGAGTTCCTCCTGGCCCGGCTTCCCGTCGCCGGCTGGCGGCTGGCCTGCGCCGTCGCGGCCGCGCTCCTGGCCGGCCTGAACGCCACCGTCGTCGGGTATGGCGCCATTGGGCAGGCCTACGGGCTATGCCTGTTTCTGCTGGTCGCCGCATTTCGCGTTTCCGTGCGAGCCGTCGAGCGATCGAGTCCGCTCCCGGCGGCTGCGGCCGGCTTCCTTGCCGCCGCCGCCGCGGGATCTTCTCTGTTGACCGCCGCCGCCGCCCCCGTATTCCTGCTCTGGATCCCGCTCCACAACCGCGCCGGCAACCGCTGGCGGAAGTGCGCCGCCTGCCTCGCCGGCGCCGCCCTTCCCCTTCTGCCGCTGCTCTGGCTGTTCGTCGAGTCCCCCCACGCAACCCTCTTCAACCTGTTCGAATACCAGCTCCGCTACCGCCGCGTGAATTGGGAGGACGCCACCCCGCACGATCTCGGCGTGCTCACCTCCTGGCTGGATTCTTCGTCCGCCCTGCTGCTGGCCCTGCTCGCCATCGCCGGCTTGCGCTTCATCGCCCGCATGAGCGGCTGGGAGCGGGCCCGGCGCGCGGAGTTCTATCTGTGCGCCTGGCTGGCCCTGGCCCTCGGCGCCGAACTGTGCGCCACGCACCCCACCTTTGAGCGCTACTTCATCCTGCTGACGCCCTTCCTGGCGATTCTCGCTGCCGTGGGATTCTACGCCGCCGCCTCGCGCTTGTATCATCCATCCCGGCCGCTCCTCCCGCTCGCGGCCCTGGCCCTGCTGCTTGCGCTCGCTCTCGCGAAATCGGTGTATCAAGAGTCCAACGCGCTATCGTGGCGCGATCTGGAAGCGGTGGCCCGCAAGATCGAGCAAGTGACGCCTCCGCATGCGGCCTTGTGGGGCGACGAACACTTCCATTTTCTCACCCGGCGCCCGGCGCCCGAGGGCGTGGAATTCTCCTATGCGCAGATCGTCGACATGCCCGCCGCGCAGGCCGCCCCGCTGCACATCGTGAACCAGTGGGAGTTGGTCCGCCAGGCCGAAACGGGCGTTTTCTCCACCGTGGCCACGTGCGAAGCCGATCCGGAAATCGAGGAGATGGGCCTGCCGCGGCTCTACCTCCACAAGACCAGGATCAAAAGCTGCACCGTATTCTGGGACCGCGCGCCGGCCCGCCCGTGAGGCGCGCCCCTCAGCGGTACAGCAGGTAGGGTTCCCGCAATTTGACGAACGCCGCGACCGCATCCGCGAAGCTCTGCTGGATGGCGCGCGGGTCTTCGCCCGCCGCCAGGCGCCGGATCGCGTCGTCGCTGCCGATCAGCTTCTTGCTGACCGCGAAATCGATCTTTCCCGGATACAGCTTCTGCATCGCCGCCGCCACTTCCAGGCCCAGCCGCGTGGCATCGAGTTGCTCGCGATTGACAATCTCGAAGCGTACGCCTTCAATGCGCACGCCCTTGAAGTTCGATTCCGCCGGCGTGAAGCTCGTGGCGTAAACGCGTATGCCCGGAATCTGCCGCCGGTTCAGGTACGCCGCCAGCTCGCGGCCCGCAATGAAGTCCGCGCCGATCTGCTCGAAGGGCGCCTCCGTGCCGCGTCCCACCGAATAGTTCTTCGCGTACTCCAGCAGGGCCAGGCCCGGATACAGCGCCGCGGCCTTCAGGCTGCGCATGTTGGGCGAAGGGTTGATCCACGGCAGATCGGTCGCATCGAACCAGTCGCCGCGGTTCCAGTCCTCCATGGGGATCACCGTCAGCGCCGCGCCAATCTTGTTCGCCGCGTTGAACAGCCGCGCCAGCTCCCCCATGGTCATGCCGTGCCGCACGGGCATGCCCGCGAAATAACCCACAAACGAAGTATTGGCGCTGTCCAGCGGCGGCCCCTCCACCCGCGTGCCGGTGATGGGGTTCGGCCGGTCCAGCACGTAATACGGAATGCCCGCTTTCGCGGCGGCCTCCATGGCGTAGGCCATCGTGGTCTCGTAGGTGTAGAAGTGCACCCCTGCGTCCTGTATGTCGTAAACCAGCGCGTCGATGCCGCGCAGCATCTCCGGCGTGGGCCGCAGCGTCTTGCCGTACAGGCTGTAGACGGGGATGCCGGTGGCCGGGTCCGTAGCATCCGTAATGCCCTCGCGGTCCTCGCCGCCCGCCATGCCGTGCTCCGGAGAAAGCAGTGCGGCCACGGTAAGGCCCGCCTGCTTCATCAGGTCCACGTTGCGGCGGCCCTGGCGGTCGATTCCGGTGTGGTTGGTGATCAGCCCGATGCGCTTTCGCTCGAGCGGCTGAAACTTCCGCTCCACCAGTACGTCCAGGCCGGTGCGCGTCGAACCGTTGCGCGCCACCTCGCGGTGCACGCCCGCGCCTGCCAGCGTTTCGTTGTACCCCGTGAGCGTGACGCCTTGCGCGGAAACGCCCAGCGCCGCCGCCGCGATGGTGGCCACCTTGCCGCGCAGCGGCGTCAGCGCCGGCCGCAGGTTGGGATGCACGCTGTTGGCCAGCAGAATCACGTACGTCTTGGTCGAAGGATCGATCCAGATCGAAGTGCCCGTGAAACCGGTGTGGCCATAGGAGCCGATGGGGAACAGCTCGCCGCGGTTGCCCGAATACTGCGAATCGATGTCCCACCCCAGCCCGCGCAGGATGGGCTGATCGGGCGGCGACTGCGGCTCGGTAAACTTCGCCACCGTGAGCGGGCTGAAGAGACGGACGCCCTCGAGCGCGCCCCCGTTCACCATCATCTGCGCGAAGCGCGCCAGGTCGTCCGCGGTCGAGAACAGCCCCGCGTGCCCCGCCACTCCTCCCATGTTGCGCGCGGTCGGATCGTGCACCACCCCGCGCAGCGGCGGCCCGGTCTTGTCCAGCCGCTCGGTGGGCGCGATGCGCGGAACCAGCGACGCGGGCGGCTGGAACATGGTCTCCTTCATGCCCAGCGGCAGGAAGATGTTCTGCCGCGCGTACTCGGCCAGCGACTGCCCGCTCAGCCGGTGCACCAGCTCGCCCAGCAGGATGAAATTGATGTCGCTATAGACAAACCGCGCCCCCGGCGGTCCGGCCGGCTTGTCGGCCGCGGCCAGACGGATGCCGGTCTCGTAGCCGCTCCACGGGCTCTCCAGCGGCACATCCGGACGCAGCCCCGAAAAATGCGTGAACAGGTTGCGCAGCGTAATCTCGCTCTTGCCGCCCTGAAACTCGGGGATGTACTCGGTCACCTTGTCGTTCAGCCGGAACTTCCCCTGCTCGAACAGCTTCATTAACGAGGAGGTGGTGGCGACCACCTTGGTGAGCGACGCGCAATCGAAAATGGTATCCGCCGTCATGGCCTCCGGCTGCGGCACGAGCGCGCGCTTGCCGTACGCCTTGCGGTAGACCACCCGTCCTTCGTGCCCGATAAGCAGCACGGCGCCGGGCAAACGCCCCTGCTCGATGGCCTCCTGGATCGCCTGGTCCAGCGCCGGCCCGCCCGGGAAGGTCTGCGCAGTGAGTGTCGCAACGGCCAGCGCGGCGCACCAGAGAGCCTTCATATGCCTCCATGATAGCCGTGGTTCGCCTTGGTGGAGCGGGCCGGCCGCCGGCGTCGCTTACTTCTTGGTCTTGGGCGGGGGCGGGGCCGGCAGCGCGTACTCGCCCTCGACGTGGTCCTCGGTGGCCTCGGCGTTGCCCGAGCTCTTGTAGGTGCCCTTGCCGGTGAGGCCTTTCAGCTTGCCGGTGCCGCCGGTGTACGACCAGGTGCCTTCGCCGGCACTGGCGCCGTCCTTGGCGGTGGTGCCGATGCCCGTGAAGCGAATGAACGCCTTGTCGCCGTTGTCCATGGTAACGACCACGTACCCCCGCTCCTGCCCTTTTCCGCCGCTGACGTCGCTGGTCACGGTTCCCGTGTAGTCCTTGGATTTCAGGCCCGCCATGTCGTAGGGATTGGTCCAGGTGCAGGAGAACTTAACGAGCACCAGCGCGTGGCCGGCGTGGTCGCCCACGTCGATCGATTCCTGCTTGTCGGGTTTGCCGCATTTGCCGTCGCCGGTGAGTTTGGTTTGGGCAGTGCCGGTGGTGGCCGTGAGAGTGAGGAAGGAGAGCGCGAGCAGCGCCGCCTTCCCGAAAATCCCGGTTGCGTCTGGTCTGCGTAGAGTCATCATGTTGACCTCGTTCAAAACAGTATACATTGTGGGGCGGGCAATCCTGCCCGGGGTCCCCTTATAGTGAATCCGGAGACAAATTATTGATCAAGGGGAGAAGAGGTTTTTGGGGGCCACTCGGAAGAAGTGTACCCTCCAGGGCTGTGCTCTCCGCGGGCTTTTCACCGCTCAAAACATTTGATAGTACTTTTGTTTGAGCGGGCATCCCGCTGCTACGAATTGGGTCCCCCAACACTCGATGTTTTCCCAGAGTGTTTCGAGCAGCGGGATGCGCTTGGCTCCAGCGACGAATACTCAGAAGTCGTCTGGTCCTAGACTCACTATAAGGCTTTCGGAGGAGCCAGGCCAGCCCGTTCGAAAGGAGGATTGAATGTCGGAATCGTTGATTTCGGCAGCTTCCGAGCCGGAGTGGGCCGCGTTTGCGGCCATCGACTGGGCCGACCAGAAGAATTTCTGGCGGCTGGTCCCAGCCGGCTCCCAACGGGATGAGCAAGGGGAAGTGGAGAATACACCGGAAGCAGTGGAGGCTTGGGCAGTGGCCTTGCAGCAGCGTTTTGGCGGCCGCCCCATCGCTCTGTGTTTGGAGCAGTCGCGCGGAGCCCTGGTCTACATGCTCACCAAGTATCCGCACCTGGTGCTGTTCCCGGTACACCCCACCACGGCGGCGCGCTACCGGGAGACGTTCTGTCCATCCGGCGCCAAGTCCGATCCCAGCGATACCGCCTCGCTGCTGGACCTGTTGATGCGTCACCGCGAGCGCCTTCGCCCACTGCAACCGGATACGGTGGAAACCCGCCTGTTGCATTTCCTGGTGGAGGAACGCCGGCGAACGGTCGATGACAAGACGCGCCAGAGCAATCGTCTGACCGATTGTCTGAAGCTGTATTTCCCGCAGATTCTCCACTGGTTCGACGACGTGACCACTCCGCTGGTCGGAGACTTGCTAGAGCGCTGGCCAAGTTTGGAACAACTCCAGCGGGCGCACCCCGGCACGCTGCGTCGGTTTTTTCACGAGCACAATTGCCGCTCTCAGCAACTCCTGGAGGAACGCATCGCCTCCATTTCCCAAGCCATACCGGCTACCCGGGACCAGGCGGTGCTGGAAGCGGGGATGAGGACGGCCCGCGGATTGGTGTCACTGTTGGCGGCTCTGCGCGGCAATATCGCCGCCCTCGATGAGCGTATCGCCGAGTTGGTGCGGGTGCACCCCGACGGCGCGTTGTTCGCGTCCCTGCCGGGCGCCGGTCCCGTTCTGGTTCCGCGCTTGATCGCGGCCTTCGGAACCCGCCGTGATCGCTTTCAAAACGCTGACGAGATGGAGCGTTACAGCGGGATCGCCCCCGTGAAGAAGGCCAGCGGCAAAACCGAGCTGGTTCATTTCCGGTATGCCTGTCCCAAGTTTGTACGCCAGACCTTTCACGAGTTTGCCAGCCACTCGATCGGACAGTCGGAGTGGGCCATGGCCTATTACGAGCATCTCCGCAATGACGAGAAGAAAGACCATCATCCGGCGGTCAGGGCGCTGGCATTCAAATGGATTCGCATCATCTTTCGATGCTGGAAGGACGGCAAACCCTACGACGAGCAGGTGTACCAGAAGTCCCTGCGTCGGCGCGGCTCTCTGCTCGGCGCTGCCTTTTCATCTGCCACCGGTGTTGAGTGGAAAACGGTTGCCGGATTCCAAAAACTTTCTGAAAATAACGCTTGACGGATTAACTCAGAAGACTCTGGGGACGCCTTTCAGGCGGCTGGCGCCGGGCGCCGGCTGAAAGCCGGCGGCAGCCACAATTGGCTGCCCCACAACTTTTGCAGCCTTCCCAGT
>JADGNR010000499.1 GCA_017883415.1 Bryobacteraceae bacterium | reverse complement strand
CCGCGGCCTCGCGTGCCGCGGTCACGGCTTCGCGCAGCTCATCGAGGTTGCCGAATGTTTCCAGGATCAGCAGATCGACGCCCGCTTCGAGCAGCGCGTCGATCTGCTCGCGGAAGATGGCGCGGGCCTCGGCGAACGAGGTGGGACCGAGGGGCTCGATGCGCACCCCCAGCGGCCCGACGGCCCCGGCCACATAGACGTCCTCCCGGGCGGCCTCGCGGGCGAGGCGCACCCCGGCCAGGTTGATGGCCTTCAGCTTCTCGGCGACTCCGAACGCGGAGAGGCGCGCGCGATTGGCGCCGAAGGTATTGGTCTCGAGGATCTCAGCGCCGGCCTTGACGTAGTCCTGGTGGATCTGGCGCACCAGATCCGGCTGCGAAACATTGAGCTCGTCGAAGCAGCGGTTGATGAACACGCCGCGCGCGTAGAGCATGGTGCCCATGGCCCCGTCGGCCACGATGACGCGGCGGGACAACTGATCGCGGAATTCCTGGGCGCGGGTGCTGGTGGATGTCGTCATGGGATACGGGCCGCAAGAATCCGTTGGGCACGGAAATTGCGATATTTGTGATTCTAGCGCGGTGCGGGTGGGGTTTGCTCGGTCACCGCAGGCCCAGGCGCGCCCAAATGCCCTGCCTCACGGCGAACCCTTCGAACAGCCAGAGGCTGCTCTTGCTGGTCGCGACGCCGTAGACCATGCTCTTCCCGTCCGGCGCCAGACTGTAGCGCCGCGCCGGATTGAGAAAACTGGAGGGCCGGAACTCCTTTCCGACATCGCCGATCGCTTTCTCTTTCCCGGTGGCGAGGTCGAGCGAAAAGAGCAGTTCGCGCTCGCCCTCGCTTCGCGTGCCGTACAGCAATTTTCCGTCCGGGGAGAAGGTGTAGCCTTCCGCATGGTGGCCGCCGAGCCCGCGGGTGGTCTTTCCGTCGGATGAAAACAGCGTGTCGCCGTACAGGATCGAATCGCCCGAGGGCGACCAGGAGGGCACGGTGTCGTTGCCGCCGGAGTCCGCCTGGATCACCGTGGGAGTCGCCTGCCCGCTGGTCTCGACTTTCATCAACTGCATCTTGCCATCCTTGAGGGCGGCGTAAACGAACCAATTCCCGTCGGAGGACCAGGAGCCGGGAAATTCGGAGGACGTGGAATCGGCGGTGAGCGGAACGGGCGCGCCGCCGGCCACCGAAGAGATCCAAAGATGGTCCCCGCCGCCGCTTTCGATGCGGGTATAGATCACGCGGTCGGCTTCGGGCGATAGCGCCGGCCCCATGAACCACTGGGTGGTTCCCACCGGAAAGTCCCGCGCGGTAACCAGCGGGCGATCGACCGTGCCCTCGCGGTGCAGCCAGATTTCCATCGGGCCATTGCGGTTGGTCACAAAGACCAGCACCGGCTGGCGGGCGGCCCATGCCGGCATGGCCTCGTCGCGCTCGGTTGCAATCAGCCGGTGCGCCGCGGCATTGCTCAAATCGACCGACACAATGTCGAAGTTCCCCGCGCCTTCGGTGAAAACGATCCTGCTGCCGTCCGGCGAGACGGCCGGGAAAGATCGCGCGGTGGTCCCGCTGGTGAGGGCGTAGCGTTCTCCGGAGACGGTGTCCGCCATCCACAGTTGCGAAAGGGCGCCGGAGAATGGGGCAATCGACAGGACGATGTGCCGGCTGTCGGGCATCCAGGTGAAGCCCGGCGTGCCGTTGTAGCTCTCGAGGCCGGTAAACCGCAGGACTGGCGGATGCGCCGGATCGGGCGGATAGGGGAGCAGCCACGCCTCTTCGCGGTGCCGCTCGCTGTTCAGAAACAGCAGCAGGCGCTTGCCGTCGGGTGAGAATTTCAGCCGCGGCTCGTTGTAGACCTCACGCGTGACGAACGGTGCGGGAGTGTACTGCTCGAGCGCCGCGCCGGGGGGAGAGGCGATCCAGACGCCGTAGCGGCCGTCGGCGCCTGGCTTGAGCATAGCCGCCGCCCGATTGTCGGGCGAGATAGCGATGACCCGCGTGTCCTCCGGCAGCGGCATGAATGCCACGGCTTCGCCTCCCACGGTGGCGACGGAGCGGATGCCGTCCGACGGCTGGTCGCCCTCGAACAAGATCCGCTTGCCGTCGGGACTGAAGGCCGTGGGGTAGACATTCCCGGCCCCGTGGGTGACCACCCTCCCGTAAGGCGAATCCAGATAGCGAATGAGAACCTGGAACGGTCCGGAGCCGCCTCGCGCCGCGTAGGCAATGGCCTTTCCGTCGGGCGCCCAGATCGCGCTTCGCTGACCGCCCGGCTCGAAGGAGAAGGGTGTGAAGCGGTAGGCCGACTGATCCGGGAGCGCGGGGGCGGGCCACAGCAGCAGCGCGATCAGCGGCAGCAGAAGACCCGCCGCGAACGCGGCGGCCACGCGCCAGCGGACCCGCCGGCGCGGCGCCGCCGCGATCGCCACGGCCTGCATGGTGGAGCCTTCCGAAAGGTGGTCCCGCAGGCTGCGCAATTCCCGAAAAAGGTCGCGCGAGGACTCGTAGCGGTCGGCCGGGTCCTTCGCCAGACAGCGGTCGATGGCCCAGCGCAGAGGCCCCGGGATGGCGCGCTCGATGGGCGGCGCCTCCTCGGTCAGGATGGCCGACATGGTCTCGACCGCTTCCGGCTTATCGAACGGCTTCTTCCCGGTGGCCATCTCGTAGAGGATCAGGCCGAAGGAGAATTGGTCCGAGCGGTAATCCACCGCCTGGGCGCGGACCTGCTCCGGGCTCATGTAATGGATGGTGCCCATGACCATGCCCGGCTCGGTTTGCGCCACGGTCAGGGTCTCATCGGGATGGGCGCCGGCCGGCGGGGATTGCTTGGCGAGTCCGAAATCCAGGATCTTCACGCGGCCGTCGCCCGCGATCATGATGTTGGGTGGCTTCAGATCGCGGTGGGTGATGCCGGCGGCGTGCGCGGCGGCCATGCCATCGGCGATCTGCACGGCGAACTCGAGCAGCTTGCGGGTGGGCACGGGCCCGCGGTCGATCAGCGCGGCCAGGGTTTCGCCCGAGACCAGTTCGGCGACCATGTAGGAGACGCCCGCTTCCTCGCCGAAATCGTACAGGCCGAGGATGTTGGGGTGGTTGAGCGCGGCCGCGGCGCGGGCCTCCTGCTCGAAGCGGGCCCGGCGGCCGGGATCGCCGGAGAACCCTGGGGGAAGAATTTTCAGCGCCACTTCGCGGCCCAGGCGGGTATCGCGCGCGCGATAGACCTCGCCCATGCCGCCGGCGCCGAGGCGGGCCACGATTTCATAAGGGCCCAGACGGGTTGCAGGCGCCAACGGCATGGTGGGTTTCTCCGTCCACCAATTGTAACTTCCCGCGTCGGGGTCGCCCTCAAAGGGCCCTCAGTCACGGCCGGGGACGTAATCGGCCGTACATCTGTAACAAGCATCACCGACTGTTTACGCAATTTTTACTCAAAATTCGACCTCGCCTCCCGCGTTAAAGCTAGAATCGAATGCAGAATCGTCTTGGCGCGATCGAGGGTGCGAAGCATACCCTCGGAAAGCGCCGCGAATCGGGGAATCCTATCCGGCCCAAGAAATCCGAAGAAAGTCGCGTAGGAGCACTTCAAATGGCGAGATTCAGGTCGACTCGATACATACCGGCACAGAAGCGCGTTCCCGCGTGGAAGCGCCCCACGGCCGACCGGTCGGAGAGCATTCCGCCGAATGAGATCATCGAAACGTTCGGGGAGGCGAAGCCGGACGGTCTGATACTCGCCAAGTGGAGCCGCCGCTGGTACAAAGTCTACTTAGAAGATCTGCTGCCCCCCCGAGCGGAGCGGATTGAAGAGACTGCAGCGGATTGAAGCGTAGGCCCCCTTCCCCTTGGCGAACCTCTGTCGCCCTCCATCCT
>JADGNR010000028.1 GCA_017883415.1 Bryobacteraceae bacterium | reverse complement strand
TGGGGGCAACTTCTCACGCCCCGATGAGCGGTTCGTTCGCAGCGGGCAGCGCATGCCGCCGGCGTCGGCGCTAGGGCGCCGGGGTAACCGTGAAGCCATCGAAGTAGCTCACGCTGTCGGTCTTCGACCATACGCCGACTTTGCCCGAGACCGGCTCGGGTAGCGTGTAATCGAGCAGTCGCCGGCCGTTGAGATACCCTTCCAGCTTCGTGCCGTGCACGGCGATCTTCATGGTGTACCATTGCTTGGTCTGCAGCGGCACATCTTCGGCGCCGCGCTTGACGAATTTGCGGGTGCCCTTATTGAAGGTCCAGAGCACGAGGTTGTCTTCCTTGCCGTTGAAGCGCACGGTGAGATAGTCGCCATTGGGCTTCACGTTGAACAGAATCCCGGCGCACTGATCGAGCGCGCCTTCGAGGAGTTGGAAGCGCATTTCGATCTCGCCGTTTTGGAAATCGTCGATGCCTTGCGCCACGGCGTAGGGATAGTACGCGAAGGCCTTCACGCTTTCGATGAACTCTTCGTGGCGCGAGCCGTAAAGGAGACGGGCCTTGTCGGCCAGGCCGCCCGAGGGGTCGCCCCTCTTCCACTGCCGGCCGTCCACCATCAGCACATTCCGGCCGCCGTCCGGGACGACCACCCAATTACCCACCACGCCCAGGAAACGGGTGGGTTCGCTTCCGGCCTTATCCTGGGACACATCCACGCGAATGGTCTTGTTCGGAGCGGTCTGGGCGAATGCGGGCGCCAGCGCGCAGAGCGCCGCGGCGATAGGAAGAAGTCGTTTCATGATCGGTTCCTGTCCTTCAAGTGTACCCAGGCGGCGAGCGCCACGGCGAGGGGCCACAGGGCGTAGAAGAGCGGGGCCGCGCCCTTGGGCCGGACGGCCAGGGGATGTCCGGGATATTCTCCGCCCGCGGCGCGCGGCGGAGGCTCGACGCCGGCGAGCCGGTACAGGGTCTCGAGGACGATGGGCTCGGTGGTGGACCGGCTCATCGCCCGGCGGCCGTCCAACTGATACCAGACCTCGCCATAGTGGTCGCCCGCTTTTTCGAAAAGACCGGCGCGGCTGTGCGACGCATTCTCGATATCCACGCGCGGAAGAATGCGCGCCAGCTTGCCGAGCAGGTTGCGGTCGAGATCCATGAGGCGCGGGTCTTCCGGGGCCAGGAAGACGATCACGCGGAGCGGCCGGCGGATCTGGCGCAGGGCGGCCTCATCGGCGGCGGGGAACGAATTGCGGCGGTTCTCGCTGAGGTCCCAGGCGGCGCGCAGGTGCGCGGCGCCCCACAAGATCGGGGTGAAGACAAGGAAAGCGGCGAGCGACCAGGCCAGGCGCGACGGCAGGCCGCGGCGCGTGGGCAGCCAGACGGCGGCCAGCGCAAAGCCGGCCAGCGAGAGCGCCGCCGTCACCACCACGGTGGCCAGGCTAAGTTGCCCTTGTTCGAATACGCGCAGCGCGGCGGTGGGCGTGTAGGAGGCCAGTGTGGCGAGGAGGCCGCCGCGTCCGGCGGCGACGAATTCGAGCGCCCAGGTGCCTACCGTGAATCCCAAGGTGGCGATGGCGGCGCTGGCAGCCCCGTTGGCCATGGCGGCGGCGGCGACCGCTACGCCGCAGCTCAGCAGGACGCGCAGGAGATGCCCCAGCAGGAGATTCAACAGCTCCGGCCAATAGATCCAACCGCCGTACGCTTTCCACAAAATTAGCGCGAGCAGGCCGGGCGTCCACGCGAGGAGCCACGCACCCAGGAGCGCGAGGCCCTTGGCCAGGAGCATGGCCGGCATGCCCACCGGGGCTTGCAGCATCAGCTTCCAGGCGCCGCTGGCTTTTTCGGCGGAAACCAGGCGGATGGCCACGAAGGGGAACAGCAGCGTGACGGCCAGATCGTAAGCGCCAAATGCCGGGACCAGCACGCCATCGAGCGGGGAGAGCCCCTGCGCCAATGCCGCGGGACCACCGCCGATGCCGCTCGCCTCGGCGTAGGAGTCCACCGCGGTGATGAAGCCGTGGCCCACCAGCGGGCCGATCATGAGCAGCAGGAGCCAGAAGGCGCGCGAGGCTAGCAGCTCGCGAGACTCTTTCGCCAGGAGCCAGAGCATACGAGTGCGCGCCCGCGCGCCGCCGTCAGGTGAGGGCAAGAAAGACCTCCTCGAGGCCGCCCTCATTCAGACCCGCCCGGGTGCGCAGTTCGGCGAGCGTCCCCTCGCCCGCCACCCGGCCTTTGCTCAGCAGCACCAGGCGGTCGCACACGCGCGCGGCATCGGTGAGCTGATGGATGGAGAGAAACAGCGTGCGCCCCGCGGCGGGAACGGTGCGCAGGAGCGTCATTACCTCGCGCGTTTGGCGGAAATCCAGGCCGTCGAAGGGCTCGTCCAGCAGCAGCAGCGGATGCGGGGTGAGCAGGCCGAGCGCGAGGAGCGCCCGTTTGGCCTCGCCTTTGGAGAGAGAGCCAATGCGCGCGCGCAACAACGGCTCGAGTTGGAGCGCGCGCGCCAGGGCGGCGACTTCGTCCGGGGAACGCGCGTAGAGCGCGGCGAAGAAACGCATCGTCCAGGCGACGGATTGGTCGGCCCAGGGGCGGATCCCGTCGGGCAGATAGAAGAGGAACTGCTTGCGCCGGGCGGGGGCGACCGCGCGACCGCGAACCTCGACTTCGCCCGAATCGGTGGGGATCAGGCCGGCCAGGCATTCGAAGAGG
This sequence comes from Bryobacteraceae bacterium, assembly GCA_017883415.1. Lineage (GTDB taxonomy): Bacteria > Acidobacteriota > Terriglobia > Bryobacterales > Bryobacteraceae > JADGNR01. The sequence continues at coordinate 21,386 of JADGNR010000028.1, read as the reverse complement.
GTCGTCTTGCCGGAACCGTTGGGACCGATGAGTCCCAGGACTTCGTGGTCGCGCGCCGTAACGCTGGCATCCTGAAGAACCGCGTTTCGCCCGAAATGTTTGGAGATGCCCCTGGCCGCGAGCAGCATGGATGGCAGCACCGGGTTTCAGCGCCCGGCCTGGAACCGGGCGATGGCGCCTTTGGCTCCGACTGCCCAGCCGGCGCCGCCCGCGACGAAGCTGACGGCGTTGTATCCCTCGCCGGGTGCCGGCTGCCAGTGGCGCCCGCGATCGAAAGACACATCGGAACCGGAAGTGCCCACCGCCACCCAGCGCTTGCCTCCCGCGAAGGCCACGGCGGAGCGAAAGCCCGCGGGACGGCCTCGGTCCCCGGGCGCGGTCCAGGTTTTGCCGCCGTCGGAGGTTACGGCGACGTTCCCCTGGCCCTCGGCGGGCTTGTTGTAGTCGCCGCCCACGGCGATGCCGGCGCGGGCAAGAAACGCCAGGGAGAAGATGCCGGCGCTGGCGGCATCGTTGCGGAGGGGAGTGCGGGCCACGGTCCAGGTGCGTCCGCCGTCCGCGGAGTGAAAGACCCGGGCCCCGCCGGGGCCGCCGGTGCCGAACCACGCTTCCTTGGGGCCCATCACGACCAGGCAGGAATTGCTGGCCGCAAAGGCGCCCTCCTGGGGCTCGGCCGGCGGCGTCTGCCGCGGCTGCCAGTGCTCGCCGCCATCGTCGGTGGTGAGGACTTCGAAGTGGCCGTCGACGGGATCGCCCAACACGATGCCGCGCTTTCGATCCCAGAACGCGAGCGCGTCGAAGAAGCCCCGCGGATGGGGATTGGTGAACAGGAGCCGCCACTGGCCGCCGGCGTCGGTGGTCTTGTAGATCCGCGACTTGCCGCCGGGACCGATGCTCAGCAGATAGGCGGTCTCGGCGTCGAACGCGCGCACGGCGCGGAAGTCCAGGCTCTCGGCCTCGGGCACCACCGCCGCCCGCCAGGTCGCGCCGCCGTCGGTGGTGCGCAGGTAGGCGCCGCCCGATCCGCTGGCCCACACCACTTGGGCGTTCACCGCGCTCACGCCGCGCAGCGACGCCGTAGTGGCGCTCGTCTGCGGAATCCAGATCTGGGCCGGCATCGCGGCTGCCAGAAGCGTCATGGCGACCAGTTTCATGGGGTTTCCCCTAGTATATGCGGGAAGCGCCGACGCAGCCGGCGGCGGGTGGTCAGGCGACCGGCGACGGTTCCCGGCCGAGACGCGGGACGGTGTTGAGAATTTGAATGAAGGCCGGAATGTTGATGGGCTTGGAGAGATAGTCGTCCATGCCGGCGTGCAGGCATTGCTCGCGATCGCCGCTCATGGCGTGCGCGGTCATGGCTACGATCTGTATGTGGCGGCCGGCGCGGCCCGACGCGGCGGCGGCGGCTCGCTCCTGGCTTCGAATGCACGTGGTGGCCTCGAAGCCGTCCATTTCGGGCATCTGCAAATCCATCAGGATGAGATCGAACTGGTGCGCGGCGGCCGCGTCGACGGCCTCGCGGCCGTTGTCCACTACAGTGACCGTATGGCCCATTTTTTCGATCACGCGTTGCGCCAGTTTTTGATTGACGGCGTTGTCTTCGACCAGAAGAATGCGCAGCGGTTCGGCGGGCAGCGGCGCGGGGTGGGCGCGGTCCGGGCCGGGCTCTTCCAGGGAGGGAGCCGACGCCCCGGACGCGGCTCCGGCGGTGGCGAACGTCACGGAAAAACTGAAGGTGCTGCCGGCGCCGGGGACGCTTTCGAGCCAGATGCGGCCGTTCATAAGACGCACCAGCTTGAAACAGATCGCCAGCCCCAGCCCGGTGCCGCCCTGGCGCCGCCTGGTGGAGCCGTCCGCCTGGGCGAAGGCTTCGAACACGAGAGCCTGCTTGTCGCGCGGGATGCCCACTCCGGTGTCGCGCACGACGAAACAGAGGGTGGAGTGGCCGGACGGGCCGGCGTCCGGCACGGCGGAGCCGACGGTCACGGCGATTTCGCCCCGCGCGGTGAACTTCATGGCATTTCCAATCAGGTTCAGCAGGATCTGCCGCAGACGGCCGGCATCGCCCACCAGCGTGTCGGGGATTTCGGGGCTGACGGAATAGGCCAGATGCACTCCCTTCTCCTGGGCTTTCCAGGCGAACACCTGGAGCGCGTCGCCCACGCATTTGCGCAGCAGGAATGGCTCGTGGGCGAGTTCCAGCTTGCCCGCCTCGATCTTGGAGAAGTCGAGAATGTCGTTGATCACCACCAGCAGCGCCTCGGCGGAATCGCGCACGATGGAAATGTATTCGCGCTGCTCCTGGTCGAGCGACGTATCGAGCGCCAACTGGGTCATGCCGATTACGCCGTTCATGGGAGTGCGAATCTCGTGGCTCATGTTCGCCAGGAACTCGCTCTTCAGGCGGGAGATTTCGCGGGACTGGCGCAGCAGTTCCTCAATCTCGCGCTTCTGCCGTTCCACGACGTCCTTCTGGAGCTTCAGTTCGCCGGTCCGCTCGCTCACGGCGGTTTCGAGGCGCTTATGTTCCAGCATCATCAGCCGCATGCGCGCCCGCAGCGCCATGGTCACCAGCTTGACCAAACCGGCGGCGGCAAGGCATAGGAACCACCAGGTTTGCCACCAGGACGGCGCCCCGTGAAAGGCGCCGGTGGCCTCCGCCGGGGCGGCAGCCGCCATCCACGTCACCGCCGCCAGGATGCGCAGGAATCGCTTCATGCTCGGTTGGAAATGTGCCTCACAGTATTCATATCGGCAGCGCCGCGGCGATCCTTAGCCGCCGTGGGGTAGGCCTCCCGGCAGGCCGTTGCGCCGCAGAGCGCGCCTTCGGGGCGGAGGAACGAAATCGGCATTCGCATGGCGCTGGGCGCGGACCGGCGCCGCATCCTGGGCATGGTGCTGCGGGAGAGTGGGATGCTGGTGGCTCTCGGGCTGGCGGCGGGGAGCGTGCTGTGGCTGGCCGCGGCGACCGCCGCCCTGCTGGCCGCCGTCGCATTGGCGGCCGGCTTCCTGCCGGCGCGGCGCGCGGCGAAACTGGACCCCATGGCGGCGCTGCGCGACCACTAGCCGCGCCCTCAGCCAGCCAAGCCGGGTTTCCCAGACCGCCCATGCTCCGTTCGGGAGGTCACGGCGAATGCCGGTGCGGTCACCACCGGCCCAAGAACTCTTCACGGTTCCTCATGGTTTCAGCCGATAAGGAGCCGATCAGACGTAGCAACCGCCGGATCTGCTCTCCGGTCGAATAGCGTCGTTGCTGTGTCAGAACGATACCGCCATGGTCGCGGCCGCTCGCGATCCCACCGTGGCCAAACGGAGGTGGTCTTCATCCTGTCGGCGGATCATACCGGCGTCGGCGGCAGTGACTACGTCAATCCCCCGTGACCGAAGGCCCCGAACAACGTCGCCGTCCATCGCATCCTCGTCGATATATACAAACGAAGGCGGCTCACAGCAGTTATCACTGCGCCGGGAAAGTCTCTTCAACTGCCGCGTCCTCGACAGCAATGTCGCTGTCGATCTCGTCGCGGTTGGCGTGATAGTAGGCCAGGGCGGCGTGAATCTGAGCCAGCGTGAGGTGCTCCATCTTGGCGGCGATCTCCTCGGGCGTCAGGCCTAAGTTGTGCCACCCGGCAATGCGCCTGACCGTGACACCGGTCCCGGCAATACAGGGCCGGCCTTTGCGGATCTCCGGCGACCTCTCGATGAGGGTCCCAATATCCACGGTGGTTCGCATATTTGTTCTCAGTATAGCGCCTGGCCCGTAGTCACCGGCGCCGGTGCCGGTGGTCAGGCGTGCGCGCCAGGCGCACTGTTCCGCGCGGGCGCGGATGTCTTCCGGCTAGCTTTACCTTCTCAGTGCCACCAGATGACCGATGCCGTATCCCATAGCCGCGCCCAGGAAGATGTCTGAGGGAAAGTGCGCCTGGGCGGGCAGCCGGGACAGCGAGAGGAATGCGGCAGTCCCGTAGGCTGCCCAGGGTATCCAGCGATGTTCCCGGTATCGCTCCGAAATCACGGTTGCCACCGCGAATGCGGAGGCGCTGTGGCCCGAGGGAAAACTGCCCCCGTTCGTTAGCCCGCCCTTGTACTGGAACCAAGTGTCGCGGAGACTCCCATCGGGAGGGATATCGCTGGGTTTCGATCGTCCCGCGGCTTGCTTCATTACGAAGCTGACGATTTGCGCGTCGATGAGTCCTTCGGCAGCCAGCAGGCCGGTGTTCCGGGCGTGCCGGCTGTGTTTCGCCAGACCCGCCACATAAAAAGCGACGGGCGTCAGCGTTTCCGCCAGCGTCGTGTTCCGTCCCCGCAGGGGTCCGGTCTGGAAGCCGCTGAAGCGGGATGGGTCGTGGAAATAAGGCTCGGTGTACGGGTCGAGGGCCACCAGGGCCACCGTGCCGAGCGCAACGGCCAGGACGGGCTTCCAATGCTTCCCGCCAACGGCCTTCGCGGGAAAGGTCCAGATGGGCTTCTGGTCATGCAGCACGTTCTTCGCCAACTGCACCGGAGAGATGGCAGCCTCCGACGCCACTGCCTCGGCGGCCGGCGGCCCCCCTGGTGGCGGCGGCGGCGGCCCCGGCTGTTGCGCCACAATCGAGACCGAACCAAAAACGCAAGCAAGGAACAACCCTGTGCTATGTGCCATTGCTTCTCCTTGTCCCGAAGCTTCAGCACGCAACAGCCCGAACCATGAAAATGCAGTTGCGAAGGCGATCAGGACGCTCGACAAATGCAGATCTTGCACGAAGTCGCTGACGGTGTTGCACCCTTCCGTATGCGGGCCGGCCTTCCGGCCGTGAAACGCATGGCCCGCGTAATGAAGAGGAACGGCTGCCAATCTCCGAATCGTACGGCGTCCGGGGCCGCCTGCCCCCCTGCGTGTCGCCACCCTGGGACCCGCTCCCGACACCCCCCGGCATGTTGGGCGAACTGTTCCGCGCGGGCGTGGATGTCTTCCGGCTCAATGCCTCGCAGGGTAAGTGGGAGGAGCACCAGGCGCGCATCCGGGCGGTCCGCGACGGGGCGCGGGAAGCCGGGGCGGACGCGGGAATCCTGCTCGATTTGCAGGGGCTCAACATCCGGCCGGGCTGTTTCGAAGGGGGCGGCTGCACGCTCCCGGCGGGGGCGCATTTCACCATCACCACCGAGCCGGTCGCGGGCACCTGCGAGCAGGCTTCCACCGGCTACCTTGACTTTGCGCGCGACGCCGCGCCCGGCCACCGCATCCTGCTGGCCGATGGGGCGATCGAATTGCGCGCGCTCGAGAGCGACGGCGTCCGCGTCCGCACGGAAGTGGTGCGCGGCGGCGCCATCGCCGACCAGCAGGGGATCAACCTCCCCGGCGTCGCGGCCGGCATTCCTTCGCTGACCGATAAGGACCTCGCCGGTCTCGACCGCGGGCTCAACGCGGGCGTCGATATGGTGGCGCTCTCTTTCGTGCGCAGCGCCGCCGACGGGGTGATGGTGGCGCGCGGCGATCTGGGCGTCGAAACCGCACTCGAAAAGGTGCCGCGCATTCAGAGATCCATCATCCGCCGGGCGTGCCGCAAGGGCCGGTTCGTCATTACCGCCACGCAGATGCTGGAATCGACCATCGAACGCCCCATGCCCACACGCGCCGAGGTCAGCGACGTGGCCCACGCCATTTACGACGGCACCGGCGCCGTCATGCTGTCGGCCGAGACCTCTATCGGCAGGTATATCGACCGCCGCACTCTCCCTCGCCGGGCAACGCCGAGATTCTGGCCGATGCCGCGTATCGCGCCGCGCGGGAATCGCGGGCAGCGGCCATCGTGGTATGGCCACGGCCTGCCGCTTGACCGTGCACTACGGGGTGAAGCCGATTCTCGCGCCGGAGGTCTCCGCTACCGGCGAAATGCTGGCGCAGATGGACCGCGCGCTGATGGAAGGCACCGGGTGAGGTTGGGATAGCGCCTCCGGTGAGACGCACTCGAAGCGCTATGCGACGGCGGCGTTTTTCGCGGCCGGGGGCACTTTGTTCTTGCTGCCGGGCGGACGACCGCGGCGCTTGACCGTAGCCTCCGTGAGCCAGGCAGGGGGCCGGCCGCGGCGTTTGCCGCGCCCGCGCGCCAAGCGCTCCAGGCTGAGAATCGCTTCCTCGATCTGCCGCCGCTCCTCCTTCAGATCCGTTAGGATTTTGCTGACGTCCATATACTTGAGCCCTCCGGGCCAGCCCCCCGGGCGAGGTTGCCGCTGCCCGAGGTCGAACAAACCCGCTTTTGTTTCCGCGATAACCACTTTGATTTTCGCTCCAATGGAGCGGTATTTACAAGACCAGCGGCGCATTTGTGACCGTAATAGGCCGGACGAAAGTACTGCCAGTGCCCCATGGTACGTATGTAACTCAAGCTTCACGGCGTTTCTTTCGCCAATAAAAATAAAACGGCAGCCCCAATAGAATCAGGGCGATGCCCATCATTGATTCGCGCGGGCGGTCAAATGCGGTGGAAAGTATCAAAACAAACGCTCCGATTATGAACAGGATGGGCACGAGTGGATATCCGACGGTGCGATACGGGCGCACCAAGTCGGGTCTTTTTTTCCGCAACACCAGCACCGCCGCGGCGGTCATGCCGTAAAGAATCCAACTGGCGAAAATCACCAGGTTGAAAAGATCGTCGTATTTGCCCGAGAGCACCAGCAATGCCGCCCAGGCGCTCAGCGCCAGAATGGAAACGGCGGGGGTGTGGTGCCGCGGGTGCACGCGGCCGATGGCGGCGAAGAAATATCCTTCGCGGGCGGCCGCGTAGGGCACGCGCGCTCCCGACAGAATCGACCCGTTGAGGGCGGCGAATATGCTGATCATGGCGGCGATGGACACGGCATTGGCGCCGGGACCGTGCAGGATTTTGCGCATCATATCGGCCGCCACGCGGGTGCCGCCGGCCACTTCATCGGCGCGCAGGACGTGGAAGTAGGCGGCATTGGCCAGCAAATAGATGACAATGACCGCCGCCGTGCCGGCGATCAGGGCGCGCGGGAGATTCTTCTGCGGATCGCGGATTTCCGAGGAAACCATGCTCACATTGTTCCAGCCGTCGTAGGCCCACAGGGCGGCCACCAGGGCGGCGATGAATCCCGCGAAGGTCAAGGGCGCCAGGGGGCCGGAGGTGGGAGCGTGCGCTTCTCCAAAACCGAGCCCGGCGACGATAATGAACCCTATGAGAGCCACCTTGACGGCCGTGACCGCCACCTGCACGTTGCCGCCAAACTTGACGCCGTAGTAATTCAGCCATGCCAGGGAGAAAATCAGCCCGATGGCGAACAATTGGCCGTAGCGCAGTTCGAGCGGGCCGCCATGGGGCCCGAGGGGCAGCGGCACGCGGTAGAACACGGTATCGAGCGGCGCAAAGAAATTCGACAGATAGAGAAAGAAGCCGGTGGCCAGAGTGGCGATGGAGCCGCTTTTGGCGACCCACATTTGCGTCCAGCTATAGAGGAATCCCCACAGGGGACCATAGGCCTCGCGCAGGAACGCGTATTCCCCGCCCGCCTCGGGGATGGCCGCCGCCAGTTCCGCGTAGCTGAGCGCGCCGGCGAGCGAGAGCAGCCCGCCCACCACCCAGACCACAAACACCATGGGCACGCTGCCCACCCGCCCGATCATGGTCTTGGGCACCAGGAAAATGCCGCTGCCGATTACCGTGCCCACCACGATGGACATGGCGGCCCAGGTGCCGAGATCGCGCTTCAGCTCCGTGCGGGTCGAGGACGGCTCCATTTTTACTCCTCGCCGGCGGGCAGGCCGGCTACTGCGTGCGCCGCGCGGCGCGGTTTCTCGAACAGGGAGGCGGCGAGCCCCGCGGAAAACGTGACTACCGTCCCGATCAGCACGTACCAGGTGAAGGCGATCCGCGTGCGGAAGACGACCACCAGGATTACCGCGATGCCCGCAGCCACCCCCGCCATGGCGGCGCCCTCGCGCGGTTTCTTCGTCAGCACGCCCAGCAGGAAGACTCCCAGCAGCGCGCCCGAAGGAATCGAGCCGATGGTCAGGCCCGCCTCCAATACGGAGCGGGAGTGCCGCGCGCCGATGGCGATGGCGAGCAGCACCAGGCCCCAGGCCACGGTGGCCAGCCGCGCCAGTTTCAGCGACCGGGCTTCGCTCATCTCCCGCCACCGGGTGCGAATAAAATCCACCACCGTGGTGGACGACAGCGCGTTCAGCGCCGCGCTCAAATTGGCCATGGCGGCGGCCAGGATGGCGGCGATCAGCAGGCCGGCCACGCCGGGAGGCAAATACCGCCAGATGAATTCGGGATACACGCGATCGGTATGTTGCGGCGCCGCCAGGCGTTGGTCGCCGTAGTATACCCAGAGCAGAACGCCGATCAGCAGGAACAGCGTGAACTGGACGCAAATCACCACCCAACTGGCCAGCAGCGCGGCGCGGCTCTGGCGCTCGTCGCGGGCGCTCAGCAGGCGCTGCACCATGAGTTGGTCGGTGCCATGGCTGGCGGTGGTCAGGAAGCAACCGCCCGCCACGCCGGCCCAAAAGGTATAGGGGCGGGAGAAGAACTCCATGGTCGGCGAGAATCGGAAATCGAAGATGGCGAATTTATGGGCCGCGCCGGCCACTGCCGCCACATGCTCCCATCCCCCGGGAATCCGCCCCAGGATCGCAAAAAAGCTGATGATGGCGCCGGCCACGTATAGGCTCATCTGCACGACGTCGGTCCAGATGACGGCCGTCATGCCGCCTTCAAAGGTGTAGAAAAGCGTGAGCAGGACGATCAGCGCGATGGAGGCGATCTCACCGGTGCCGAGCACGATGGAGATCACCAGCGAGATGGCGAAGACCCGGACCCCTTCGGCCAGCGCGCGCGTCACCAGGAATATCGAGGCGGTGAGTTTGCGGATGCGCTCGCCAAACCGGCGCCGCATCAGCTCATACGCGGTGAACATTTCTCCCCGGAAGTATTGCGGCAGGAAGACCACCGAAATCACAATGCGCGCCAACAGATAGCCCAGGACGATCTGGAGGAAGCCGAGGTTGCCGGTGAAGGCGAGCGCGGGAGTGCCGACGATGGTGAGGGTGCTGGTTTCGGCCGACACGATGGAGAGGCTGATGGCCCACCAGGGAGCGGTGCGGCCGCCCAGGAAATAGTCGCGCAGGCTCTTCTGGCCCCGGCGGAACCGTGCCCCAAACCAGGTGATGCCGGCCAGGTAGGCGAGAATGACCGCCAGATCGAGGTAGCGCATGAACGGGGCGTCTTCCAGGGCGAATCGGGCGCCCGCCGGTACTGGTGGTTCCAGGAATCGGCCGGGAACCCCGCCGGGCACGGTACCAGCATACCGTTGATCTGTTATGATCTGTGGTTCGGAACCTGACGGCTGTATACGGAGTCGAAATGAGTTGCGCCACCATGGTGGTTCGGCTATACTCCGCAAGTGCCCACCGGCCGGCGAGCCGTGGGGCCAGGCCGGAGTTGCGAAAGCGGTTCGGCAACCCATTGCCGTCGATAAATGCGGAACAGGGCAGGAGGCTCACGTGCACAAGTTTTCGAGAACCTTGAGAGGGATGGCGGCAGTGGCCGTGATCGGCGCGGTCGCGATGGCCGCGGCTGCGCAGTATGCCCGCGCGCAGGCGGCGGGCTCCCCGCCGGCGGCGGCGGAGAAGAAAGCCAAGGATCAGGGCGAAGCCGACATCTTTAATGAAGTCATAAAGGATGTAAGCCCCCCCAGCCCTAATTTCGCCAAGGCGCTTACCGATCTCGACACCTGGAAACAGAAATATCCCGAGACCGAGTATAAAGACGAACGCCTGTATTACTACGTCCAGGCCTATAACGGCACCAAGCAGTTTGGCAAGGTGGTGGACACGGTGGCCGAGTTGATGGCCACGGATCTCAACAAGACCTTCAAGGACTGGCGGCAGGTGCTCCAGATCCTCTTCAACGCCTCCGCCAACGTGCAGCAGATCCCCAGCCCCACTCCGGAACAGCTTGCCGCGGGGGACAAGGCGGCGCACGCCCTGGTGGATTACGACAAGAAGCCCGACGGGATGAGCGATGCCGATTGGACGACCTTGCGCTCCCAGTTGCAGTCCCAGGGCAAGGCGACCATGCTCTGGCTGGCATTGTATCCCGGCAACCTGGCGACGAAGAATAAGGATTGCGCGGGCGCCGAGGTGGCCTACACCAAGGCGTTACAGGATTATCCCGACAACGCCGCCATCGCCTACGCGCTGGGCGGCGCACAGATTTGCCAGCAGAAGGCCAACCCGGAAAAAATCTCGCAGGCGCTGTATGAGATCGCCCGCGCGGCGGCTCTCGATCCCGCCAAGGGCGGCGACCCGAAGATCCAGCAGACCGCCGACGCTTACCTGCGCAAGGTCTACACCACCTACCACGGGGCCGACGAGGACGGGCTGAAGGCGCTCAAGGAAGCGGCGCTGAAGTCTCCCACGCCGCCCGCCGGTTTCCACATCGAGAGCTCGGGCGAGGTCGAGGCCAAGAAGCAGGCGGAGTTCGCCAAGAGCAACCCGCAGTTGAATATGTGGATGGGCATCAAGGCGCAATTGGCCGGTGCGGGCGGCGATCAATACTTCCAGTCCACGCTCAAGGACGCCGATGTCAAGGCGGAGGACGGCGGCAAAGCCTTGAAGGGGACGGTGGTCGAGGGCAGGCCCGCCTGCCACTCCAAGGAGTTGCTGGTGGCCATCTCCGACGCCACCCATCCGGAAGTGGCTTTGAAACTGGACGCGGCACTGACCGGCAAGCCGGAAGCCGGGAACGTGATTCAGTGGAACGGTGTCCCGTCGGCCTTCACCAGCAGCCCGTTCCTGCTGACGATGGACACGGAAAAGACCAAGATCGACGGCCTAAAGGTCACGCCCTGCACCGCCGGCGCGGCGCATCCGCCCGCCAAGAAAAGCGCGGCCAAGAAGAAGTAGCGTACCGTGCGCCCAGCGGCGCCGTACTAGATCAAGCTCAACTGGCGCGGATCGTGCGCGGGCGGCTTGGGTTGCGCGGGCCGCTGCAGATCGTCGTGGCTGGGGTCGAACTTGCGGATCAACTGGTTCAGCTTCAGCGAAGCCTCCCAGATATCGAAGAGCAGATTGCAGCGCGCACACCCGCCCCGGATACCGCCCCGTCCATCCACGGCGGGACTATATCGCTTGTGCCGGGCGCAACGGCCTTCAAACTTCCTGGATCGGATTTTCAAGGCAGCTCCAACTCATACACAGTAGCAGGTAGCGGGTCGGAGCCGCGACCGCCGCGCCGGACGTATGCGCGCGGTACAATCCGAGTAAATGCCGTCGGCCGCGCGCGTCAACTGGGCGAAATTCCGTGTCACGGTGGTTTCGCTGGTGGCGGTGCTCATCCTCGGCACCCTGGTGTACCTGCTCACCGGCGGGACGGTGCTCGAAAAGAAAGCCACGCTCTATCTCCACATTGGCGACGCCACCGGCCTGGGCGACGGGTCGCCCGTACGCGTGGATGGCATCGGCGTCGGAAAAGTGAGTGCGGTGCAGCTCTCCGGCTCCTCGGAACGCAACCGGGTGGTGAAGGTCACCCTGACGGTGGAACGCGATCGCCTGGCGAGCATTCCCGACGATTCGGTGGTGCAGATCAGCTCCGACTCGCTGATCGGCGACAAGTTCGTGGACATCAGCAGCGGCGCCAGCGCCCGTTCCATCCGGCCGGATGCCGAGATGATCTATAAGGAACAGCCGGACCTGATGAAGACCATCGACCTGGAACAGTTCCGGGCGCAGTTGGTGGCGTTCGACGCCGTGCTGCGCGATATCGAGGAAGGCCGCAGCCAGGTGGGCCAGTTCGTGATGGGCGAACAGATGTATCAGGACCTGCAGCGCCGCCTGTCGGATCTGCAACGCGGGATTCGGGCCGCGACCGATTCCACCAGCCGCGTGGGCGGCCTGCTCCGGACCGATCGGCTCTATCGCCAGATCAGCGACCCCCTGGTCGAGCTCGATCGCGCCCTGGCGCGCCTGCAGTCGGGACAAGGCGGCGCGGGCCACTTCCTGCGCGATACCGCCGATTACGAAAGCTGGCGGAACACCGCGCGGGAGCTGCGCCAATCGATCGTGGACTTTCGCGCCAGCGGGTTCATGCAATCGGACGCTCTCTACGACGATTGGAACCGTTCTCTGGCGTCGCTGATTCGGAGCGTCGACGAGGCCAACGCGGCCTGGTTCCGCGCGCCCCAGGCCTACGACAGTCTGACCGGCGCCGCCCGGGAAATGAGCAACACCGTGCGCGATTTCCGCGAGCACCCGCGGAGGTTCCTGCGGTTGAAGCTGTTCTAGCGGGGGCCGGGGGCCGGGGGCCGGGGGCCGGGGGCCGGGGGCCGGGGGCTGGAAGCTCGCTTCGCTCGCGTCGTTTCCAGAGCGCTGCGAGCGAAGCGAGCCGCCTTTCCCCGGCCCCTGACCCCCGGCCCCTGGCCCCTGCTATCTTGCTGGCGGCGCTCCGCTGTCGATACCGATGGGATCGCCCGACACCACCATCTCGACGCGCCGGTTTTGCTGCCGTCCCGACGCCGTGTCGTTGGAAGCGACCGGACCGGCTTTGCCCAGGCCAATGGCCGTCAGGGTGGGGCCGGCCACCCCCTGCGCCTGGAGATAGTCGCGGACCGCCCCGGCGCGCTGCTCGGAGAGCCGCTGGTTGTATTCGTCGCCGCCGACGCTGTCGGTGTGCCCCTCCAACTGCACCTTCAGGCCGGGATAGGCCAGCAGAATGCCCGAGACTTTGGCCAGCTTCTCGCGCGCGCCCGGCTTCAGGGTGTATTTGTTGAAGTCGAACAGCACGTCGGAAATGTTGACGATCAGCCCGCGCGCGGTCTCGCGCGTTTCCAGGATCAGGTTCAGTTGCTGGCGCAATCGCTCGCGAAGCTGGGTCTTCTCGGTTTCGGACTGCTGGGTGGCCGCGCGCGCGCGGTCGGCATCGGCTTCGGCAGCCTGCTGTTGGGCGATGGCGGCGGCGCGGGCGGCATCGGCGGCGGCCTTTTCCTGGGCGGCTTGCGCGGTAGCCCGCTCGGCTTCCAGTTTGGCCTGCTCTGCCTGCTGGCGCGCCTGGTCGGCCGCCTGCCGTTCGTTCTCCGCCTGGCTCCGCCGCTCCTGCTCCATCCGCGCCTGCGCTTGGGCGTGCGCTTCGCGCTGGGCCGCGGCCGCGCGCTCGTTGGCTAATTCTTCCTCCCGGATCTTGCGCCAGGTAATGATGCGGGCGTCCTCGGCCATTTGCGCGGCCTCGCGCGCGTTCGTTTCGGATTCCTTGCGGCTGCGGCTCCCATGGAGAAAGTCTTCCGCGTTCCGCAGATCGACCATCGCTTTCTGGAAGGTCTCCGGGGCATATCGTTCGGCGCCGGCGAGCCGCGCGATCTCCACCGCGTTCTCCGCTTCGGCGAGTTGCAGCGGGCCCTTGGGATTCACCCGCACCGGCTGGTATTGCGAGCGGTTGAGCACGTATTGGCCCCGTTGCAGCAGTTCATACTTGGCCTCGACCTGCTCGATGGTGCCGGCGGTGTCGGTGCGCACGAAATTCTCGGCCACCACCACATCGCTAGGCTGGGTCACGGCGAAATACGGCTCCGCGGTCACGATCAGGCCGAAGGTCTGCAGGTCGGTGGTGGATAGCAGCTTGGCATGGTCGCCTTCCAGCACCACTTCGCCCAGATTGGCGGCCCGGCCCTCCGGCGTAATACCCCACAGCACGTAGGTCATGTATTCCGGGCCAAACTGGCCGGCGGGCGACAGGTGGTCCAGGTGCGTATCGATTTTGGTGGACCCCATCTGGCTCTCCACCCGCGCCTCCCCTTTGGCGGCGGGCATGAGCGCGGTGCCGCGGAAATCGATATGGGTGGTGCCCGTGCGGTGATGATAATTGACCGCCTTGGTAGTGCGCGAGACCACCGTGACGCGGAAGATCGGCATGGACTGGCCGGTGTCGGCCGGGGAAAGCGGGCGCGGTTGCTGCTGCGTGGGATTGGGCGCCTGCGCTGCCAGCGTGCCGAGCGCCGCCACAAAGATCATCAGGGCTTTCATGATTCGCGGTTCTCCTTCCGTTGGTGCAGCACGCGCTGGACCGGTGTGAAGGACGGCACAGTCGGCATCAGAGCCAGCCTCTCTGCCGCGCGATCCGCGCGGCTTCGGTGCGGTTGGAAGCTCCCAATTTGCCGATGGCTTCGGAAAGATAGTTGCGGACGGTGCCCTCGGACAGGTCCAGACGCTGGGCGATTTCGGCGCTGGTCGAGCCCTCGCCGGCGTAGCGCAGCACCTGCCGCTCACGATCGGTCAGCGGATCGGCCTCGGTCCAGGCTTCCGCCGCCAGTTCCGGATCGATGACGCGGGCCCCGGCGCGGATGCGGCGGATGGCGTTGGCCAGGGTGGCGGCCGGAGCGTCCTTCAGCAGGTATCCGGAAACCCCGGCATCGAGCGCGCGCCGCAGGTACCCGGCGCGCGCGAACGTGGTGAGGATCACCACCCGCACCGGCAAACGCCGCCGTTGGATCTCGGCCGCCAGTTCCAGGCCGGTCATCGCGGGCATCTCGATATCGGTGAGCAGCACCTCCGGAAGCAGGGAGAGCACCAGTTCGAGCCCCTCGCTGCCATCCTGCGCCTGGCCCACCACTTCAATATCGCCCTCGGTGGCCAGCAGCGCCGCCAGGGCGCCGCGCACCATGGCCTGGTCTTCCGCCACCACCACGCGAATGCTCATACGGGAACTCGAATGCGCAGGCGCGTTCCCTGCGAGCTGTCGCGCTCCAGCGCACCGCCGAGCGCTTCCACCCGCTCGCGCATGCCGCTCAGGCCGCTGCCTTCGTCGAGCGCTCCGCCGCGGCCGTTGTCGGAGATTTCCAGCTCGCAATACGGCCCGCTGCGCCGCATGGTGAGGCGGCAGGCGGTCGCCCGGGCGTGCCGCACTACGTTGGTCACGCCTTCCCGCAGGGCCAGGCCAAGGACCGTCTCCTGCGCCGCGGAAAGCGGCGGCGCTTCCACCGAGGTCTCCACCTGAATGCCCGCCGCGGCGAGCGCTTCGAGCGCTTCCCGCAACTCACTCGCGAGGCCCGCCGAGCGGTAGCCGCGCACCGCGCTCCGCACCTGGGTCAACGCCTCGCGCGAAATCCGCTCCACGTCGCGGATCTCCGCGGCGGCGCGCGCCGGATCGGTGGCGGTGAGCCGCGAAGCCAGCTCCGATTTCAGGACGATCACCGAGAGCGTGTGGCCCAGCAGGTCGTGCAGATCGCGCGCGATGCGCTCGCGCTCGGCCACCTTGGCCAGGTGATCGAGCTCCTCGCGCGCCAGCAGAAGCCGGTCGGTGAGGCGCTTGCGCTGCGCGAAGTGGATCACCAGCGAACCGATGAGCGCGGAGAAGACCAGCGCGGAAATCCATAGCGACGGCTCGAAATGCCATACCCAGGATTCCAGCCCCACCAGCGCCAGCAGACCGATCAGATACCGGTACGCGGTGGGCGCCTCAAACGCCTTGCCGATAAAGCTGGCGGCGTATACAAAGCACACCGAAGCGCCCGGGTTGATTTTGGCGAACGCGCTGCCCAGCAGCACAAAGCCGGCGATGACCCACAGCACCCGCCGGCCGCGCAGCCAGTACCCTGCGAAGTACAGCGGCACGGCCGCCACAGTGGCCGCCACCGCCGCGGCGCGCTGCCACGGCGGCGTGTGCAGGAGAAACGGCAGCACGGCAAAGTAGGGCAGGTAGACCAGATACGCGTACGCGGTCCAGTCCTGATCTTTGGGCAGCAGCCTCATAAAGTGACAGGATAGAGCTTTCAGCTTTCAGCGTTCAGCCGTCAGCTTTCAGCTAGCAGCGGCAAAGCTGAGAGCTGATCGCTGAGAGCTGATCGCTGACAGCTGATCGCTGACAGCTCCAGTCCGCTATCCATACATCTTCTCCCGTTCGCGATAGAGCTTTCAGCGTTCAGCCGTCAGCTTTCAGCTAGCAGCGGCAAAGCTGAGAGCTGATCGCTGAGAGCTGAAAGCTGATCCCTACCCATACATCTTCTCCCGTTCGCGAGTCTGCCCGATCCAGGCGATACCGGCGAAGACCGCGGTGAACGCCGCCAGCGCGCCTACATGGCCAACCACTGCGCCGTGCACCGGAGCGTGCAGTATGGATAGAGCGATCTGCGAAAAATGATACGCCGGCAGGAACGGCGCGGCCTGCTGGATCGCCTTGGGCAGGAATTCGAAAGGAAGCCACAACCCCGCGCAGAATGCCATGGGGAGGTAGATCATGTTCACGGTGGCCGGCGCCGAGTTGGGGCCCGCGAAGGAGCCGATGGCCAGCCCCAAGGCGCAGAACGGCAGGCCGCCCGCCACCAGGGTCCCGCCCATCAGCAGCCATTGCGCCGCGGGCATGCGGACCCCGCCAAAGAGGGCGCCCAGGGTGAACAGCAGGGCGATCACGATGGCGCCGAATGCCAGCGACACCGCCGCCTTCGCCAGAAAATAGGCAGCCGGCGGCATGGGACTGGCGCGCTTCACCTCGAGCCAGCCCAGGCCGCGCTCCACCGCAATGCCCACGCCGAACGCATAGAGCGCCGCCCCCATGACGCCGAAGGCGCCGTAGGTGGCAAGCAGGTAGTGCGCCATCGGCATGGCCATACCGGGCATCTGTTGCCGCCCCATCGCCAGACCGAAGAAGCAATAGAACATCAGGGGAAACAGAATCGTCGAAACGGAGTAGCTTCTCATGCGTGCGGTTTTCAGGAACTCGCACTTCGCTTCCATCCAATACGCGTTCATTGCATCACCTCCTGCGCCATCTCCTCGCTTTGACCCACGATCGCCAGAAACGCATCCTCCAAGCCGCTCGAGGCGGTCCGCGCCTTGATCTCCTGGGGCGTGCCTTCCGCCACAATGCGGCCATGGTTGAGGACCACCACGCGATGGGCCAGGGCATCGGCTTCCTCCAGGTGGTGGGTGGTGAGCAGCACGCTGCCGCCGCGCGCCACAAATCCGCGGATGCGCGCCCACAGCGCCCGCCGCGATTCCACATCGAGGCCCACCGTGGGCTCGTCCAGCAACAGCAGGCCGGGGTTGCCGCAGATCGCCAAAGCGAACAGCACCCGCTGCTTCTGACCGCCCGAAAGGTCCCCGAACAGCCGGTTTTCGATGCCCCCCAAGCCGGCGGCGGCAATGGTCTCCGCCAGCGGCAGCGGCTTTTCGTAATAGCTGGAGAATAGTTCGATGTGCTCCCGCACGCGCAGCGTCTCGGGCACTTTGGCTACTTGCAGCAGCGCGCCCCTGCGCAGACGCGCCTTGCGGCTCGCCGGGTCCTGGCCAAAAACGGCGGCGTGCCCGGTGGTGGGCCGCGCCAGGCCCAGCAGGATGCGCACCGCGGTGGTTTTGCCGGCGCCATTGGGCCCCAGCAGCGCCACCAGTTCTCCGCGCTCGAGCGCGAGCGAGATTCCACCGAGCGCCGCCACCTCGCCGTATCGTTTCGTGACGCCGCTCAATTCCGCAACCGGCATGATTGATTCCCTCCACATCGATAGTGGGGGAAAGCGAAACCGGCCGCCAGTGCCGATTGTCAGGCGGAGAGGATGACAGATGTCATGCCGGGGAGGACAGAGCCGTCGCGCCGGCTGCCGATCGAGAACGCCAGGGCCAGGCGCGTGGGTCGCCCGCCACTTGGCAGGCGCCTGCCCCACACCGGCTACAATCGGATTTGTCCCCGAATTTCTTCGAAGTCGTCGCGGAATGCCCCCACACCCGCGCCCGCGCCGGCCTTCTCCACACACCGCACGGCGTGGTCGAGACCCCGGTGTTCATGCCCGTGGGAACCCAGGGCACGGTGAAGGGACTCACCCAGCGCGACCTCGCCGAAGAACTCGGCGTCACCATCCTGCTGGCCAACACCTATCATCTCTATCTGCGGCCGGGCCACGAGCTGATCCGCAAACTGGGCGGCCTGCACAGTTTTATGTCGTGGCCCAATGCCATACTCACCGATTCGGGCGGCTATCAGGTCTTCAGCTTGAGCGCGCTGCGCACCATCGACGACCATGGCGTGGTGTTCCAGTCGCACCTCGATGGCAGCCGGCACACCTTCACGCCGGAATCCACCGTGGACGTGCAATTGGCTCTGGGCAGCGACATCCTCATGGTGCTCGATGAATGCCCGGAATACCCCGTCAGCCACGAATCCGCGCGCCAGAGCATGCACCGCACCGTGCGCTGGGCGCGGCAGGCGAATGAACATTACCGGCGGCGCCGGGAGGATACCGCCGCCGGCCAGGCGCTGTTTCCCATCGTGCAGGGGTCCATGTTTCCGGATCTCCGCCGCGAATGCGCCCGGGCTCTGGTCGACCTGGATGCGGACGGCTACGCCATCGGCGGCCTGTCGGTGGGCGAGCCGCGCCCGCTCAGCCTGGAGACGGTGGAGGCCACCGAAGACATCCTGCCGCGCGCCCGGCCGCGCTATGCCATGGGCGTGGGCATGCCCGCGGAACTGGCGGAATACGCCGCCCGCGGCGTGGACATGATGGATTGCGTGCTGCCCACGCGCAACGCGCGCAACGGCTGCCTGTTCACTTCCGGCGGCCGGGTCCTTATCAAGAACGCGCAATATAAGGACGACCAGCAGCCCGTGGATGCCCGCTGCTCCTGCTATACCTGCAGCCGCTACTCCCGCGCCTACCTTCGCCATTTGTTCCTGGCCGGAGAGATTCTGTACGCCGTCCTGGCCACCCGGCACAACCTCCGCCGCTACCTTGACATCATGCGTGAGATCAGGCACGCTATAGTATCGGGCACTCTTCCAGAGTACTTGAGGTGTGTGCGCTCGGCATCGCTTGATGCCGGGTAATTCCAAATGGTTGCAATGTGGTCCTGAATCTTTTTCTTCAATCGGCGCCGTCCGGCTCGTCCCTCCTGGGGTTCCTTCCCATTCTTCTGATCTTTGGAGTCTTTTATTTCCTGCTGTTCCTCCCCATGCAGCGCCAGCGCAAGCAGCAGGCCAAGATGCTGGCCAGCCTCCAGAACGGCAATGTCGTAGTCACCAGCGGGGGCATCGTGGGAACCATCGTCGCCATCGAAACCGACGACACCATGGTATTGCGCGTGAAGCCGGACAACGTCAAGCTGCAAGTGTCGCGAAGCTCGGTTTCGAGTTTGGTCTCGAGTGAAGGCAAGAAGTAGCATTAACCTAGAAACAGGCTTTAAACTCCCATGAAAAGAAATCTCACGGCGCGAACCGTGGTAATCGTTGTGACGATGCTGATCTGCCTCTTCGGCATCATCGGCTTCCCGAAATCGAAGACGGAGCTGGTCGAGAACGTGAAGGACAATATCCGCCTGGGGCTCGACCTGAGGGGCGGCAGCCATCTGGTACTGGAGGTACAGGTACAGGATGCCGTCAAATCGGATGCCGACCAGACCATCGAGCGGCTGAAAGAGGATCTCAAGAAGGAGAACATCGCCTGGGTCTCGATGGACCGCAATGAGCCGCAGTCGGTGCAGGACGCCGATAACGTGCTGATCGCCATCAAGGGCATACCGGCCACGCAATCGAGCGCGTTTCGCAACATGGTGACGGAACGGTACACCACCTACGTGCTCACGGCGTTGAATTCCACCGATTATTCCATGCGGCTGAAACCGTCGGACCTGATCGAGCTGAAGCGCGACACGGTGCAGCGCACCATCGACACCATCGGGAACCGCATCGACCAACTGGGCCTGGCGGAGAAATCGGTGCAGCAGTACGGGCAGTCGGGCACCAACTACGAGGTGCTGGTGCAGTTGCCGGGCGTGGACGATCCGGCGCGGGTGAGGGAGTTGATCGGCACCGCGGCGGTGCTGGAGATCGACTCGGTGGATCCGGCGCACGAGAATCCGTTCCCCAGCCGCGAGGCGGCGCTGGCCCAGTTGGGCGGCGTCGTGCCGCTGAATATGAAGCTGGTCAAGGCCAAGCCGCGCGGCCGGAGCGAGGGCGAGGAGTGGTTCCTGATGAGCAAGCTCCCCGTGATCAGCGGCCGGGAGATGCGCAACGCGCGCCCCAGCCAGGGCGAGACGGCGCGCACCTGGGACACCAATTTTACGCTGTCGCCGGATGGCGGCAAGCGCTTCGGCCGGTACACCGGAGCCAACGTGGGCCACAAACTGGCCGTGGTGCTCGATAACCAGGCGGTGAGCGTAGCCACCATCGAGTCGAAGATCGAGGACTCGGGCCGCATCACCAACCTGAGCAACCAGGAGGAGGCCGAGGACCTGGCGCGCTACCTGCGGTCGGGCTCGCTCCCGGCCAGCGTGAAATACATGTCGGAGAATTCGGTGGGGCCCTCGCTGGGGGCCGATTCCATCCACCAGGGGCTCATGGCGGGTGTGGCCGGGCTGCTGGCGGTGATCGCCGTCATGCTGGTCTACTACCGCCGCAGCGGGGTCAACGCGGTCCTGGCCCTGGCCCTGAATACGGTGATCCTGTTGGCCGCGATCTCTTATTTTCACGCCGCGCTGACCTTGCCCGGCATCGCCGGAGTGATTCTGACCATCGGTATGGCGGTCGATTCCAACGTGCTGATTTTCGAGCGGATCCGGGAGGAATTGCGCACCGGCAAGGCGGTAATCGCGGCCGTCGATACGGGGTTCAACAAAGCCTGGTGGACGATCGTCGACACGCACGTGACCACGGTGGTCTCCTGCGCCTTCCTTTTTCTGTTCGGGGAGGGGCCGGTGCGCGGGTTTGCGGTAACATTAACGATCGGTCTGATTGCCAACATCTTCACGGCGGTCTTCGTCTCCAAGACGATTTTCGACTATGAGTTGTCGGGACGCCGCCGCATGGAGACGTTGAGTATTTAGCTTCATCCGGCGGCGCCCCGGGGGGCCCCGCCGGCGGGAACAAATTGAAGGGGGCTGGTGTCGAATGTATTGAAGAATACCGGCACGGCACGGTGCGATGGAATTATTCAAGAACACGAATTATGATTTTCTAGGCAAGAAGTGGCCGTTCATCATTGCCTCGGTGATTTTGTCCGTAGCCGGGATCGGGAGCATTATCGTGAAGGGCGGGCTGAAATACGGCATCGACTTCAAGGAAGGCGCGCTGATGACGGTGAAGTTCGCCTACCCCCCGCCGCTCGACAAGATCCGCTATGAGATGACCCATTCGCCCAAGATCAAGGGCGAGGTGACCGTGCAGAACCTGACCGGCAGCGGTGCGGAGAATGAGGTCGAAATCGGGACCGAGGCCCGGGAAGAGGGCCAGTTGAACGTCAACCGCGACGACATGCAGGAGGTCCTGGTATCCAAGTTCGGGCAGCCGGTGGGCGATAAGCTCGACTTCAACAACGCCGGCGCGGATGCTCTGGCGAACCGCGTGCGGGGCCCCCTGGCGGCCGCCGGCGTCGCTTTGAGCGAGCAGCAGGTGCAGGACCTGGTGAAGAGT
>JADGNR010000211.1 GCA_017883415.1 Bryobacteraceae bacterium | reverse complement strand
CCATGCGCTCGGCCGTCGAAGGTCACGCGGTGAAACAGTGATTTTCAGCTGGGCCTCTGCGCACGGCTGCACATGGCTGCACGCATGGCTCCGGAAAATACGGATGTGATTGAGTTCAAATGGGGTTACATGGTAGCGCTAACGGGAATCGAACCCGTATTTAAGCCTTGAGAGGGCTCTGTCCTAACCGTTAGACGATAGCGCCACGGGTGAAGATTATTTTACCAGAATCGCGCGCCACGCCGCCCGGTGCGTTGCGCGGGATAATGGGGGAAATGCGGCTGCTATCCATGCTGTGCCTGCTTCCCTGGGTTCTGGCGGCGGAGGACCATTGGGTCAAGTTTACGGCGGGGCCCTACGAGGTGCTCACCGACGCGGGGGGGCGCGCGGGGCGCGAGACCATGGTCCGGTTCGAGGAGTTCCGCCATGCGCTGGGGCAGATCCTGGGCGAGCAGGATCTGCAAACGCCCGCGCCGGTGCGCATCCTGGTGTTTCGGAATGCACGCGGCTGGACTTCGCCCGCGCCGATCACCGAAGGCCGCGACCGCTATGCCATCGTGCTCGGGGAAAAGAGCGAGATTTCCCCGGCGATCTACGTGGAGCTGACGCGGCTGTTCCTCAAATCGAACACCGCGCGGATGCCGGCCGCGTTCGAGCATGGGCTGGTGGAGTTTTTTTCCACCTTCCAGGTGAGCGGAATTCACATCACCGTGGGCGAGCCGCCGGGCCCCAAGGGGACGCCGCCGGATCTGGATTGGGCGCGCATCCATCTGCTGGTGGGGGACCCGGAATATTTCGGCAAGCTGCGCGTGCTGCTCTACAATTTGCGCAAGGGCGTGGACGACGATCCGGCCTACCGGAATGCCTTTGGCAAGGGCGCCGCCGAAGTGGAAGCGCAGGTGCGGCAGCATCTTGCCGCGGGCAATTTCCAGACCACCTCGCTTTCCAGCCGTCCTCTGTCGGCGGGAGATTTTCCCGAGAAGCCGGTATCGGACGCCGATGTGCGGCTGGCGCGCGCGGATCTTCTGGCGGGCAGCCAGTCGTCGGCCGAGTATGAAGGGCTGATTCGCGAGCACCTCAAGGTGGCGGAGGCGGAAGAAGGGCTCGGGCTGCTGGCGCTCGGCGACAAGCGGAACGACGAGGCGCGCCGCCATTTCGCGGCCTCCATGGCGGCGGAGAGCAAGAGCGCGCGCTGCTACATCGAGTACGCCAAGCTGGAACCGGACAACGATAAGGCCGCGCAAGCCTTGCTGCGCGCGGCCGGAATCAATCCCAAGCTGGATGAGCCCTTCGCCCTCATGGCCCGGCGCGACACCGACCCGCGGAAACGCCTGGCGCACTGGAAGGCGGCAGCGGAGCGCGACCCGCGCAACGCGTCGTACTGGCAGGCGCTGGCGGAAGGCTATCTGGGGGAGCACAATTTCGCGGAGGCCGCCAGGGCGTGGAAAGCGGGAGAACAGGCGGCGGCCGACCCGGCCGAGCGCGCGCGCATGCGCCAGGCGCGGATGGCCATCGAGGAGCAGCGGCTGGACTACGATGCCGCCGAAAAGAAGCGCGCTGCCGAAGAGGAGGCGCGCGAGCTCGAAAAGTTGAAGGAGAAGGCGCGCGCGGAAGTGCATGCGCTCGAAGCAAAATATAATGACGGCGCGGCGAAACCCGATGGCAAGGTGGTGCCGTGGTGGGAAGGCCCGCTGCCCACGGGCAAACTCCGCGGCAGCCTCACGCAGGTGGATTGCCTGGGCAAACAGGCGCGCCTGGTGGTGGAGGGCGAAGACCACAAACTGGTAAAGCTGCTGGTCACGGACCCGGGCAACATCGCGATCACCGGCAGCGGCGAACAGCGCCTGGGCTGTGGGGCGCAGAAGCCGCGGCCCGTGTTCATCGAGTATTTCCCCAAGCCCAATGCCCGCCTGGCCACCGCCGGCGAAGTGGCCACCATCGAATTCCAGTGACTCGCGCTCCCGACGCCGCGCGCTACCGCTGGCTGGTGCTGGCGGTATTCGTGCTCTCTTCGGCCATCAACTACCTGGATCGCCAGGCGCTGGCCACGCTGGCGCCGCTGGTGCGCGCGGAATTCCATCTTTCCAACACGCAGATCGGCCTGATTATCGCGGCGTTTTCGATTACCTATGCGGCCAGCGCGCCCTGCGCCGGCATGCTGATCGACGGCATCGGGTTGAATCGCGCCATCAGCCTGGCGGTCGGCCTGTGGTCCTGCGCTGGAATTGTCACGGGCTTCACGCGGGGCCTGGGCGGGCTGGTGGGCTGCCGGGCGGTGCTTGGGTTGGCGGAATCGGCCGGCATTCCCTCCGCGGGCAAGGCGATTCATCAATACCTGCGGCCCGCGGAGCGTGCCCTGGGAAACGCCATGAACCAGGGTGGGGTAAGTCTCGGAATGATGCTGGCGCCGCCGGTGGCCACGTGGCTCGCGTTGCGCAGCGGGTGGCGCGCGGCGTTCGTCGTAACCGGCGTGCTCGGCCTGGCGTGGATTCCGCTTTGGAACCGGGCGGCCCGGTGGGGCGGGAATCCCGGCCGGTCCGAACCCGCCGGTGCGGGCGGCGCGCCCGTTCCGCCCACCAACGCGGAGCTGTTGCGCGACCGGCGGCTGTGGGCCTTCGTGGCCGCCAATGCCGTGAGCATGATCGGCTACTCGCTGTGGACCAACTGGACCACGCTTTACCTGGTGGACGTGCACCATCTCACGCTGCGGCAGGCCGCGTGGTACGCCTGGATTCCGCCGCTGTTCTTCACCGTGGGGGGCGTGGCGGGCGGATGGCTGTCGCTGCGGTTGATGGGCCGCGGCGTAACCGCCATCGCCGCGCGCTTCCGCGTCTGCCTGGCGGCATCGATCCTGGCGCTGGCCACCGCGGCCATACCCGCGGCGCCCTCGGCCGCCTGGGCTTCGGCGGGAATCTCGCTGAGCGTGCTCGCGGTGGCGGCATTCAGCGTCAACATGTACAGCCTGCCGCTCGATGCTTTCGGCGGACGCGCGGCCTTCGCGGTGTCGCTGCTGGTGGCCGGCTACGGCGCCGCCCAGACGGTGATCTCCCCGGCCATCGGCAAGGTGATCGACCTGCACGGATACGCCCCCGTGACCACGGTGACGGCGCTGACCCCGCTGGCCGCCTGCGCGCTGCTGTGGATGACGAGGTCGGTGCGGTGAAGCGGCGCCTGAAGGAGTGGCTCTTCCGGCTGCTGGGCAAAGACCCCGAGGCGGTGGTGGTCACCTTCCTGACCGGCGATGCGGACCTGTGCCGGCGCATGGCCGAAGAGGTGCGCACCCTGGTGCCCGACCGCCGCCATTTCGTGGTGTCGGAAGAGAACTGGCCGGCCCTGCGCCGCGAACTGAAGCGCTACCGCATCGGCCTGGCGCCGGTGATGCTGTCCCGCGAGCCCAGCGCCCTGCGCCGCGCCGCGTTGCGGATGGCGCCGCGCAAAATCCTGGCCTATAATTCGCGGCTGGAGCGGCATCACTTGCGTCTGGACCTGCCCTCGCTTCTTTTCTGGCGCGGGGTCCCGCTCGACCGCATCTATCTGCGGCCGTGGTGGTGGCCCTGGTTCCAGCGCGAGCGGTCGTCGGCTGCGCGCGAGGTTCGCCGCGTCGAGGGCCGCGCCTGTTCGCCCGCACGCCGGCGCGTGGCCGTGGTCTCGCCCTACTTTCCGTTTCCGCTCGCGCACGGCGGCGCGGTGCGCATCTACAACCTGTTGCGCGAGATCGCCGCCGAGTTCGACGTCGAGCTGTTGGCCTTCACCGATAGCGATGGCGAACCCGACACGGCGCCCCTGGCGAACTTCTGCGCGCGCCTCGTGCTGGTGAAGAAGCCCCGCTATCGCGAGCCGCGCTGGTCTACGCTGCTGCCGCCCGAGGTGCACGAGTTCCGCTCGCCGGCCATGCGGCAGGCGATCGCCGAGGAGCGCCGCGCGTTCCGCTACGAGGTGCTGCAGGTGGAATACACGCAACTGGCCCGGTACTCCGGCGACGTACTGGTGGAGCACGATGTGACCTTCGACCTCTTCGGGCAAATTGCGCGCCGCGAGCGCACCATCGCGGCATGGTGGGACTGGTTCCGCTGGCGGCGCTTCGAAGGCCGCCAGACCCGCCGCTACCGGCGCGTGGTGGCCATGTCGAAGAAGGACGCGGAACTGCTCGGGGCGGCCGTGGACGCCACCGTCATCGAAAACGGCGTGGACCTGGCCCGCTTTCGCGCGGAGCCGGAACAGCCCGGTGAGCGGCTGCTGTTCATCGGATCGTTCCGCCACTTTCCTAACGTAGCGGCCTACCGTTTCTTTTTTGAACAGGTCTGGCCCCTGCTGCGCGAGAAGTTCCCGCGCATGACCCTGACGGTGGTGTGCGGCGCCGATTCGCTGGCGTATTGGCGCGCCTTCACCGATTCGCCCGAGCCTCGCCCGGACGAGCGCATACGCATGCTCGGATTCATTGAAGATGTGCGGCCGTTATATGCGGAGGCGAACCTGGCGATCGTCCCCACGACGGTCTCCGCGGGAACCAATGTGAAGGTGCTGGAAGCCATGGCCATGCAGCGCGCGGTGGTTTCGACCACGTCGGGCTGCGCCGGGCTGGGGCTGTTGCATGGGCATAGCGTATGGGTGGCCGATACGCCCGAGGCCTTCGCCGCCGGCGTGGCCACGTTGATCGCCGATCCCGAACGGCGGGCAGCCATGGCGCAGGCGGCGTACGGGCATGCGGTGCGCCACTTCGATTGGCGGGCGATCGGCGAAAAGCAGCGGCAGTTGCTGCGCGAGACAGTGGGGTAGGCCTCCAGGCCTGCCCCCGCGCCCGCTAGAACAGCAGGGCGGCGAAAGCCGCGAGGTTGCGCCGCCAGACCATCCAGGTGTGCATCCCGGGCGTCTCGATGCCGGTGTGCTCGACTCCCTTCGACTTCAGCCATTGGCGAAACTGGCGGTTGGAATCGATGAGCCGGTCTTCGGTTCCGCAAGCGATCCACAGCAAGCGGACCTGGCGGCTGGCCTTCGCATCCAGCCGCGGGTAGGTGGCGGCGAAGTCGTCGGAGGCTCCGCCGGTGCTGAAGGCGCCAATCCAGGCGAACCGGTCAAGCGCGTTCAGACCGACATATAAGGACTCGGCGCCGCCCATGGAGAGTCCGGCAATGGCGCGGGCGCCGCGGTCCTTGGAGACGCGGTATTCCTTCTCCACGTGCGGGATGACTTCGGTGAAAAGCGCATCGCGAAACCGGTTGTAATTCTTCTGCCTCAACGCGTCATCGCTAAACGCGGCCACTCCGGCGGTCAGGATCTCCGGCGCCCCGTAACCCAGCGGCATCACGATCAGCATCGGCTTAGCCTTGCCCTGCGCGATCAGGTTGTCGAGGATCACGTGGGCGCGGCCCACCGCGGTCCAGGCGCTGGCGTCGTCGCTGAAGCCGTGCAGCAGGTATAGCACGGGGTAGAGACGCTTCGCCGTGGGATCGTAGCCGGGCGGCGTATACACGTAAAAATCGCGATCGTCGCCGATGATGGCGGACTTGTAGAAGTGGTGGCGGATGCTGCCGCGCAACGCGCTCGCGATCTCCCAAGGCAGGGACGCCGGTCCGGGCACGTGAACCTCGCTCTGGGCGAAGAGCAGGTTGGGCTTCATGAGGGCATTGGACGGGTCGATCAGCGCCACGCCGTCGGCCACGAAAGAGTAGCCGTAAAGGTCCGGTTCCAGGGGATCGGTTGTGACGCTCCAGATTCCGCCTTCGTCCTTTTGCATGGGGACGCGGTCCGCGCCTTCGCGAGCGAGAGAGACCTCTCGTGCATTCGGCGCGCGGAACCGGAAGGTCACGCGCCGATCGGCGTGAACTTCCGGGGACTGAAGTCGCGGCGGCGGCGCCTGTGCCCCTAGCGGAATGACGGCGGCCAACAGGTATAGGAACCGGTTAAGGTGCACGTCGACACGCATAGCATCTCACAGATTACTTCGCGCTCAGCAGATTCGCGAACAAGCGGAACGCGCCCGGCACGCCCGCGGGCAACTGACGGAACCAGGCATACGCGGTGAAAATGTAGACGCCCTTGCCGTAGCGGGTCCACAACTCGCCGCCTTCTATCGGCGCCTCGCCGGGGTCGTGCGAGGCGAGGACCGTTTCGTAGCGCTTGTCCCATTCCGCGGCGAAGTACAGACCGCGCTCCTGCACCCAACCTTCGAAATCCTTGGGCGCGATGTGGTTCGGCCACTGCAGCAGAGGGCTGTCGGCGTGCGGGAACGTGACCGGGGCCTCCTCCACGGTCACGCGATAGCGCGAACCGCCCGGCACGGAGAACGGGTACGGTCCGAGGTTCTGCGTGATGGCGCTGCCGGCGGTGGCGTTCGGCGGCTGGGCGGGCTGGGTCCGGGGATCCGGGCTATCGCCGGTCTGATACTGCACCACGTAGGTGCCGCCATTGCGCACGTAATCGAGCAGCCGCGCCTGGTTGGCGCGCAGGTCGGCGCGTACAATGTAAGCCCGAACGCCGGCCACGATGGCGTCGAACCGCGTCAGATCGCCCTGCTCCAGGTCCGACTGGTCGAGCAACGTGACATCCAGGCCAAGCTGGCGCAGCGCGTTGGGCATTTCGTCGCCCGCGCCGGCGATGTAACCGATCTTGTGGGCGGTTACTTTGACGTTGGCGCGCACCAGTTGGACGTCCGACGGCGGGAAAATCGTCTGCGCCGGAAAGTGCGGATAGGAAATCACCTGCACTCCGGAACGGATTTCGCGCCCGCCCACGGTGGCTACGGCGTGCAGGCTGGCCGTGGCCTCGCCGGCCGGCGGGGTCACTTCGAAGGTCAGGGCCTGTTGCTCGCCCGCCCGGGAAATGCGGAATTCGTGCGCGCGCGGCTCAGCCCTCCAACCCGGCGGCAGGTCGAGACGCAACTCGCCCGCGGCATTGGCTACGTTCGCCCGCACCGGCACCTGTACCTGGCGCGGGGCCGGCCCGGGGAACAAGGCCACGGCCTCGGGCAGGTTGACGGCCACCGCCGGAACCACTACCAGCGGACGCACGCGCTCTCCTTCGGCCCGGTCGGCATAACGGTAGTGCACGGGACGCACCAATTCCACCGGCGCGCCCTCGATGGTCAGGCGAACGCGCACTCGCGCCACCGGCGGCGTATCGGCGAGACCGACCAGGGTCTGGTCCTCCACGGTATAAACGTCGCCCGCGGGTGGCTTGGCCAGCCAGTACGGCTGGGAATACGGTTGCCCGCCGGGAACCTCGCGGCTGAACTCCACCGTGGCGCTCTGGTTGTAGCCCAGCGGCGCGGCTTTAGCGGGCAGGGGCTCGTTCCATATGCCTTCGATGGACGCGCCCTCCAGCGACACCGAGGCCGTCAGGCGGTTCAGCACCGTGGTGGTCACGCTGAGTGGCGCCCCGGGAGTCGCTTCGGCTTGCTTCGCCTGCGCTTCCACCCACAGGCCCGCGCATTGAGCGATGGTCTCATCCAGTTCGGCCAGCTTGATCTTCGCCAGCGGGTCTGAGATTCGGGCGATCGGAGCACGCGCACGGGCCAGCAGTGCGATGGACTTTTCCGGGTGCGCCGGCGCGAAATCGCGGATCGCCTGATCCAGGATCGGCCCCACCGCGGCGCCGCCCGGCAAGCGGTTCCAGGTGGTGTCGATGCCATCGTACAAATCCTTCGACACCGGCTCTCCCGCCACCAGCACGAAGTCGGTCCGCGAAGCGCCCGGCCGGCGCATGGCCCCGGTGGCCTGGCTGTGGTGCATGCTGCGGCTCAACACGGCCAGCTCATCGTACGAGTATCCGAGGACGGGGTTGAACGCGCCGGTCTCCACCTCACCCGCGCTCGGCTGCGCGGGAGGCTGCCCGGCGGCCCCGTCTGGCGCGGGCTGTGGCTGCGGACCGCGCCCGGCGCGCCCGCCGCCCGCACCGAAGAACAGGGCCCGCACCAGGCGCTTGGGGCGCCAGGGCTGCACGTACTTCAGTTGTTCGGGGAAGCGGTGCGCATCGGCGGCGGCCTCGAAAGCCTCCTTGCCGAGAATCGCGGACACCTGATGCTGCCCGTGGCCATCGTTGGGCGTGCCGCTGAAGACCAGCATGACGACATCCGGCCGGTAACTGCGGATCACCCAGACGATGTCCGACAGGATGCGGTCATGCCCCCACTTTTCCATCGTTTCGGCGGCAGTCCTGGTGTACCCGAAATCGATCGCGCGCGTGAAGAACTGCTCGGCGCCGTCGATTTTCCGCGCCGCCAGCAGCTCCTGCGTGCGAATGATGCCGAGTTGCGCCCCCTGCTCGGAGCCGATCAGGTTCTGCCCGCCCTCCCCGCGCGTCACCGAGAGGTAGGCGGTGCGCATGTGCCGGCCGCGCGCGAAATAAGCCAGTACGCCGGTGCGTTCGTCGTCCGGATGCGCGGCAATCATGAGGAAGGTGCCCAGCTCATTGAGCTGGCGCAACGACTGCTCGATGGCGATCGTTCCCGGGAAGCTTTGTTCGGCGGGTAAAAATACAAACGCGGCCAGCAGAACGGGGAGAGGAAGCAACCTGGCGATCAACCTGCTCGTCGAAGACATTCGTAGTCCATTCTACGACGGGATGCCGCCGGTGGACGGGAGCGCCATTCGGGAGCGCCATTCGGGAGCGCCATTCGGGAATGGTCGGGGAGGGGTCATGAAGGCTGCAACATGGATGGGCAGCTTGGTCTCCGCGCTGCGCCGCCTTTCGCGCGCGGCGGGCGAGCCCATCGTTCCGCGGGAGCCGGCCGCGCCGCCAAGAATCGGGCTGGCTCTGGGGGGAGGATTCGCGCGCGGCATCGCTCATGCGGGCGTGCTGGAGGTATTCGCGCGGCGCCAGATTCCCATTCACTGCATCACCGGGGTGAGCGCCGGGTCCATTGTGGCGGCGGCCTATGCCAGCGGCGCACCGCCCGCCGAAATTGCGCGCGCCGGCTGCGCCATGCGCTTCGGCGACATCGCCAGTTGGAGCCTCGGCCGCATGGGCTTCGCCGTCAGCGAGCGCATGAAGCGGTTCCTGGAGCGCCTGTTGAAGAGCTATCGCTTCGAGGAAATGCGCATTCCGCTGGGGGTGATCGCGACCGATCTGTGCAGCGGCGAGGAAGTTCATTTCCGCGATGCGGGCGACGTATTCCTGCCCATCCGCGCGAGCTGCGCTTATCCGGGATTGTTTCGACCGGTGCGTCATGAAGGCCGCCTGCTGGTGGATGGCGCCATGAGCATGGAGATTCCGGCCCGGCTGGCGCGCAAGCTGGGCGCCACGCACGTCATTTCCGTGCACCTGCCGGTGGCCGGGCCGGTCCCCTCGCCGAGCAATGTGTTCCAGGTGGTGAACCGCTGCTTTCAGATCGTCGAGAGCCGCGCCGAAGATGCCTGGCGCAAGGAAAGCGACCTGGTGATCGAGCCGGATGTGCGCGGCATCGCGTGGGACGGCTTCAACTGCGGGCCGGAGTTGCTGAAAGCGGGAGAAGCGGCGGCCCTGGCGGCGGTGCCCAAAATCGAAGCGTGGCTCGCCCGGCCGCGGCCGGTTGCCGTGCCCGCCCCAGTGCTGCCGGAGACCACCCCGGCAGGAGCACCGCGGGCAGCCGCGGAATCGCCGGCGACTGCGTAGTTGGCAAAGCCGTGCGGTCTCCGCGATACTGAGGAGGGAGCCGGCCCATGTCTCAGCTCGTTGGCTTGGGGGTTCGATCTTGACCGAGCCATTGCAGGACACCGGCGAACACCACACCGAACTGGTCCGGCTTTAGGACTCCCAGTTTTCGTATCGCTCTCACATGCGGATACGTGGACACTCCTTGCACCACGAATGCGCCCGCTTTCAAGAATGAGACGCTGACTGGAATCTCGAATTGAGATCCGCGAAGGCTGGTCGT
>JADGNR010000498.1 GCA_017883415.1 Bryobacteraceae bacterium | reverse complement strand
AAACACTTTCTTGCCGGCCAGGATCTCGTCGGCCAGCGGCGTGGTGGGGCCATTGGCGCCTTCGCAGAGAATCCGGCAGCGGACGCGGTCGGCATTCTGCGAAGTGATCACGTTCTCCGTGGCGGCGGGAAGAAGCACATCGCACTCCAGGAACATGGCTTCGTGCTTGTCCATGTCTTCCCCGCCTGAAAAACCAGTGATGGAGCCGGTCTCTTTGCGATGGCGTTCGAGCGCGGCGATATCGAGGCCGTTGGGATTGTAGGTCGCGCCATCGTATTCCACGATGGCGACGATATTGAATCCGACGGCGCTCATCAGCCGGGCCGCCATGCCGCCGACGTTGCCGAAGCCCTGAATCACCACGCGCGACGTCTCGGGCGTCAGGCCGAGGCGGGCGAGGGCTTTCAGGGTCACCATCATGCATCCGCGGCCGGTGGCCTCCGGACGGCCGCGCGAGCCGCCCAGCGCCATGGGCTTGCCGGTCACCACGGCGGTCACGGTGTGGCGCGCATGCATGGAGTAGGTGTCCATGATCCACGCCATGGTTTTCTCGTTGGTATTGACGTCGGGCGCCGGGACATCGCGCTCCGGCCCGATAAAGTCGATGATCTCGGCCGTGTAGCGGCGCGTGAGCTTTTCCAGTTCGGCGTCGGAGAGCAGGCGGGGGTCGCAGATGACGCCGCCCTTTCCGCCGCCGAAGGGGATGTTCACCACGGCGCACTTCCAGGTCATCCAGGAGGCCAGCGCGCGCACCTCGTCGAGGGTCACATCGGGCGCGAAGCGAATGCCGCCCTTGGCCGGACCGCGCGCCAGGGAATGCTGCACACGATATCCGGTGAAGACTTCGATCCGCCCGTCATCGAGCTGGACCGGGATATTGACGGTGATTTCCCGGGCCGGCGTGGCCAGGATTTTGCGCACGCCGTCGTCCAGCTTCAGGCGCATGGCGGCCTCATCGAACCGTGCGGCGGCGGCCAGCCACGGGTTCTTTTCGTTCTCGAGAGAAATGGAAACCGGCGGCGTCAACGTGGCCACAGTGAAATCCCCCAGGTACTCATTATGCCAGTTATCGAGTTTTGCAGACTATCGTGACAACGGCGGCCGGCGACCGCCGCGCAGGATGCCATCCTGCCCCACAAGCGGTTACAAACCCAGAAGCTCGACCGCCTTCAGAATCACCGGGTCGCGGTGGGCCTCGACTTCATCGCCTTTTTCGACGCCGAACGCCTGGTTGAAGATCTCGGTCTTGATCCGATTGCGGACAAACTCGCGCTCAGCCGACCACTCGGCCACGCCGGGCAGAATGCGGCGCGCGATCGCGAAGGCTTGAAATGCATCCAGGATCTGGGGCGTGATTTCGAAATCTTCGGTGACCTTGTTCTGGCGCAGCCAGGCGGTGGCGAAATCAGTGAACGAGGCGCTGGCGTCGAGCGCCGCGCGCAGCCGGTTCATGAGCGGCGGATAGACCACGATATCCGGCTGAATTCCGCCGCCTCCGGTGACGAGGCGCCCTTTGTCGGTACGGAACTCCGATTGGGCATTGGGGTGGGAGGTGGTGGCGGCGAGCTCGAACCGCGCGGCATCGAGGGGCTTCTGGATGGAGCGGCCGCTGGGCGTGTAGTAGAGCGCGGTGGTGAGGGCGAGCCCCGCCTGCTCGGTGAGCGGAAACACGCTTTGCACCAGTCCTTTGCCATAGCTGGGCTCGCCCAGGATGGTGGCGCGGTCGTGGTCCTGCATGGCGCCGGAAACGATCTCCGAAGCGCTGGCGGTTTTCTCATTCACCAGAATCGCCAGCTTGCAACCGTAGGGCTTGGCGTCCGGCGGCACGACCTCGGACTTCTCCGGCACGTGGCGGCCGCGCACGGTGACGATCTTCGATCCGGGCGGCAGGAACAGCGACGCGGTTTCTAGCGCGGCGGTGACCAGGCCGCCGGGGTTGTTGCGCAGGTCGAGCACCAGGCCGGCCAGGCGGTCCCCACCCAGCTTTTCGATCGCCTCTTTGAGCTGGCCGCCGGTTTTTTCGTCGAAGCTCGAGACGCGCACGTAGCCGATACCGGCGCCGATGAAGAAGACCCGGTCGACGCTGGGGGACTGCAACTCCTCGGGCGTAAGGACGAAGTGCATCATGCGGGCCGCCCCGGGGCGCCGCACGTCGAGCTGCG
Organism: Bryobacteraceae bacterium; assembly: GCA_017883415.1. GTDB lineage: Bacteria > Acidobacteriota > Terriglobia > Bryobacterales > Bryobacteraceae > JADGNR01. The sequence goes on along the minus strand of JADGNR010000498.1, from coordinate 1,738 downwards.
CCTGGCGCTGGCGCGATTGCGAGAGCAATCTGGTAAGGTCGTCGAGATCGAGCCGGCTGATGTCGAAGTCGTTGATGGCCAGGATTTCGTCCCCCGGCGCAAGCCCGCTCCGGGCCGACGGCGTGCCGGGCAGCGTTTGGAGTACGATCACCCGTCCGGGCAGGATCGAGACCACGCTGCCGAAGCCCTTCTGCGTGGAGGCCTCCATCTTCTTGAGCTGGTCGAACTGCCCGGGATCGAAGAAGACGGAGTGTGGGTCGAGGCTCCGCAGCAGCCCGGGGATGGCGCCCTGATAGAAGGCCTGCTCGGAGGCGATGGGCTCGGCGGCATTCCCCTCGACAATCGCGTAGGCGTCCATGACCCGCTTGACCTGGGAGGGGAGGTCGTCGGCGGCCGGCAGGAGTGGGGCGGCGCACAGCAGGATTACCGTGAAGCGGAACATCAGTCGGGCCAGATCGCGGCAACTTGGATTTCGACGTGAGGGAACCGGCGGGGCCGCAACGCGCCCTCGGCCAGAATGGCGGCGCGTGCCAGGCGCCCGTCGGCGAGCGCCAGGACTTCGACGGTGGCGGCCTCGGGGCTGACCAGCCACACTTCCGGGGCGCCGATGCTTTCGTAATCGCGCAATTTCTCGCCGATCTCTTTGCGCGATTCGGAGGGCGAGAGCACTTCGATGACGAGTTGCGGCGCGGAGTGGTAGTAACCATCGATCTCGACCCACGTGGCCCGTTCGAAGACGGCCACGTCCGGTTCGCGGCAGGTTAGCGGCTCCTGGCGAATCACCAGCCCGAAGCTTCCAGAGAACACTTCCACTTGGGATGGATCCAATTGGCGCTGGAGAGCCGCCACAAGTCGTGAAACGATGCGGACATGAACCGATTTGTTGGGGGGCATGATACGAATCTCACCGTCTACGACTTCTTCCCGGCCATCCTGCACGACCGGCATTGTGAGCCATTCCTGGTAAGTGACGTTTCCGATTTTAGGGAGGCTTGCCATGCGGACTCTCTGCTGGTTCCTATTCTATCGCGCGCCGGCACGCGGTTCCGGCGGCGGCAGGCGATCGGACATCAGTGGGGGCCAAATGGCGGCGATAGATGCGGTGCGGGAGGATGAAGGCAAGTGGAATGGAGCCGGACGGGCGCTCGCCGGCGCGAAAGCCGCGTTCTGGGCCGTGGGCCGCGGACTTTCGCGTAGCGCGCTAGAACAGTCCGCGGGCCCCCAAAAGGGTTCCGTGGAGTCAGGTGGGCGTCAGGAACAAACGGACAAGCTAGCTTTTCTGCGAGTCGTCGGGGCTGACGTCCTTCAGGGAGTCCTTGAAGCCCCGTATGCCTTGAGCCAGGCCTTTGCCCAGTTCGGGGAGTTTCTTCGGACCGAAGAACAACATGGCAATGGCCATGATGATTAGCAAGTGCATCGGCTGTAACAAACCTTCAAACATGCGTGGACCTCTCTTATTTAGTTAACAACGCCGGCCCGTCGCGATGAATCCCAACAATCAGGTAATTGACCGGTGAAAAAATACCAGTACGGGCGGCCAGGCGTTCCAGCAGGAGTTGCGGCGCGCTCCCGCAGTGCGCCGGGAACGGCGTGAACGACATCCGTTTCGGGGTGCGGACGGCTCCCGCGGCCGAAATCCCAGGGCCTGCCAGGGAGTCGCCGATCCTCACACAATTCTTACGTAAATTGCACAGTTGTAAACCGGTTAACCGGTATAAAATCAAGATGATCATGGAAT
>JADGNR010000210.1 GCA_017883415.1 Bryobacteraceae bacterium | reverse complement strand
GGTAAATGGCCACGACGCGGTCCCCGGCGGCGAGATCGGAGAGGGCCATCCTGGTCCCCTTCTTCAGGTCCGTTTCGCCGGCCGCTATGTGCACGATGATGGTTTTCGCGTTGGTCGAGACCACGACTGGCTTACCCATGTCGGTGGTCACGGAAACCTGGTTGTCCGGTGCATTGATGGCGGTGACCGTGCCGGCCACCTGGCTGCGCGGCGCGGCCGGCTGGCTCTGCGCCCAGGCTCCGCTCCAGATCGGTATCAGGATAGCGAAACTGACGATGCCTGATGACTTCATCACACTCCCCTCGCTAACGGGCGTCGACTACAGGACGCGCTTCCTTCGAAGAGGTTACGTGGAGTCGATCCGCGGCGTGCACCATGCCGGCGCGCCGTACCAACGACAACTCCAGCCGAAGGTTCCGACGTCGGCGCCCCACCGCGGGCAGAAGCGGGCACTGGTGGCGCTGGTCGGAATTACAGGGAAGGGAATGGGGGGGAATGCGGGGAGAATGACTGACACTGGAACTGCCGCGCAGGTCCATAGCGCTACGCGGCTTCCCAGCGACTTTTTTCGTGGAAACGACTAGTTGGTCGTTCCGCCCTTTTTCTCTTCTTCCTTCTTCGGGGCGGACTTTTTCTTGGTGGACTTCTTCTTGGTGGCTTTCTTCGGGGCTTCCTTCTCCTGCGCGAACACGGACACGCAGCCGAGAGACAGGGCCAGACCAAGCATCAGCGTCATCAGTTTCTTCATTTGTGGTTTCTCCTTTGGATGGGCGACGATTTTATTCGTCTGGGGCCATGATAGCGGACTGCACATGAAACATCCCTTAATCCCCAATTAAAATCAGTTCATGTGGCGATCACCAAGGGCCGGCATATTTTTGGGTGCGAAGGCGGCTTTTCATTTCAATAGCTTAAACACCGATGGGAGGGCTTGCCGGGGCGGTGCCGGCAAGTCGCATTGCTACAGTGAACTTGGAGATGAAAAAGCCGGATATTGCACGCCGCATGGCCCGGAAATCGGGTGTGAGCCGTGCCGAGGCGGCGGACCGTCTGGACCGCATGGTGCGCCAGATCCTCGCGCATTTGCGCCGCGGCAAGGAAGCCCCGCTGCCGGGTTTGGGCAAATTCATCCACGGTCCGGACGGGCAGGTGGCGTTTGAGGCCGAACGAGGCAAACGTGGCTGAGTCTTCCGACTCTGACCAATTGGTGCAGATCGTGGTCCGCGGCGTGGCGGCGGGCAAAACCGTGGAAATCGACGGATTGGGTTCGTTTGTTCCCGATCCCTGCTGGTGCGGCTTCCGTTTCGAACCCAGCCCGCCGCAGGTCTTCATCGCCCATGTGAAGGAGGATGCGGCATCGGCCGAGCGGCTGTACCAGGACCTGGAGGCGGCCGGGTTCAGCCCCTGGATGGACGCGCGCAAACTGCTTCCGGGCCAGAACTGGCCGCGCGCCATCGAAGGCGCCATCGAAAACTCGGCTTTTTTCGCGCCCTGTTTCTCGCAAAACTCGGTGATCAAGAAAGGCGGCTTCCAGGCGGAAATCCGCTATGCGCTCGACTGCGCCCGGCAAATCCCGCTGGATGAGATTTTCGTGGTCCCGCTGCGGCTGGACAACTGCCGTGTCCCGCGATCCATTCAACGGGAGTTGCAGTATGTCGACCTGTTCCCCCACTGGCCGCGCGGCCTGCGCCGCCTGGTGACGATGATGCGCCGCGAAGTCGAGCGCCGAACCATCCGGAGAAGCGCCTGAAGCGCCACCTTCCTTAGCAGGGTAACCCACGCCCGGGAGAATTGAAAACGGCCTATCATGATCGACATGGCTGCCGACGCTACGAGTCTCTCTCCCTGGTGGCGACACTCCGCCATCCTGGTGATGGTCGCTGGTTTTTCGGTGCTGTCCTTGGTCACGGTCCGGACCTACACCAACGCTCCACCCATCCCCGAGCAGGCCTTGGATGAAACGGGAGTGGTGGTGTTCACCGGAGCCGAAATCCAAATGGGCCAGGAGGTCTTCCTCAAGTACGGCCTCATGGAGCACGGGAGCTTGTGGGGCCATGGTGCTTACCTGGGCCCTGACTACAGTGCGGAGTACCTGCATAGACTCGGCGAAGTAACCCGGGACACGATCGCGACCGAAAAGTATGGCCCACTCTTTGCGCAGCTCTCGCCGGACCAGCAGAGCGTCGTATCTGCGCGGACGGTGGCGGTGCTTAAGGAAAACCGGTACCAACCAGCCTCGCGCACTCTCCGGCTCTCGCCGGGCGAGGTGGCTGCCTACCGCACACAACTTCCCGAATGGAGCGAGTACTTCACCAGAAAGGACGCCGCTCCCGGGCTGCCCGCCAACTATATTCGGAACCCGGCGGAGCTTAAAGCTCTCACCGCCTACTTCGCTTGGGCGGCCTGGGCCACCACGGCGAATCGCCCTGGGAAGGATTACTCATTCACCAACAACTGGCCCTACGAGCCCATGGCGGGAAACCGCCCCTCCACCGAGGCGTATGTCTGGAGCGCCATGAGTCTCATCACCCTCCTGTCAGGCCTGGGCCTGGTCCTCTTCGTCGTCGGCAAGTTCGACTACTTGGGCTGGAAGGGCGAGGGCGCTGGCGCCCATTTGATGCACTCCGCTCCCCCTGCTTTGAAGCTCACGCCCAGCCAGTGGGCTACGGGATGGTTCTTCGGCATCGTGGCCCTCCTGTTCCTGGCGCAATCGTTCGTGGGGGGCGTGCTCGCCCACTATCGGGTGGAGACAGGCGCATTTTACGGGCTGGATCTCACCCGCTGGCTGCCCTACAATCTGGCGCGTACCTGGCATCTCCAACTCGCCATCTTCTGGATCGCGACGGCCTGGGTGGGCGGCGGCCTTTTCCTGGCGTCGTGGGTCGGTGGCGAGGAACCCAGACACCAGAGGAGCGGCGTTTATGCCCTCCTCGGGGCGTTGGTGGTGGTCGTCGTCGGCAGCCTGGCAGGCGAGTCCCTCGGCATCAACGGCAAGCTGGGGTCACTGTGGTTCTGGTTCGGTCACCAGGGTTCCGAATACCTGGACCTCGGGCGGATCTGGCAGTACCTGCTGGCAGTGGGCCTCCTCTTCTGGCTGTTTCTGATGTTTCGGGCGCTCCGGCCTGCCTTCAAGAGCCCTGCCAAGCGCGAACTGTCCTCGCTGTTTCTGTACGCGGCCGTGGCCATCCCGGTCTTTTACCTGCCCGCCCTTTTCTATGGCCCGCACACCAACTTCGCCGTGATCGACAACTGGCGCTTCTGGATCATCCATCTTTGGGTGGAGGGATTCTTCGAACTCTTCGCGACGGTGCTGGTGGCCATCATGTTCCACCAGATGGGCGTGGTCACCACCAAGACCGCCACGCGCCTGATCTATCTGGATGCCATCCTGTATCTCAGCGGCGGCATCGTCGGCACCGGCCACCATTGGTATTTTACCGGCCAGGGCACGCTCAACATGGGCCTGGCGTCGTGCTTTTCCGCTCTGGAAGTTGTGCCGCTAACGCTTCTGACTCTGGATGCCTGGGATTTCATCAAGCTGAGGAAGGCGCAGTGTTCCGAGTGCGGCCAGGATCTGGCCTGGGGCCAGAAGTGGTCCATCTACTTCCTCATGGCCGTGGGAGTCTGGAACTTCGTCGGCGCGGGGATCTTCGGTTTCCTGATCAACCTGCCGATCGTGTCCTACTTCGAGGTGGGCACGACGCTCACTCCCAATCACGGACACGCCGCGCTGTTTGGCGTCTTTGGGATGCTGGCCCTGGCGGTCCTGGTCTTCTGCTTGAGGGCCATGCAATCCGACGGCATATGGAAGGAGACGGAGAAACTCGTCCGGGTGGGCTTCTGGGGCGCTAACGTGGGCCTCTCGCTCATGATCGTCCTGGATCTGTTCCCCGGAGGAGTAATCCAGCTCTGGGATTCCATCGCCAACGGGTATTGGCACGCGCGCCGCCTGACATTCCTCATGGGCGGCGCCTACCACAAGCTGGAATGGCTGCGCATGGTGGGGGATCTGGTCTTCCTCTTCGCCGGCGCTCTGCCCATCACGCTCGCCGCGTTGCGCAGTGTGTGGAAAAGAGATCTCTCTCCCACGGCGTGAAGACGGCGGACCCGTTAGCCGGCGGGGCTCCCGGCTCCGATGGGAGCCGCGACTGTGAGGGAGCGGTTTCGCCCCAAGGCACAACCCCCCAATGGCCGGTCACTTACTGCACGTCGGTTACCTTCCCATCCGTGAAGGTAATTTTCATGTCCTTGTACACGTAGATCTTCTTTGCTCCGAGATCCACCACCTTCTCCGGCTGGCTCAGGATCGCGATCACCTCTTCGATGGTCTGGCCGTAGGAGATCGTTACCGGCCCGGTGGAACCTCCCGTGGTGTTCGCCTGGTTGACCACATCCTGCTCCGTCTGGTCGGCTTCCTGCGCTGCTTGGGTAAGTTCGCCGGCGACGTTCGCATCGGGAGTCACGCTGGCGGCGAAGGACGCATCCACCGCGCCCGCGGCCGAAGGAGGCAATGCGGGCAGTCCACCCTTGCCGTGGCGGGCCTGGAAGTCGGCCAAACCCTGGTCGATGGTCGCGCGCATATCATTCTGCATCTCCTGTAGGTTCTCGATGGGCACCGAAGCGATACTGCCCCGGCGGCAGTCCAGACCCTTACTGGCCAGCACTACCACATCCGCGTTCGCCGCGGTCGCGGGTGGTGCACCGTAGAGTTGCAGCACATCGCCTTCGGAGATCATGCAAGCCCCCCCGCTGGAGCTCACTTCCAGGGCATCGGAGACCACAAAGACATGGCGGGCGTTGTCGGAAAACATGGGCAGACCGTCGCCGTAGGCCGCATTCTGCGATTGGCCTTCGGACCGTTCCAGATCGAGCTGCCGGCGGACTTCATCGGCAATCGCCTGCTTCACATCCGGAGTAATACCGACCTGGCCGCCAGCGACGAAACCGGCGCTCTCCGCCCGCGCCTCGTAAGCGTGCTCTAACATCGATCCGATCAGGTAGTCGGTCAACCAGAGGGTCGGGCTCGCGTAGGACGGATAGGGCGTGAAGTAGCCTCTGTAGTAGCCGTACCAGGGACTGCCGGACCATGCCCAGTCATAGTAGATTGGCCTGGCCCACGGGTTATAGAAGTACGAGTAGAATCCGGGCCGGTAGTAGTGCATCGGCGTATAGATGTGCATGGACACTCCCCGGAAGGTCACCGGCCGATAGACCCGCGCATACGCTACGCCGTGGACGGAGTAGGTCCGCTGAATATACTGCCGGTTGGACCCCATCAGCGGCCGCTGGATATAACCGCCGCGCCCGTGGGAGTTGGTGACGATCATCCGGTTGCCGGGACGCGCCATCTCAATGTGCCGCGTGCCGTTCGACCGATGAGTGATCACCGCTCCGCCCGGCGTGTGTACCTGGCGGATTTCGCCGCCGGCATCCCTGCGTACCATTCCGCCGTTGGAGGTGCGGACGGCCTGCGGCCGCGGGCCTCCGAGGTGTGAATCCGGCCGACGCTGGTCTGGGTTCTGGCGTGCGTTCTGGCCGGGATTCTGAAAGCCGGGGCGGCTCTGGTCCCGGCCGGGTTGGTTGGTATTCGGGCGATCCGGACGGCCTGTATACACCGGAGCGTTCTGGCCCGCGTCGGGACGGTTGGGCCGGACCGCATTCTGCGGAGCGTTCTGGCCCGCGTCGGGGCGGTTGGGCCGGGCCGCATTCTGCGGAGCGTTCTGGCCCGCGTCGGGGCGGTTGGGCCGGGTTGTATTCTGCGGAGCGCTCTGGCCCGCGTCGGGGCGGTTGGGCCGGGTTGTATTTTGCGGAGTGTGCTGGCCCGCGTCGGGACGGTTGGGACGGGCCGTATTCTGCTGCGTGGTCTGACCACTTGGAGTGGCCGCGCCGCGGGACTGGGGGCCGCGGCGAGCGGCGGCCGGCGGAGTCGCTTCGTCCCTCTTCTTCTTATCTTTCCCGTCTTGGGCGTGAACCATGGCGGAGCATGCGAGCAGCAGAATGACAACGGCTGCCCCGATCCACGTACGGCCAAGGGCTCTATTGACTCGAAGGATATTCATTGCAGTTCTCCCATGGGTGGTCATAATCGTTGGTAAGTTTACTGGACATCCGAGACCTTACCGTCTAGAAACGTGATCTTCAGGTCCCGGTAAATGTAGATCTTCTTGCCCCCCAGATCCACCACCTTGTCGGGTTGACCCAGACTGGCCGTCACCTCGTCGATGGTTTGTCCAAGAGCGATCTTCGCGGGTTCTGCCTGCGGCATGGCTTTTGGCTGCGGTTCGGGCGGCGCGGCCTGGGGCGCGGGCGGATCCATGCCCGGCTGCGCGCTGGGGTTCCCACGGTCGGCGAAGGTGAATACCTGGCCGATCGTCCGCTGGATCTGGGCGAAATCAGTGGTCTCCAAATACCCCTTCGGAAATTGGAAGGTCAGCGACGCCCGGTAGGCCATTTGTACCTGATCCACCTCGGACCCATCGCAGGCGATGCACGACTGCAGGCTGAAGACGATGCCGGAATCCTTGACCTCGGTCTTCAGCAAATACACTTTTTCTCCCACCTCCAGCTCCCGCGACGTCTTCGCGTCGTGAATCAGAGCGCTGGCGGCGGAGCGCTTGATCCGCCCGTCCTTGTAGCTGTTGGTGAAGGCAAACTCATTCAGCGGACTCGCGAACATGCCGCTCATTTGCACCAGCAGGACCGAGCCGGGTTGGGCGATCCGGAGCTTGTCGCCGGCCAGTTTCGTGGGCGGATACTGCGATTGCAGTTGCTGTTCGATATCCACCCTCCGGCTTCCCCCGGGCGCGGCTTCGAGGGAGGCCGGTACTGCCCCTGCGATCAAGACTGCGGCAAGAATTGTGGGTCGCATGGCGCTCACCAGCGTATTTTCGGAAGTTCGAACACTTCGGCCAGACGGTTCAGTTCTCCGCGCACGATGTCCCATTGCCGCTGGACATCGGGATTGAGCCGCCGCCGGACCATGGTTCGGTTGATACTCTGGCCCACGGCAATGGCGTCCCCCACCGAGCGGCGCGTCCGGGGAGGGTCATGCTCCCGGTTCCAGGACTCGCGAACCCGGTTCATCGCCTGTTCCAACCGGCTGGCATCCCGATTCAGTTCATCCTCACGCCTGGTGTTGTTCAACGAACTGCGGTCCAGCGCCATTCGTAGCGATCTCTTGAACTCGTTGGTGCGGGCCTCGCAGTCCGCGATGACGCGCGAGATGTTCCCGGCCCGTTCCGGCCCGCGAGGCGGGCTCCCATAGCGATGCTGTGCCGGGAGAATCCCGGGCAGCAGCACGACCGCGATCGCCAACGACGCACACTTTTTCATGTCTGCCTCCTTAGTACAGCCGAATAATTAGAACCGATGAGCAAGATATACACCAAATGGCTTTCGCATTCAAGCAGTTAAAGGCCTTAAAATCTTTTGATACTGTAGTGAGACGCCACAGGTCGAGTGCTCGCCCCGGGCAACCGCCCGCGGCTGGCAGCAAGGTGGGAACTCGAAATGAATTAAGGGGGAAAATCGCGCGCACTAAAAAGGACCGGGGGGCCCGTGGTGCGGCGGTCGGCCTTGTACAGAGTAACACCTGTTTCTCCAGGACCCTGAAGTTGCGGACCCAATCCGCGTAACCTCCCCGGTCCGGAGTGCGCCCTGTCATCAAAGCCCCATCGCGAGGGGAGTGATGATGAAGTCATCCGCCATCAGAAGTTTCGCTGTCTTGATACCGGTCTGGAGCGGCGTTTGGGCACAAACCCAACCGGCCGCCCCGCGCAGCCAGGTGGCCGGCACGGTCACCGCCATCAATGTGCCGGACAACCAGGTTTCCGTGACCACCGATATGGGTAAGCCGGTGGTGGTCGCGACCAACGCGAAAACCCTCATCGTGCATATCGCGCCCGGTGAAACGGACATGCAGAAAGGGACCAGGATGGCCCTCTCCGATCTTGGCCCAGGGGACCGCGTGGTGGCCATTTACCGGGGGCTTCCCGATCAGAAAACGATCGAGGCCACCTCGCTGGTGGTCCGGACCAGGGCGGATCTGGCGGGGATCGCAAAGGGCGAGCAGCAGGACTGGCAGAAGCGGGGCGCCACCGGCATGGTGAGCGCGCTCGACCCGGCGGCGAAGACGATCGCCTTGAAGGTCGGCCAGAAGGCGGTCACCGTGCAGCCCTCCGACAAAACCGCTTACCACCGCTACTCTCCGGATTCGGCGAAGTTCAGCGATTCCAAGCCCAGTTCTTTCGGGGAAATCAAGATCGGAGACCAGGTGCGCGTGTTGGGCGACAAGAGCGACGATGGCGCCACCATCAAGGCGGAGAGCATCGTCTTCGGCACCTTCCGCCAGATCGCGGCTACGATTATCTCCGTGGACGGGGCGGCGGGGGAACTGAAAGTCACCGACCTGGCGACCAGGAAGCCACTGACGCTCCGCGTGGATGCCGATTCGGCCATGCGGAAACTGGACCCTCAGATGGCCGCCATGCTGGCGCGGAGGTTTGGCGCCGGCCGGGGCCGCGGCGGGGAAAGCGCCGGCCAGGCGCCCGCCGCGATGAACCGGGGCGGTGCGGGCTCGCCGGGCGGTGCCGGTGGATCCGGCGGTGCCGGTGGATCCGGCGGCGCCGGTGGATCCGGCCGTAGCTCAGGCGGCGATATCGGCCAGATTCTGGATCGTCTGCCGCCCCTGCCGCTGACCGAATTGAAGCCGCACGATGCCGTCATGATCTCCACCACCCTGGGCAGCGACCCGACGCGGGTGACCGTGATCACTCTGCTGGCGGGAGTGGAACCGCTGTTGACGGCCTCGCCCAATGCCACGCGCGACATCATGAGCGGGTGGAACCTGGGCGGCGGAGGTCCCGGCGATGGTCAATAGCAGTCCTGCGCGCACTCGTGCATATAGTAAAAAATGAGGGGAGCATTCTACTTGAGGAAAATGATGTTCTTGCTTCTGGCGGCCGCATTCTTATTTTGCACCGCCGGGGCACAGCAGACCAGCGGAACCATAAAGGGCAGCCTGACGGACGATTCGGGCGCCATCCTTCCCGGCGCATCGGTGTCTCTTTCGGGCAATGGCGTGCAGAAGGCCGCGCACACCGGGGCCGATGGCAGTTACACGTTTGTCGGCCTGGCGCCGGGGCAATACACGGTCACGGCCACGTTCCCGGGATTCACCGCCGTGGAGAAACCGGTGATCGTGAACGCGGGCGGCGCCGTGCAGCTTTCCATTCAAATGGTCATCAGCACCGAGAAACAGGAAGTCACCGTGAAGGGCGAAGCCGGGCCGGCCCTTAGCGTGGAGCCGGATAATAACGCCACCGCGCTGGTAATCAAGGGCGACGACCTCGCGGCGCTCCCCGACGATCCCGACGATCTGGCCGATGCCCTGCAGGCGCTGGCCGGCCCCGGCGCCGGACCCAATGGCGGCTCCATCTACATCGACGGCTTCAGCGGCGGCCAATTGCCGCCCAAGGAATCCATCCGCGAGATCCGCATCAACCAGAATCCCTTCTCCGCGGAGTTCGACAAGCTGGGCTTCGGACGCATCGAAATCCTCACCAAGCCCGGCACCGACCGGTACCGCGGCGCCGTTGGCCTGAACGACAGCAACGCGGTGTTCAACTCGCGCAATCCCTTTGTCGACAACAAGCCGGATTTCTCCAACCGTATGGTCAGCGCCAACCTCGGCGGCCCCATCAATAAACGGTCCTCCTTCTTCTTCGACTTCAACCGGCGGGACATCGCCGATAACGCCGCCGTGCTGGCCACGTTTCTCGATCCCCGCACGCTGGCCGTCACCACGTTCAACCAGGCCGTAGTCACGCCCAATACGCGCATGACCATCGCCCCGCGCGTGGATTACCAGTTGAGCACCAATCACACCCTGATCG
>JADGNR010000209.1 GCA_017883415.1 Bryobacteraceae bacterium | reverse complement strand
GGAAGATGCCGTGGATCATGGTGTCCTGAAAGTAGGTCGGCCGATCCATCGCCGTGATCTGGCTGGTGAGATTCTGCCAGACCCAAAAGTGCTTCGCTCGCCAGGTAACGCGCTGTCCCAGGCCGACCAGCCCGGAGGTGACTCCGGCCTTCGCCATCGCCGTTTCTCCGCAGTGGACGTTTCCGGCGAGGTGTACTTCCACGCTCCGTGCGAGATCGAAACATCGTTCGATCGGCGCACGAATCGTCGTCCGGTCTTGCAGGGTCACCATGGGATCACCCTTACTGACGTGCGTCCGCTTCCGCCAGTGTCTTGATTTGGTTGAACACGCGCCAGTGGACGCGATGAATAATCGCGTCCGACCACCAGCGCCAGTACTCCGCGGGCCACAGGCCGTGCTGGTACCAACTCGTTCCTTCCAGCAGCGTGTGGTTGGCGGGCAATCGCGTGAGGCGAAACTGGCCCTGCCGGGAAACCAGGTATCCATGCAAATGTTTAGGCACCACGTCGGCATAAGGGCTCCACTCGCGCATGGGCGCCGGGTTCTCCGTGACGCGGAACCGCAGCAGGCGCGGCTGGTCCCAGACTTCGATCGGCTCCACCACCGGTCCGGTGGAGAATTCGCAGTAGCGCGTCGCGCCGGCGCCGGATCCTACGATGCGGGCCCGTTTCGGATACGCCAGCCCGGCGCGAAAGTACCACTCCCGTGGTTCCGGCAATTCCGAAAAAGTCACCACGCGTTGCCAGACCTGCTCCGGCGAGGCCGCGATCGTGATGGCCGTACGCACCTCGAACACCGGCGGTTGGGCGTGCGTGTCCCAGGTGAGGCCGGCGGGTGGCAACAGCAGCAACATCGCGATGCCGCCTCGTGCGGTGGCGCTGGAGGATTGGGCGCGGTACACCAGCCAGCCGCCCAGCGCGCCCAGCGGCAAGGCGAGGGGCGAAGCCATCAGGAGGCAGATCACTCCTTCGAATCCCAGACCCAGCAACGCACAAAGGGCCACCAGCACCGTGAGCGCGCCGGATGACGCGGCGCGGCCCCCGGTCGCCGGGCGAAAGATCCAGGTTGCGAGCCCGCCCACAATTGCGGGCAGCAGGACGAAGATCGTCAACCCGTAAATGCCGCGGCGGGTGAGCAAGACTCCCCCCATAGCCAGCAAGGCAAAGACCAGGAACCCGATGATGCCGCGCGCCGTTGTGTTCACGCCTGGTCTCCCTTCACGACGCCGATCAGTTCGAGCGCGGTTTTTCGCAAAGGCCGCATGAGGGGCAGTGCCGACACGCGGATCAGAGTGACCACGCTCTTTGCCCCCAGATCGAGCAGCCGCGCGGTCCTGGCTTGATTCGGCGAATCGTCGATCACCCAGAAATAAATCACGCCCATCTGAAAGAACCACAGCGCGACGGGCAAATGCGGTTCGAGATCGCGCGGAATCCGCACACCGCAATCGGCCAGAATGCGGCGAAACCAGGCGACGTCGATGTCCCGAATCTCCCTGGTTTGCGGGCTGAACGGCGAGAGAGGATGCCGGGGGTCCGCGCCGTTGCGCAGCAGCGCGCGCAGGACGCCCCGGTTGGGCGCGAAGTGGGCGAGTTTGACGCGAATCAACTCGCGCATTCGGTTTTCCAGGCCGGGCACCTGTTCCAGGGCCGCCGCGATCTTCGGCTGCATCTCCGCGCAGGAGCGCTGGTAGAACTCCATGACGATGGCGTCTTTGGACGGGTAGTAGTAGTAGGCCGCGCCGGTCGCGACCCCGGCCTTCTGCGCAATGTCCCGCATGGTCGCGGTGTCGAAGCCCTCCTGCCGGAATAGTTCGAGCGCGGCCTCCAGAATCCGGAGCCCCGTCTCTTCCGCCTTGGGTGTCGCTGGCGTGGATGGCATAGAATTGAACGCGTTCAAGAATAGAATACGCGCCCAGGAGGCGGCTGTCAACCACTATTTTGAACGCGTTCAGATCGGAGGGGTCGTCCCGCCTACACCGGCAACACGGCCAGGCGGCGCTGCACCGAAGCCTTAAAAGCCTCGTCCGCGATGGAGTCCAGATTGATGCGCACGTTTTCCAGCACCCCGGCCTTGGCCGCCACCGTGAGCGCCTTGGCCACGGCCAGGTCGGAGCCGAACTTCGCCGGAATTTGCAGGCTAGCGAGGCGCGACTCCATGGCCGCGGCGCGTTCCAGCACTTCGAGGGGAACTTCCGCCGCGCCGTGCAGCGCCTCTTCCACGAAGGGGCCGCGCTCCTCCTTGGGACGTTTGTACGCCGCCATCACCCGCTGAAACGCCGCCGAATCGCGCTCCACCGCGTCGGTGAAAAAGCGCCGGTCGTCCTCGAAAGCACTGCTGTCCTGCTTGGCCAGCCGGGTCACCATGGCGCCCAGCGCGGCCGCCATGGCCGCCGCCGCCGCCGAAGCGCTGCCGCCGCCGGGAGTCGCCGTGGGTGCGGCCAGCGCATCCAGGAACTCCGGCAAGCCGCCGCGCGCCGCCATGGCCTCGGCAATACGGTTCTCCAATACCAGCTCCGGCCGGAAATTCTCGTAGCGCAGGAAATATTCCGCCGACATTTCGATGGCCTTCTTCGGAATCAGCCCCACGATCTCGCTGCCCACCACGGGCACGCCGTAGCGCTCCGCCTCGCGGCGCACGGTTTCGTAAACCAGGTGCATGGGCGTCTGCTCGAAATCGGTCAGGTTGATCGAGACCTGCGCCAGGTTGCGCGAGGCCAGCGTCACCCCCATCGACTTCACGTAGCGAAACCCGCCCGAGGAAAAGCGAATCGTCTTGGCAATCTTCTTGGCGATGCCGACATCGGCGGTGCCCAGATTGACGTTGTAAGCGATCAGGAATTTGCGCGCGCCCACCACCGTGGCGCCCGCGGTCGGATGGCAGACCGGGTCGCCGATATCGGGGTTGCGGTCGGCCACCACGCCCATTTCCTTCACGACCGCCTCGAACTGGCCCCGCCTGATGTTTTCCAGGTTCACGCGATCGGGCCGCCGGGCCGCCGCCTCATAGAGGTACACCGGCACTTTGAGCCGGTTCCAGATCTCGTTGCCCACCCGCTCGGCCAGCTTGACGCAGTCCTCCAGCGTGACGCCCTCGATGGGAATGAAGGGCACCACGTCGGCCGCGCCGATGCGCGGGTGCGCGCCCTGCTGTTTGGTCAGGTCGATCAGCGACACGGCTTTTTCGACCGCGCGGAAAGCGGCGTCGGCTACCGCGGCCGGCTCGCCGACGAAGGTCAGGACGCACCGATTGTGATCGGCGTCCGACTCGCGGTCGAGCAGGGCCACCGCGGGCACCGAAAGAACGGTCTGGACGATGGCATCGATCTTGGCGGCATCGCGCCCTTCGGAGAAATTCGGAACACACTCCACCAGTTGTCTTGGCATGAATCTCACATTGTATAGCCGCCCAGCGGTGCGCGGTATCATGCGGGCATGACGCGACGCGATCTGGGCAAGGTTGCCATGGCCGGCGCGGCGTTGCTGCGCAGCCGGCCGGCGCGAGGCGACACCGCGAAGTACGCCGGGCCCCTCGATGGCTTCGAAAGCAAGGTGGACATGGCGGGCTTCGATCCCGTGCGCTTCACCCGCGCGCTGTATGAAGCGGCGCCGCTCCGCATGACTTTCCGCGCGCAGAGCCGCGAGCAGGCCGAACAGTGGCAGAAAGGGCTGCGCGGGAAGATCGCCGAACTGCTGGGCGGCTTTCCCGCCGGGCACCCGCCGCTGCAGGCGCGGACGCTCGAAGTCCGCGAGTTTCCCGCATACCGCAGGGAAAAGTTTGTCTTCCTAAGCCGTCCCGGAGCGTGGGTGTTGGGATACCTGCTCACGCCCAAAGCGGCCGCGGCTCCGCACGCCCCGGTGATCTGCCTGCCGGGCCACGGACGCGGCGTGGACGACATCGTGGGCATCGACGAGCAGGGCCGCGACCGCACCGTGAAGGAAGATTACGCCTACGATTTCGCCATCCAGGTGGTGGAGCACGGCATGGCCGCGGTGGCCCTGGAGCCGATGGCGTTCGGCTGCCGGCGCGATCCTGTGACCACGAAAGAGGGACTCAAAGCGACGGCCTGCCAGCCGGTGGCGGGCGCCGCGCTGCTGCTCGGCCAGACCATGATCGGCTGGCGTGTTTACGACGTGATGCGGGCCGTCGATTGGATCGAAACGCGCCAAGATCTGGACGCCGGCCGCGTGGGCTGCCTGGGAATCTCGGGCGGCGGGACCGTCACCACATTTGCCGCCGCGCTCGAACCGCGTATCCGCGCCGCCATGATCAGCGGTTACCTGAACACGTTTCGCGACAGCATATTGAGCCTCTCGCACTGCATCGACAACTACGTGCCGGGCATCCTGAACTGGGCGGAGCTATACGACGTGGCGGGCCTGATCGCGCCGCGGCCGTTGTTCGCCGAATCGGGCGAACGAGACAAAATCTTCCCCATTGCGGCCAGCCGCGCCAGCTTCGCGCGGGTGAAGAAGGTCTACGAAGTGTTTGGCGCCGGGGACCTGGCCGCGCAGGAGGTCTTCGACGGCCCGCACAGCTTCTGGGGGAAACGCGGCCTGCCGTTTCTGGCCCGGCATCTGACCTGAACGCGCGGGCGGCAACGAGCGCGCCACGCCGCACGGACCGCAGTTTGTTAACCTCGGCACAGGAGGGCAGTGATTATGGTTCGGGGATTTGCTCTCACGGCGTTCACCGCCGTGTTGTTTCTCACGTCCTGCGCCAATAAGGGTTCCGCGCCGCACGCCTCGGTTCTGATGCGCGATGGCACGACGGTGACGGGAAACGTGCTGGCGAGTTCCGCCACGGAAATCAAGCTGGCCGGAGACGACAACGTCACGCGCACCATCCCGATGAGCCAGGTGCGGGCGGTGGACTATGGCGAAGCACCGGCCGCCGGGGCAGCGCCTGCGGCGCCGGCAGGTTCCTCGGCGCCGGCCGCCCCGCCGTCCGAACCGCCTCACGAGGGGCACTATCATCCGCCGGAATCGGCCATCACCACCAGGACCTATCTGCTGCCGGTGGGCACGGCCATCTCGGTGCGCAACGAGGAGACCATCGATTCCGCCAAGGCCGCCCGCGGCCAGACTTTCGCGGCGGAAGTCACCCGGGACGTGCTCGACGAAGATCGCAACGTGGTGATCCCGCGCGGATCGAACGCCGCGATCGTCATCCGTTCCGCATCGAAAGGCGGGCAGTTCCAGGGCAGTTCCGATTTGGTGATGGACCTGGACACGATTTCGATTGACGGGCGGCGCTATCAACTCAGTACGGTCGATCTGGCCCAGCGCGGCAGGCAGGGGGTGGGCGTGAATAGGCGGACTGGCGAATTCGCCGGTGGGGGCGCGGCCGTGGGAGCCATCATCGGCGCCATCGCCGGCGGCGGAAAGGGCGCCGCCATCGGAGCCGGATCGGGCGCCGGCGCCGGCGTGGTCACCGAGATCGTGACCAAAGGCAGTTCCATCAAGGTGCCGGTGGAAAGTGTGCTGACCTTCAGACTCGACCGGCCGCTGCGGATCGTGGCGGCGCAATAACCCGCCGCAGAAGCAGTCATCGCCCCGCGCCATTCGCCGCGCCATCGGCCGGCGCCTGCGCGATCGAATCCCGACAGGGGCCTCTCCTGGTATTCTGACCCGAAGGAGCGGACATGACCCCCATGCCCCGTCGTACCTTTGCCAGGATCGCCGCTGCCATCGGTGCTTCCGCAGCGTGGGAAGAGCCCATCGGAAAGCCGTCTCGCGTGCGCTGGCAGGAGCGCCGGGCGCTCTATCCCGAAGGTGTCGCCTCGGGAGATCCGGACACCAACAGCGTCCTGCTGTGGACTCGCCACTCGTTCTCAACCGATCACGGCGAAGAAACTCTGACGGTTGAGATCTCCGAAGACGACGGTTTCCGGAACGTGGTGGCGACGGCGCGCGCGCTCGTGTCTAGAGAGTCCGACTGGACCTGCCGGGTGCAGGCCGCCGGTCTGAAGCCGGCGCGCGTCTATTGGTACCGCTTCACCGATCGGGAAGGGCTAGGTAGCCGGATCGGGCGCACGATCACCGCGCCATCGCCGGGCGACACCACACCCGTGCGCTTTGCCTTCGTCAGGTGTCAAAACGCGAATCAGGGCGCCCAGAATGCTTATCGCCGCATGATCTTCGAAGACGAGCGTGCCCCCGCGCCGGATCGGCTCGGTTTCGTTTTGCACCTCGGCGATTTTATCTATGAAATCGTCTGGTATCCCGAGGGCTTTACAACTCCGCGCTCGCCTGCGCTAAGTCTTACGCCCGCGATCTCCGTGCCCACGAGTCCCAAGACCTCCGAAGAGCAAATCCCCGCCGAGTACTACAGTCTGGCTTAGCTTAGTACTTTCCTCGGAGTGTCCCGCGAATTCGGCGATTGTCCCGGATAATTTCCTGTGACGGCCCCCAGAAAATGCATGCAATGGAATGAAAAATAAGCTGGTTCGAGCTTGGAACATAAAATGCCCTGTGGACCTCGAGGACGACTTATGTTCAAACAAAACTTGCGTCTACTTCTTCTGTTCGTGGCCATCGCCGGCTACGCAGGCGCTGACCAGATGACATGGTACGGTCCCAACGGAACGAATTGGGCCGGCTTTTATACCAGCCCTTATTACGTCGATGATACGTCCAAGACCCCGGCAATTAGGCTCACCCTGTTCTGTCTGGACTTTAACGACGAAATTGCTCCTCCAACCGCGTGGGTTGCGAATATTCGCGATCTCAATTCCGATAATGTCACGAGCTTCGCCCAGTTCGGAGGTCACTATGATCCGAACGTGCAGGTTTCGTTTCCCGTCGCGGGCTATGGCGATGCGTATACGCGATATAAGGAAGCGGCGTGGCTATTCACCCAGATCGAGGCTTTCCAGGCCCAGGGCGATACCGCGTCCATGATCATGTATCAGGTGGCGGCTTGGGAGCTGTTCGTAGATTCGAGCCACATTGTCACGCTGACCAACGACATTGGCCAAGGCCAATTCCGGGCGGATGTTGACCACGCTCTGGCCGCCGCGCAAACGGCTGTGAACGGGACCTTCACCGGTGCGGGGTGGTCCCTGGTTACGGGCGATCTGACGTGGGTGAACGACAGTTACGGGGGCAAACACGTGCAGGAATTCTTAACGCCTATTCCTGAACCGTCAGCCGTCGTGCTGTTGGTTACGGTAGCCGGCTTCTTGGCGACTGCCCGCCGCCGTCGCCGAGGTCAATCGGTCTGACGCGGTTGCGGTAAACCAGAGTTGGTAAGCATGGCCGCCGGGCGTTCAGGCACCCGGCGGCCATTTTCTATATTCGACGACGCCGGCTCGCGCGGCGGTGGCGCGTCTCAACCAGGAGTTTACTTTCCCGATACGAGAGATTGAGATTCTCTGCAAAAGAGCGGGCCTCATCCAGTGTCCGGAACCAGTAATCGGTGCCCGAAGGCCCGATACCAGGGCCGCTGACTGTTCCGATCAGGGTGTGATCCCCGCATTCCTCGATCCGTATGACGGAGTAGTGCGCCATGGCGGTGTCTTTCAGGGGCATTTCAATAACCATTTCCGGCTCATTGGATGGAGACGGTTACGCCGGCTGCCGTAGCTGCGGCGCCACTCTTCAGGACAATGGGTGCGGCCGGGTCGGGTAGCGCGTCTTTTGGGATCCGGACATTGATTTGGAAGACTCCTGCGATGAGCGTGGGCGCAGCGCCGGAATAAGTGACCTCGGCTGGCAGGCCCGCAATGATTGCGGTTACCGGAATGGTAGTCGTGACTGGTTTGGTAACAACCTGCCCGTCCACGAGAGCCCGGCTCAGGATCCCGAAACCGGTGCCGAACACCATGATGATCGATCCGGGAGCGGCAGGATTGGAATACGAATTCACGGTGTAATCCTGGTTGAGAATGGCGCCTGGACCGACTCCCATCTCGGTCTGTGTAAACATGGCTGGCGCCGTTGCTGCACAGGGAACCGACCACTGCGCAACCAGCCGGTCCTGGCTGCGCAATTCCAGATGAACCGGCCCACTCGGATCAACGTCGAATGGCACGATGGCGTTGATCTGATTCATGCCAGCGTAGATAACCGGCGCCTTGATCCCGTTGACGGACAGAACCGGTTCCGGAGAGGGGAGGTAGCCCGGGCCCATCGAACCAAGCAGGGTGACGATCTCTCCGGGAGCCACCGGACCAAAAAGAAGACTGGCGGCATTTAGAACTGCCTGCGATGGCAGTCCCTGGGTTATGCCGCCGGAGTGGATTTGAATGGTGGCCGAGTTGACCCGCAAGGGAACGGAACTGCCATCCGGGCTCACGGCGACGGCATTCGTAAGCGTCAACTGCACCTCCCCTTCCGGCGCGAATGGGCTGACCGCAACGAAAGTCTTTAGCAGGTCACCGTCCGACAGGATGCTCTGGTTGAGGCCGATGATGAGGCATCGCAGAGTATGCAGCGTCGGCGAAGCCGTATAGAGCAGTTTTGCCGATATTCCGATCTGGGTCCCAACCGTGGCTTGCACCTCGAGCGCGGCGTCCCATTGAAGGTCAAACTGGACGCCACTGAGCGTCTGACCTTCAGAAGAGAACGTTATGGTGGTGACGATGGTAGCGCCCGCGTTGGCAACCTGGTCTGGAATCGAAACGACGGCGGCATTGCCGCACGGAGATATGACCAAGCTGAGCGCGAGAAGGATCAGCGGGACCCACGGCATCACGGCTGAGTCTGCGGCCATATGGCTTCTGCGTTGCTATTCGGGGGCCATTTCATGTCTCTATCATGTCGCGCCCGGCGATCAACCAATCGGGTATAGTATTTCGTGTGATGAAATTTGGTTCTCTGGTGTTCTGGTCGTCCACCCTTTGTGCCCAATCTTTGCTGATACCTGCTTCCAGCGCGGACCGAGGGGCGGCGGGGACGTTTCTCATTACCTTGAAGTCGCCGGCGGGAAAAGTCCCCGTTGCCTTGCAATGGACCTTGCGTGCTCCCGCGGAGCTGATGGTCGAGACCAGCGATATCCGGACAGGCGGCGCAGCAGAATCGTCGGAAAAATCCATCACCTGTGCGGTTTCGAAGAACGAGGCGCGTCCGGCCGCGGCGTATATGTGTATTCTCGCCGGCGGGCAGAAGACGATCGCGGACGGCACGATTGCCACGGTGAAATACAGGATTCGCGAGGGCGCGCATTCCGGGGTGGTCACGGTGCGGGTCGAGGACGTTCTGGGAGTTTCCACGGGACTGGCGAAAATGAACCTCGACAATGCCGAGGGTACCATTACCATCCGCTGACCGGTGGCTTCCGACGCCGAATCCCGGTTGCTGTTCCCATGCGAGGCATGAACGGCCAATATCCCAAATAGAGGGATTCTTGCCTCTCCTTTGGGAAATCGCTGGTTAAGCCCGAGCTTATGTCCCAGTGGCCGAGTGAGTTGGCTGGCTAATGGCACGCGGCGTGCAGAACCTGATGTTCGAGGCGCAGGGAATGGCTCCCTGCAGCACAACACAAGGGTTTTCACATGTTCGTCAGCGCACGTCGATCAGTCTCTCTCACGGCACTTCTGCTCGGCAGCGCGGCAGCGGCCTGCGCGGCCCCCGCGGCTCACTTGGCCCCCGCTGCCAGCGCGGCGACCCCGACCGTCTGCACCGGCGGAACCGTGCATAACGCCGCCGACGCCGCCAAGTACGCGGCCTGCGACGCGGTCGTCGGCGACCTGAGCATTCAGAGCTCGGACTTGACCGACCTCGACGTGCTGGCGAGGGTGCGCAGTGTTTCGGGAACGCTCGCAGTCTCCGACAATCCGCGACTCGACGACCTGAGCGGGCTCGAACAGCTGTCCAGCGTGGGCAGGCTCGAAATCGCGAACAACCGCGCGCTCGACGGTATCGAAGCGTTGCAACACCTCGAAAGCGCGGAAGCCGTC
>JADGNR010000208.1 GCA_017883415.1 Bryobacteraceae bacterium | reverse complement strand
TAAGGAAATCGCCGAATCCACGGCTTGGCGGAGGTACCTGTCATGAAGATTGTCCTACCCGGCGGCAGCGGACAGGTGGGCCATATTCTGGCGCGCCATTTCCATGCGCGGGGACACGCGGTTACCGTATTCAGCCGCAACCCGCGGTCCGCTCCGTGGCGCGTAGTCCCGTGGGATGGCCTCATGCCCGGCGGCTGGATTGCCGATCTCGAGCAGAGCGATGTGTGCATCAACCTGGCGGGACGGAGCGTCAATTGCCGGTACACCGCGGCAAACCGGCGCTCCATCTTTGAATCGCGAATTCGCAGCACGCGCCTGTTGAATGAGGTCGTCGCGTCCCTCCGCCGCGCTCCGCGACTCTGGGTGAACGCCAGCACGGCAACCATCTACCGGCACGCCCTGGATCGCGCCATGAATGAGACCGATGGCGAATTGGGCGGCAACGAGCCGGGGGCTCCCGACACCTGGAACTTTTCCATCGACGTGGCGAAGGGATGGGAAGAAGCGTTTTTTTCGACCGCTACGCCGCTCACTCGTAAAGTCGCCATACGCAGCGCTATGACTTTCAGCCCGGATCGGGGCGGGGTCTTCGATGCCTTCCTGGGCCTGGTCCGCCATGGCCTGGGCGGCAGGCAGGGGCGCGGCACGCAGTTTGTTTCCTGGATTCATGAAGCCGATTTCTGCCGGGCAGTCGAACTGCTGATCGCCCGCGAGGAGTTTGACGGCGTAGTCAATTTTGCCTCTCCCAACCCACTTCCCAATGGCGATTTCATGCGCGCCCTGCGCGAAGCATGGGGCATCCACATCGGCTTGCCCACCGCGGGATGGATGATGGAGGCCGGCGCATGGCTGATGCGGACCGAGTCGGAACTCGTTCTCAAGAGCCGCCGCGTTGTGCCGGGCCGCCTGCTGGCCGCCGGCTTCCAGTTTCTCTTTCCGGAATGGCCTGCCGCGGCCCGCGACCTGGTGGCGCGCTGGCGAGTAGGGTAGGCCCTCCCGGCCTGCCTCTGGGGAGTTCACCGCGCTATCATTGCCATCGGAGCCATCATCATGAGTCTCACTCCTACCGCAATCCGGGCGCCGCGCGGGCGCGCCATGAGCTGCAAGGGCTGGCATCAGGAAGCGGCCTTGCGCATGATTCACAACAACCTCGATCCGGAGGTCGCCGAGAAGCCCGATGAGTTGATCGTTTATGGCGGACGGGGGCGCGCGGCGCGCGACTGGCCGTCGTTTCACGCGATCGTGCGTTCGCTGGAATCGCTTGAAAACGACGAGACCCTGATGGTGCAATCGGGCCGGCCGGTGGGCATCTTCCGCACCCATCCGGAAGCGCCGCGGGTGCTCATCGCCAACTCCAACCTGGTGGGCCATTGGTCGAACTTCGAAGAGTTCACGCGCCTGGAAAACCTGGGGCTGACGATGTACGGCCAGATGACCGCGGGTTCGTGGATCTACATCGGCAGCCAGGGCATCGTGCAGGGCACCTACGAGACGTTCGCGTCGCTGGGACGCAAGCATTTCGGCGGAGGGCTCGCGGGCAAGATCGTGGTGTCCGGCGGCATGGGCGGGATGGGCGGCGCGCAGCCGCTGGCAGCCACCATGAACGGGGCCTGCTTCCTGGGCATCGACGTCGATCCGCAGCGCATCGAGCGGCGCCTGGAGACCGGCTATTGCGACCGCGTGGCCCGCAATCTGGATGACGCCCTGCAACTGCTGGCGGAAGCACAGCGAAGCCGTACGGCGCTCTCCGTGGCGCTGGTGGGCAACTGCGCCGACGTGCTGCCCGAACTGGCGCGGCGCGGTTTCGTCCCCGATGTGCTGACCGACCAGACCAGCGCGCACGATCCCTTGAACGGTTACGTCCCCAACAAGATGACGCTGGAAGAGGCGTGCGGCCTGCGCGCGCGCAACCCGCAAGAGTATCTGGCGCGGTCCTTCGAGGCCATGGGCGTTCACGTCGAGGCCATGCTGGCGCTCAAAAGGAAAGGCGCCGTGACCTTCGATTACGGCAACAACCTACGAACCCAGGCCAAGAAGGCCGGGGTGGCGGACGCCTTCGAAATTCCGGGCTTCGTGCCGGAATACATACGGCCGCTGTTCTGCGAAGGCCGCGGCCCGTTCCGCTGGGTGGCGCTTTCGGGCGATCCCGAGGACATCTACCGCACCGACCGCCTGGCGCTGGAGCTTTTCCCGCACGACGAAACGCTGGCGCGATGGCTGCCGCTGGCGCGCCAGCGCGTCCGCTTCCAGGGATTGCCGGCCCGGATCTGCTGGCTGGGCTACGGCGAGCGGGCGGAATTCGGCGTCGCCATCAATCGCCTGGTTGCTTCGGGCGAGCTCAAAGCGCCCATCGTGATTGGCCGCGATCATCTGGATGCCGGCTCGGTGGCATCGCCCTATCGCGAAACGGAAGCCATGCGCGATGGCTCGGACGCCATTGCCGACTGGCCCCTGCTCAACGCGCTGCTCAACACGGCGGCGGGCGCTTCCTGGGTTTCCATCCATAACGGCGGCGGCGTGGGGATTGGCTACTCGCAGCATGCGGGGATGGTGGTGGTGGCCGACGGCACGGAGGAAAGCGAGCGGCGCCTGGAGCGCGTGCTCACCACCGACCCGGGAATGGGCGTGATCCGCCACGCCGACGCCGGCTACGAGGAGGCCATCCGGTTCGCCAAGGCGCGCCATATCGCGCGTCCGATGGACCCGGCGTGAGCGAGCTCGCCCTCTGGAATGCCGCCCAACTGGTGACCCTGGCGGGGCCCCCGCGCGCGCGCACCGGCCGGGAAATGCGCGAGCTCGCGATTGTGCCCGATGGCGCCATGCTGGTTCGCGACGGACGCATTCAAGCCGTCGGGCGGCGCGCGGACATCGAGCCGCTGCTCTCTCCGGCCGCGCAAATCGTCGATGCCGGCGGGCGCATCGTGCTTCCCGGTTTCGTCGATGCGCACACCCATCCCGTCTTCGCGGGCACCCGGGCCGATGAGTTCGAGCAGCGCGCGGAGGGAGCGACGTATGCCGAAATCGCCGCGCGCGGAGGCGGCATACGGTCCACCGTGCGGCGCACCCGCGAGGCGGGAGAAGACGAGTTGCTTGGCCTGGCGCGGCGCTATCGCGAATGGTTCCTCCGCGGCGGCACCACCACCATCGAAGCGAAGTCGGGCTACGGCCTCTCGCTCGAAGCGGAAGCGAAAATCCTGCGCGTCATCCGGCGCCTGGGCAACGAAGGGCGCCTCCGCTACGTGCCGACCTTCCTGGGCGCGCACGAGATCCCGGACGAGTACCGCGGCCGGCTCGACGCCTATGTCGACCTGGTGGTGGAAGAGATGCTGCCGCGGATTGCGGAAGAACATCTCGCGGAGTTTTGCGATGTGTTCTGCGAACCCACGGTGTTTCCGGTAGAAAAAGCGCGCGTCATCCTCCGGGCGGCGCAACGCCTGGGGATGGGGATTCGCCTGCACGCGGATCAATTCACTCCCGACCAGGGCGCGTGCCTTGCGGCCGAACTCGGGGCCGCCACCGCCGACCATCTGGAATGGACCGGAACGGCTGGCCTGGCAGCGCTGGTTGCCGCCAACGTTCAGCCGGTGTTGCTGCCGGCGTCGGTCTACAACCTCGGCTCGCCTCATTATCCGGCAGCGCGGCCGATGATCGATCTTGGTCTCGCGGTGGTGCTCGCTACCGACTTTAATCCCGGATCGTCGCCCACCGCGTCCATGCCCATGGTGTTGTCCCTGGCGGCAACCCAAATGAAAATGACGCCGGCGGAATCCATCACCGCGGCCACCATCAATGCGGCCTACAGCCTGCGGCGCGGTGCGGAGATCGGGTCGCTCGAACCCGGCAAGCTGGCGGACTTTACCATCCACGATTGCGGCGACTACCGTGAGCTTCCGTACTTCTTCGGACGCGAACCCGCCAGCGCGGTCTATGTTGCCGGCGTCTGTATTTACAGCGGCAACGTATGACTCGTCACCAATGAGAGTGCCTCTCGGGGGAGTTTTTGCACCGCGGGGGTAATTTCTTCCCCCCATGGCCCGCGTTCTAACCCGGGCTATGCGGGCAAGCTGCTGACAACAAGTATTTGGTACTCCGGATGCTCCGGTCGACGCAGCGCACACACTTCGACAATCTGAGATCTGGAAGGAACGAAAACTATGCGAAGAATCCTCACATTGACCGCGTTGGCCGCCGTCTTCTCGGCGCTGGCATTAGCCGAGAGTTGGAGCGGGAGGCTGCTCGACTCCTCCTGCTATGACCAACAGAAGAGCGCGAAGACGTGCGATGCGACCAGTACCACAACGGCGTTTGCCATCGACGTTTCAGGCAAGGTCTATAAATTCGACGATGCGGGCAACGCCAAGGCCGCCGAAGCCTTGAAGAGCCGCGCGGACCGCTCCACCAACCCCAACGCTCCGCCGAGCAGCCAGATCATGGCCAAGGTTACGGGCGAAAAGGACGGCGACGCCTTGAAGGTCGAGTCCGTCGAAATACAATGAGTCGTTAACCAAGCCGTCCCCGCTGCCCGTGGCGGTGCATGCTCCGGCTTTTCGAGGCACAAGCTGGAGCAGGTGCCGTCAGGGCGCTGAGGGACGGCCCTTTTCCGCCCACCGGCCTCTCCCCTGTTTTTTCCTCAACTATTCCCTCCTTTTTGCGTCTAATAGATATGCGACCAGAGGCAGGGCATTGAGGTGATGGACTTCATAAATTACCAGGCGGAATCATTCAAGCTGGCCGAGCTACGCGCGAAGACCGACCGGCAGCTCATAACATTAATCGGCAGCAGTATCGAACGCGGGCTCGCCCTCGCGGGACTTCTCGCGGATCGGAAATCCCGGAACGGTTGGGCCTGCGCCAAAGCGGAAGCGGCCTATGGGGAAGCTTCTCTGTTGCTGCCTTGGGTCTACGATGCAACGAAACTAGAGCGCCGCCGGTTGGAACTGAAACTGGCGCTGCTCCGGGAGATGCTGGACGAGTTGGGCGCCCAGCCCGGAGGGCGCGTGCGCACCGCGTGCAGTTAGCGCCGCGTTTCGATCGAATCCGCCGCCCGTTGCTATGCTAAGGGCGTGGCCGGCAAGACCATCAGCGAAAAAATCCTTTCCGCCAAGTCGGGCGAAGATGCGCGGGCCGGCGACGTGGTGGTCTGCCGCGTCGATTGCGCGTTGGGCACGGACGGGTCTGCGCCCATGGCGATCGACTACTTCGAGGCCATGGGCGGGGAACGCATCCGCGATCCGCGGCAGATCGTCTTCGCGCTCGATCATTATGCCCCGGCGCCAAGCCGGAACACCGCGGCGCTCCACCAGCGCATGCGCGAGTTCGCGGCGCTGCACGGCGTGGCTCTTTTCGAGGTGGGTGAGGGCATCGGCCACCAGCTCATCGTGGAAAGCGGGCGCGCGGTTCCGGGCAGCCTGGTGGTGGGCGCCGACAGTCACGCGGTAACCTATGGCGCGCTCAATGCCTTCGCCACCGGGATCGGCTCGTCCGATCTGGCCGCCATCATGATCGGCGGGCGCATCTGGCTGCGCGTGCCGGAATCCATAAAGATCACGCTCACGGGGCGCTTGCCGGCGGGGGTGTATCCCAAGGACGCCGCGCTTTCGCTCGCCGGCCGGCTTGGCTCCGACGGCGCAACCTACCAGGCCCTCGAATTCGGCGGGCCTGGCTTGCCCGGTCTCGATCTCGAAGACCGGCTGGTGCTGAGCAATTTCGCCGTGGAGATGGGAGCGAAGAACGGCATCTTCCCCGCCGACGAGGGCACGTTCGCGTATCTCCACGGGAGGACGGCAACGCCGTTCGCTCCGGTTACGCCGGATGCCGACGCCCGCTACTCGCGCGAGATCTCGCTCGAGCTCGACGCGCTCGCTCCGCAAGTCGCGCTGCCGCATCGGGTGGATCGCGTAACGACCCTCGCGGATGCCGCCGGCACGCCCGTGCAGATGGTCTATCTGGGCACCTGCACCGGCGGGCGCGTACGCGATTTTCACCAGGCGCGCGATGTGCTGAAGGCCGGGGGCGGTATTGCGCGCGGCGTCCAGTTGGTGGTGACGCCGGCTTCGCGCGCGGTGCTCGAGACGCTGACCCGCGATGGCACGCTGGCCGACTTCATCGCCTTGGGCGCCGTTATCGGCACACCCGGGTGCGGCTCGTGCTGCGGCACCTGCGGCGCCATTCCGGGCGATGGCGTGAACGTCATATCCACCGCCAACCGCAATTTCAAAGGCCGCATGGGCAACGGCCAGGCCGCCATCTACCTGGCCTCGCCGGCCAGTTGCGCCGCGGCGGCGGTGCGCGGCGCCATCGCCGATCCGCGGGAGGTCGTACCATGACGGGCCGCGCCCGCGTGTTTGCGAGCGACATCAATACCGATTACATCATCGCCTCGCGCCGCAAACGCGAAAGCCTGGATCCACAAGTGCTGCGGCGCTATCTGTTCGAGGAGCTCGATCCGGATTTCGCCGCTTCCATCGAGCCCGGCGACCTGCTGGTCGCGGGGAAGAACTTCGGCTGCGGTTCGGCCATGGAGGTGGCGGTGACCGCCGTCGCCGGCGCCGGCATTCCGGCCGTGCTCGCGCCCAGCTTCGCCCGCACGTATTATCGCAACGCCGTGAACAATGGGCTGCTGCCGGTGGTGTGCGACACGCGCGCCATCCACGAAGGCGACCGGCTTACGGTGCTGCGCGACCAGGGGCTCGCGGTTCGGAACGAGACCACGGGCGAGGCCATCGCCGCCGCCGCACTGCCCAAGATCATGTGGGAGATCATCGAGGCCGGCGGGCTGGTGCCCTATTTCCGCCGCCACGGCGATTTTCGGGTGTAACCGGTGCCGTCTCCGGCCACGTACCGTCTTCGCCTGCCCGGCCCCACCGCAGTGCCCGAAGCGGTGCGCCAGGCCATGGCCCGGCCGGTGGTGAGCCATCGCGGGCGCGAGTTCACCGCCATCCTCGGCCGCGTCGAAGAGCTCATCAAGCCGGTCCTGGGCACGCGCCATCCGGTGCTCTTCTTCGCCAGCTCCGGCACGGGGATGATGGAGGCCGCGCTCGTCAACATCCTGGCGCCGGGCGAGCGCGTGCTGGTGGCCACGCACGGACAGTTCGGCGAACGGTTCGCGGCCATCGCCCTGGCGCTCGGCGCGCAGGTGGACTTGCTCGAAATTCCGTGGGGCCGGGCGGTGGATGCCGCCGAGGTCGAGCGGCGAGTCGACGCCGCCCGGTATCGGGCCGTGGCGATCGTGCACAACGAAAGCTCCACGGGGGTGGTCTCCGATCTGGCCGCGATCGGCGCGGTGCTGCGCGATCGGCCCACGCTCCTGGTAGCGGATTCCGTGAGCGGGCTCGCCGGAATGGAAATGCGGCAGGACGAGTGGGGCGTCGATGTCGTCGTTTCGGCTTCGCAGAAGGCGCTGATGTGCCCGCCGGGCCTGGGTCTGGCCAGTGTCAGCGAAAAAGCCTGGAAGGTGGCCGACAGGGCCAACGGGCTGCCGCGCTTCTACTGGGATTTCCGTAAGGCCATGGCCGCGGCCCAAAAACCCGAGACGCCGTTTACGCCGCCGGTGTCGCTGGTCGCCGGCCTATGCGAGGCGTTGGAGATGATCCACCGGGAGGGCCTGCCGAACGTGTTCGCCCGGCACCGCCGGTTGTCGGCGGCGCTGCGCGCCGGTTGCGCGGCGATCGGGCTGCGGCCGTACGGCCAGGCGAATGCGCTTTCGAGCACCGTGGTGGCGCTGGAAGTGCCGGAGGGATTGGACGGCGGTGAGATTGTGCGCGGGCTCGATGAGCGGCACGGCACGGTGATCGCCGGATCGCGCAACAAGCTGGCCGGGAAGGTGATCCGCATCGGCACCATGGGGCACGTCGCCGCCGGCGACATCCTTACAGACCTGATGCACCTGGAAGAGACGTTGCGGGAACTGGGCCGGCCAGTGGCCGCGGGCACGGGAGTGGCGGCGGCCGCGGCGGTGTTACAGTAGGTCTTCTCATGGCAGGCAAAGTTGGATTTCGTGTTCGCGCGCCCTGGCGGCGTCCCGATGCGTCGCTGCTGGCGGCCTTCGGAACGGCCTCGAGCGCGCAGGTGGCCGACTGCATGTCGCGGCTCGGCGCCATGGATTCGGGCATCAAGCCGATGTGGCCCTCCCCGCGCGTGGTGGGCGCGGCGCTCACCGTGTGGTGCCACACCGGCGACAACCTCATGGTCCACAAAGCGCTGTCGCTCGCGGCGCCGGGCGACATCCTGGTGATGAACACGCAGGGCAACGTGGTCAACGCCGGCTTCGGCGAGTTGTTGGCCACCAGCGCCGTGAAGATCGGCGTGCGCGCGGCGATTGTCGACGGCGTGGTGCGCGACGCCGACGGATTGCAGGCTCTGGGACTGCCGGTCTACGCGCGCGGACTCGGTCCCAACGGCTGCAACAAGGATGGCCCGGGAGAAGTGGGCGCGATCATCGCCTGTGGCGGCGTGGCCGTGCGGCCGGGCGACGTCATCGTCGCCGATCGGGACGGCGTCGCCGTAGTGCCCCTCGAGGATGCGGCCGAAGTGGCCCGGCTGGCGGCGGAGCAGATGGCGCGCGAACAGAAGCGCCTCGCCGAGATCGAACGGGGCGTGCTGGTGCGCCCGGAGATCGACGAAGCCCTGCGCAAGCTGAAGATCATCGAGTAACCCCGCAGCGCGCTCACCGCAACAGATTCGCCATCGCGGTGATGATCAGCGAATTGGTGAAGTCGATCAGGAACGCGCCCACCACCGGCACCACCAGAAACGCGCGCGGCGCCGGGCCGTACTTCTCCACCAGCTCCTCCATGGAGGCGATGGCGTTGGAAGTAATGCCCAGCATGAATCCGCAGAAGCCCGCCGCCGTCACCGCCGATTCGTAGTCCCGCCCCATCGCGCGGAACGACATGGTGACGCACATCAGCCAGCACAGCGCCACCTGCGCCGCCAGAATCGCGATCATGGGCAGCGCCAGGTGGACCAGCTCCCATAAGCGCAGCGTGACCAGCGCCATCACGATGAACAGGTAGAGCACGATGCGCCCCACGGTGAGCACCTCGTCCTGCGAAATGCGCGCGAAACCGAAACGGTCGGCTAGATTGCGAATGACCGCCGCTACGATCATGGCGCCGATGTAGCCGGGCAGGATCAATCCCAGCCGCTCCAGTTGCGCGCTGAGCACGCTGCCGAGCCCGATGGCGATGCCCATCCAGAGCACCGTTTGGAGCAGGCGTGGCGCAGTCCTCCCGGCCGGGCCCTCGTCTCCTGCGGGGCAGACCGGGAGGTCTACCCCACCGGGCTTCAGCCTGTGGCGCCGGATCAGCCAGCCTCCGATGTAGCCTCCGATCAGGCCGGCCACGGTGATGCCGAATGTGGCCGCCGCGAAGGCCACCGTGGTGGCGCCCGCAACCCCCATCCTCTCGAAGGTTGCGCCGAAGGCCAGCGCCGTGGCCGGACCGCCGGCGAGCGCGACCGATCCGGTCAGTATCCCCAGCCGGGCATCCACGCCCAACGCCAGGGCCAGGGCGATGCCGAGCAGGTTTTGCAGAATGGCGCCGACGCTCGCGATCGCCAACAGCCGGATCACGCCGAAGCCGCCTTCGCGGATCAGTTGCAGGCGGGCGTTCAACCCGATGGTGGTCATGAACGCCACCATCAGCAGATCGCGCAGCACCACATCGGCCTCGAAGTTCGCCACGCGGTCGCGCAGCGCCAGCGCGATCACCGCATACACCATGCCGCCGGCGATGGGCACGGGAATGTTCAGGCGGTCGAGCAGCGGGATCTTCCGCTTCAGCCAGAAGCCCAGCAAAACGCCCAGGCATGCCAGGCCCAGCACCTGCGCGGCGTTGAGTTTCCATACCGGTATCATTGACCAACTAGTCTCCGATCAATCGATCCAAGATACCCTGCGCCACGTGGA
>JADGNR010000497.1 GCA_017883415.1 Bryobacteraceae bacterium | reverse complement strand
TTCGAAGACCATCGACATCACCGGCGTCGCGGGACTCAACGACGACTTGAACGCGACCGATATTCTGGGCACCTGCGGCACCTGTCACGACTCGCCCAACGTTGGCAACCATTCCGTGTCGGCGCCCTTGAACATCGGGGTCGGCGATGTCGACAGTCCGCTCGATGTGAGCTATCTCCCTGTGATTACCCTGCAAAACAAGATTACCCTCAAGATCAAGACGACGACCGATCCGGGGCGCGCGCTCATCACCGGACTATGGAAAGACGTCGGCCGCCTGAAGGGACCGATTCTGCGCGGTCTGGCGAGCCGTGCGCCCTACTTCCACAACGGCTCGGCCGCTTCACTGGCCGATGCCGTGGATTTTTACGATGCGCGCTTCCATATCGGGTTTACGCCGCAGGAAAAGAAGGACCTGGTTGCGTTCCTGAACGCGCTCTAAAAAGGGGACAGACGCATTTACTTCGCTGGCCGGTGCGGGGCGGCGGCTCGGTTACGAATTGCGCGAGTCCGCCCGCCTGGGCCGGCACGTGGCGGTGCATGCCACGGGCGAACCGGGCACGCTGTTTGCGGCCCGCGCCGGCGTGGTTTCCATCGATCGCGCCAATCGGCTTGGCGACGAGACCATGCGGCTGATGCGCACCAAGCCGATACCAAGCAACCACCCTTTCGCTACCCCAGCAGATCGAGCGCGGCCTGAATTTCGCTGCGCGTGTGCAGATCGCCCTTGCGGGTCGTGGCCTCGATTCCCTCCCGGTACAACTGGCGCGCTTCTTCCAGCCGGCCCAACAGTTCCAGCGTCTGGCCGCCGTGAAAGTATGCGGCGGCATAGTCCGGGGCGGCGGCAACCAGCGCGCGGAACTCGCCGATCGCAGCCTCCAGGTCGCTCGCCTTGCGGTACTCCATCGCCAGCCCGTAGCGCGAGAAGCTGTCGTTCGGATTCTGCGCCACCATGGTCTTCAGGATTTCCAGCCGTGTGCTCGCCATGTCCTGTGATACCATACCTGCGAAATGTCCTGCCCCTACTTCTGTCCGGTGGCGCCGCGGGCGCGGGGGAGCGGCCCCGAAAACGCCATGCTGCCACTGGGCGACGAATGGGCAGGTGTATGCCGCGCGGCGCCCGGTCCGTCGCCCGAGCCGGAGGAAGCCGTTCTGCGCTCGCTCTGCAATCTCGGATACGCGCGCGGGATGTGTGCCCGTTTTCCCGGCGATGACGGCCCCGATGCGGTGCGATTCTCCGTTTCGCGCGACGATGGCGCCTCGCTCGGGATCTATTACGTCATGGAGCGGGACCATCACCCGTTTGCCCACGGGCCGCTCGAGTATTCGCTGGCCGGCGCGGCGTTCGTGAATCCGCCCCTGCGCGAGATCGCCATCCGGCAGGCGACGGCCTATGTGGAAAGCTATTTGCGCCGGAAGAAGGAAGCAGCGTGAGCACCGGCAAGGCGGTGCGCGAATCGCTGTCCGAGTATTCCGAGGTGGCGCTTCCCAACGATGCCAACGGCCTGGGCGCCGTGCTGGGCGGAAAAGTGATGCACCTGGTGGACCTGGCTGGCGCCATGGCCGCCATTCGGCACGCGCGCAAGCCCGTGGTCACCGCCGCGGTCGACAGCCTTCACTTTATCCATCCGGTTCGCATCGGAGAATTGATTGTGCTGCGCTCCTCGGTGAATCGCGTCTTTCGCACGTCGATGGAAGTGGGAGTGCACGTGGAGACCGAAAACCTCCTGACCGGGAAGAAACGCCACACTTGTTCGGCGTACCTGACCTTCGTAGCGCTCGATGAAACGGGCAGGCCGTCGCCGGTGATCCCGGTCGTGCCCGAAACCGAAGACGAGAAGCGGCGCTACCAGGAAGCGGGAAAGCGCAGGGAATACCGCCTGACGCCACGCAAAGGACTGCGGCCGTAGCGGTTCGGTCAGGCCTCCTTGTACATGTACTTGATACTGGGCTTGTAGAGCAGCAGATTTGGTCCGTCGGTGCGATTCACCTTCAGGCAACACTTGTCGTACCACTCGATGACGCCGTGGAGCGTCTCTCCATCGCGCAGCACGAACACCATGGGAGTCTTGGCCTGCATCTGCTTGACATAGTAAAAGTTCTCCGCGTTGGTCTGGTCCGGTGGCACGGGCTTTTTCTGTAGCGGAGCGCGGCGCGGAGGCGCAATCTGTTCTTTGATTTCGTTAAGAGACGGACGAATGAGTTTGCGATTGACAGCTTCCACGGGACGCCATCCTTTTGAAGTGACGATGATTGACCGCCTATCAGCGGAGCGGTTACAGTTGGATCAATTTCCGACTTGAACCCATAAATAACACAATGACAGGGCCGCCGCAACGTCCGGGGACGTCGGGTACGTCGGCAACGTCGGGTCCCGGCCTCCATCCCGTGGGGCGGCCCCCCTGGTCCGCGGCCGAAGGCCGGCCCGGGGTCTCCCCCCGGCGGGCCAGGGGGATCGCCCGCTCCGGCAGGAGCACATCCGCCGCCGCCCTATGAGAGAATGGCAATACAATGTCCGAAGCGAAGCTCGCTACTCTAGCAACCGCGAAGATTCTCGAGGCCAAGATCAGGACCAGGGGCGCGCGCGTGGGCATCGTGGGCTTGGGATACGTGGGCTTGCCCCTCGCGGTCGAGTTCGCCCGCGCCGGCTTCACGGTCACCGGGATCGACATCAGCGGGGAAAAGGCCCGGCGCGTCAATGCCGGCGATTCCTACGTGGGCGATATTCCCAGCTCTACCCTCGGCCCGCTGGTTGAATCCGGAAACCTGCACGCCACCACCGATTTTTCCGCCGTGCTGGAGCTCGATACCATCAACATCTGCGTCCCCACGCCCCTGCGCAAAACCAAAGACCCGGATATGAGCTTTATCGTCTCGTCGTGCCAGGAGATCGCGCGCCACTTCCACGCCGGAATGCTGATCATTCTGGAATCGACCACCTATCCCGGCACTACCGACGAGCTGGTCCTGCCCATGCTTTTGAAGTCGGGCCTCCAGGTGGGCCAGGATTTTTTCCTGTGCTTCTCGCCCGAGCGCGTGGACCCCGGCAATCCGAAATTCCAAACGGCCAACATTCCCAAAGTCGTCGGCGGATGCACGCCTGCCTGCACGGAAATGGGGCGGCTCTTCTACTCGCAGGCGCTCCAGAGCGTGGTGCCGGTGAGTTCCACCCAGGTGGCCGAGATGGTCAAGCTGCTGGAGAACACCTTCCGCATGATCAACATCGGCCTGGCGAACGAAATGGCGCTGATGTGCGGCCGCATGGGCATCAACGTCTGGGAAGTCATCGACGCCGCGGCCACCAAGCCGTTCGGCTTTATGCCGTTCTACCCCGGTCCGGGCCTGGGCGGCCACTGTATTCCGATCGATCCGTTCTACCTTTCGTGGAAGACCAGGCAGGCGGGTATCGAAGCGCGCTTCATCGAGCTGGCGGGGTACATCAACGGCCAAATGCCCCACTTCGTGGTAGACAAGGTGCAGAACGCGCTGAACGATGCCGGAAAGCCGGTGAAGGGATCGCGCATCCACGTGATGGGGGTGGCCTACAAGCGCGATATCGACGACCTGCGCGAATCGCCGGCGCTCGATGTGATGATGCTGCTGCGGCGGCGCGGCGCGGTCCTCTCCTACAGCGATCCGTATGTCCCCGCGCTGCTCCTCGAGGGCATGAACCTCACTTCCTCCCCGGAAGACTCCGCCGCCGCCGCCGATTGCGTGGTCATCGTGACCGACCATTCCGCCTTCGACTACCGGAAACTGGTGGAGCGGGCCTCTCTGATCGTGGACACGCGCAACGCGCTGAAAGGCTTCGCGTCGGACAGAATCGTCAGACTGTGACCCCGGCCCCTGGCTCCTGACCTTCGGGCCCCGGCCCCCAACCCGGAGCCCCCCGCCCCCCCCCCCCCCCCCCC
>JADGNR010000027.1 GCA_017883415.1 Bryobacteraceae bacterium | reverse complement strand
TGTACAGCACCTTGATTTGCGGCCGCAGCTCGCCGATCGCCCGGGCCAGATCGAAACCGCTGAGCTGAGGCATCACCACGTCGGTGAGGAGCAGATGAATGGTCTCGCCGGAGTCGCGGGCAATCTCGAGGGCGCGTTCCGTCGTTTCCGCTTCGATCACGCGATACCCCTGTTTGGCGAGCATGTTCTCCACCAGCTTGCGAATCCCGGCCTCGTCTTCGCACAGCAGAATGGTCTCATGGCCGCGCGTTTCGGCGGCCGCGCCGGCGGCGGGGGCGGGCGCGGCGGAAGGCTCGGCCACGGGCAGATAGATTTTGAAGGTGGTCCCCTGGCCCGGTTCGCTATAGACCATGATTTCGCCGCCGCTCTGCTTGACGATGCCGTAGACGATGGCGAGGCCGAGACCGGTTCCCTTGCCCGCCTCCTTGGTGGTGAAAAACGGCTCGAAAACGCGGCTTCGCGTGGCGGGGTCCATGCCTGTGCCGGTGTCGCTGATGGCCAGCATGGAGTATAAACCCGGGCTGACGCCGAGGTGGCGCCCGGCGTAGTTCTCGTCGAGTATGACACGGGCGGTATCGATGGTCAGCTTGCCGCCGCCCGCCATGGCATCGCGCGCATTCACCACCAGGTTCATGATCACCTGGTCGATATGGATCGGATCGGCCTGGATGCGCCCCAGGTGGGGGTCCAGATGCGTGGCGATCTCGACATCTTCGCCGATCACGCGGCGCAGCATCTTGGTGGAATGGGTGACGATCTCATTCAAGTCCAGGACCGCGGGCTGGCTGATCTGGCGCCGGCTGAAGGCCAGCAGTTGCGCGGTCAGGGAACTGGCGCGGCCCGCCGCGTATTGGATTTCCTGCGCGTAGTCGGTGAGGCGGGGGAACTCGCGGGCTTCCTCCATGATCATCTCGACGTACCCCATGATGACCGTGAGCAGATTATTGAAATCGTGGGCGACGCCTCCGGCGAGGCGGCCCACGGCCTCCAGCTTTTGCGACTGGCGGAACTGTTCTTCCAGGTTCTTGCGCTCGGTGATGTCGCTATCGATGGCGATGGTCCCAATGATCTGGCCGCGGGAGTCGCGCAAAGGGGCGGTCCAGATGGCGACGTCGATCAGGGAGCCGTCCTTCTTGCGCCGTTTCCGGTCCAGCGCAACCAGGGCCTCTCCGTTGCGGAAGCGCTCCAGCCACCGTTGGTATTCTTCCTGCAATTCGTCGGGAATCGCGGGCATCTACCGGCCGATGACCTCGTCTTCGCTCCAGCCAAAGATGCGCTCCGCGGCGGGGTTCCAGAAGGTGACGCGGCCCTCGAGGTCCAACGCCCAGATGGCCAAAGGCGTGGAGGTGATCACGGCCTGGCGCACCTCGTTGGCCCGGTGCAGCGCTTCGTTGGCGGCGCTCAACTCCTGGGTACGCTGCGCGACGCGGCTTTCCAACTCGCTATGGGAGGCACGCAGTTCCTCGGTGCTCGCGGCCAGCAGCTCCGAGGTCTCCTGCAAGGTGCGTTCCAGACGGGCGATCTCGTCGCGGCCCCTCACCGGGGCGGCAATGGGAAGGCCCTCGGCCACGCGGCGGGCATATTCCTCGAGGTGGCGCACGCGGTGGGCAATGCGGGTGGTGAAGAGCAGCACCGCCGCCAGTCCTCCGAGCAAGCCCACCAATCCGCCGGCGAAAATGGCGATCTCGAGCCGGCGCTGCGCGCCCTGCTCGGCTCCCGTGCGCGCGGCCAGCAGCCGCTGCTCCTCATCCAGCATGGCGGCGATCTGGCCGCGGAGGATGTCCACATCGGCTTTGGCGTTTTCCAGCTCGGCGAGACCGGCGCTGGGCCGATTTTGGGCGACGTCCCGGCGCAACGCGTCCATCGATTGCAGCGTGACGGCGCCGAGCGCGCGCACCTTGGCCAGCCGGTTCGACTGCGCGGGGCTATCGCTAAGCAGCTTTTCGAGAGATGCGAGCGGCGCTTCCAGCCGCGTCCGCGCCTCGAGATACGGTTCGAGAAAAGCCTCCTGGCGGGTGAGCAGATAGCCGCGCGTCCCCGTCTCGGCATTCAGCAGCAGCATGAGCACATCGCGAATCTGCGAGCGCACCTCGAAGGTGTGCTCGACCAGCGCGTGAGCGCTGCGCGCCTCCTGCTCGAACTGGTAGAAGACCATCATCGCGGCCAGCAACGCGCAGACCGGGAGGGACATTACGAGCACGCCCTTGGTGGTTAAGGAGAGGTTATGGAATGGCGCGGTGATGCGTTCGGAGCGGATGCCGGACATTACAGACTAGCTTCGCGGAGTCCCGAAGCGGTGACCCCGCCGATCTCCAGATCCACAATAGCATTGGGTTCGCGGCTCCGGGCCAGCTCGACCTTCAGATAATTGCCGGTCAGCGCCGCACCGTTTTCGTGCAGGGTCACGGCGGAAAGCGTCCGCCCCACCATGCGCTCGCGGAACGCGCGGTTCTTGGCTGCCGCCAGCTCGCGCAGGACGCGGTTGCGTTCCTTGCGGACGGGTAGAGGGACCTGGTCCGGATGTTCGGCCGCGGGGGTGCCGGGCCGCTCCGAATAAGTAAACACGTGTAAATAAGTGAAGGGCAGGCCGGCGATGAAGCGGCGGTTCTCCTCAAAATCTGCGTCGGTTTCGCCGGGGAAGCCCACCATGACGTCCGCGCCGATGGCGGCATCGGGCATGAGCGCGCGCGCTTTTTCCACGCGGGCGGCGTAATGGCGCGGGCGGTACTTGCGGTGCATCAGGCGCAGGATGCGGTCGCACCCGGTTTGCAGCGGGGCGTGGACATGATCGGCGATGCGCGGGGAGGAAGCCATCAGCTCCAGCAGGTCGTCGGAGAAATCCATGGGCTCGACCGAGCTCAGGCGCAGCCGTTCCGCGCCGGTTCGGGCGAGCAGGAGGCGCAGCAGGCCAAGCAGGCGCAAGGGGCTGCCCGGTTCCCTGCCCCATCGGCCCAGGTTGATGCCGCTCAGGACGATTTCGCGGTAGCGCGCGGCGAGCGAGCGCACCTGTTGTACCACGCTTTCCGCCGGCGCGCTGCGGCTGCGGCCGCGCACGAACGGAATAATGCAGAACGAGCAGCGGTTGTTGCAGCCGTCCTGAATTTTCAAATTGGGGCGGGTACGGTCGCCCGAGGCCTCCTCCACCGGGGCGGCGAGAAAGTCGTGCTGCGCGAAGATATCGCCGACGTGGATATTGCCATGGTAGGGCGCGGTGGTGCTTTCCAGCGTCACCAACTCGGCGATCTGCGTCTTGTGGGAGTTGCCCACCACCCAGGAGACGCCGGAGAGCGACGCCAGTTCCTCGGGCGCGCGCTGCGCATAGCAGCCGGTGACCAGGATGCGCGCCGCGGGATTCTCGCGATGGACGCGCCGGATGGTCTGGCGCACGTCGTCGTCGGCGGCGGAAGTGACCGTGCAGGTGTTGAGCACCACCAGGTCGGCGATGGAGCGCTCTGCGGCGGCGAACAGTCCCTTAGCAGCGAGCAGCGATTCGAGCGCGGCGCCATCGGCCTGCGTAGCACGGCACCCGAAGTTCTGGACGAAGAATTTTTCCACGCTCAGTTCATTATACGGGGGTGGGCGGGAGTGGACGCACCTCCAACCGATCGACACGACGGAACTCCGGGTCTCCCGTAACCAGCGGACAGTTATACTTCTGTGCCAGGGCGGCCGCGAATGCGTCGGCGCAAGCAAACGGAAACCGGCTCTTCAGCGTGGCGGCGTTCCGCCCACGTTGATGGCGCTCATCAAAAGCCGGACCTGACCGTGTTCCGCCTCAGTCAATAGGCTTGCGACGACATCGCCGGCGGGCTGACGGCCACTCATCCACTCGAGAATCGCCCAGGAATCAAGAGCGCGAGTCTTCCCGCTCACGCTCCTGTTTCTTGAATGCGGCGAAGGCGCCCATCAGGTCGCGGCCCGCGGCCGCACCTTGCAGGTTTCTCCAGGCAGGCTCTTTCGAGAGGACTATTTCCTGGCCCCGCACTTCGACGGTGAGCTTAGTGCCCTCGGACAAATTCAGGAAGTCGCGAACGGTTTTGGGGATTCTCCATTACGTTCGCGACAGCCATTGACTCCCCCCCCGCACCAGATTCCGCCCCTACCCCCACCTGCGGGCGAACGGACGCCGCCAAGTCCGCGATATACTGGAGCTTAAGAGTCCACTTCCCACATCCCACCATGGCTGAAATGAGCGTCATCTGGCTCCGCGTGGCTGCCGCGTTATATTCGCTCGGCCTGATGCACGCCATTCTGACGCTGGTGCGCCGGCGGGAACAACTGTTCCGCGTGGCGCTGACCGCCTTCGGCCTGGGATCGGTGTTCCACTTCGTATCCATCGTCGAAGAGGGGATCGTCAACAACCGCTGCCCCATCACCAATTTTTACGAAACGCTCTCCATGTGCGCGTTTCTGATCGTGGTGTTGTACCTGTTCGTGCAGTGGCGCTACAAAGTGGAAAGCCTCAGCGTGGCCATCTTTCCGCTGGTCTTCGTGATGGTTCTGGTGGCCACCATGGGCAACCCGGTGAGCGCGTGGTCGAGCCCGGTGGTGCGCAACGCCTGGCTCACGGTGCATATCGTACTGGTGTTGCTGGGGTACGCCGCGCTCTTACTTACCGCCGTCGCTTCCCTGCTCTACCTGTTCCAGGAACGCGAGCTCAAGTCCAAGAAGCCGAGCAAACTGTATTACCGGCTGCCGGCCCTGGGCACGCTGGACGACATCATTTCCAAAGCCATGGCCATTGGATTCGTGCTCATCACGCTGGCCGTCATCGCCGGCAGCACGTGGGCCTTCATCGAGTTGAAGACCGCCTGGATCGGCCAGCCGAAGATCGCCATCTCATTTTTCACCTGGTTCATTTACATGGTGCTGGTGTTCCTGCGGACCACGGCGGGATGGCGCGGGCGCAAGGCCGCGATCATGACCGTCACGGTAGTGGGCTTTTCCGCGCTGACCTGGGCGGCGCACGCCCGGCTGGGGAGCATGTTCCTCAAACCATGAAGCTGTTAATCACCGGCGTGAGCCACAAAACGGCCCCGGTCGAGGTGCGCGAGTGCCTGGCCTTCCGGGAAGAGGCGCTGGCCGGCGCGCTGGCGGATCTGAAATCGCGCGAGGGCGTGGCCGAGGCGGTCATCCTGTCGACCTGCAACCGCGTGGAGATCACCGTGACCACCGACGATAGCTGCGAGCCGCGGGCCATCGTCGATTCCTTCCTGGCCGATCATAAGGCGCTCAGCTTCGCGACCATCGAGCCGCACCTGTACCATCACGAAGGCCGCGAGGCCATTCATCATCTGTTCCGCGTGGCGGCGAGCCTGGATTCCATGGTGGTGGGGGAGCCGCAAATCCTGGGCCAGCTCAAGGCGTCCTATAGCGCGGCCAAGGAGTGCGGCGCGGTGTGCGGCTGGCTGGATGGCGTGTTTACGCGGGCCTTCAGCGTGGCCAAGCGCGTGCGCTCGGAGACGGGCATCGGCCAGATGGCGGTTTCGGTCAGCTTCGCCGCGGTGGAACTGGCGCGCAAGATTTTCGGATCGCTGGCCAACCGGACGGTGATGATCGTGGGCGCGGGCAAGATGTCGGAGCTGGCGGCGCGCCACCTCCGCCGCTCGGGCGCTTCCCATGTCTTCGTCACCAACCGCACGCCGGAGCGCGCGGCGGAAATGGCCAAGCTGTTCCAGGGCACGCCGGTGGAATACACGCGTTTCGTGAGCATGCTGCCCGAGGTGGACATCGTGATCGCGTCTTCGGGGGCGCCGCACTACATCCTGCACAAGGACGAAATGCTGCGCGTCATCGCCGCGCGCCGCAACAAGCCGATGTTCCTGATCGATATCGCGGTGCCGCGCAATATCGAGCCGGCGGTGAACGACATCGAGAACGTCTACCTGTACGACATCGACGACTTGCAGGAGGTGGTGAACGCCAACCTGCGCGAGCGGATGAAGGAGGCGGAGCACGCCGAGGCCATGGTGGCCGAAGAGGTGGACCGCTGGATGGCGCGGCTCAAGGTGGCGGAGGTGACGCCCACCATCGTCGGGTTGCAGGATCAGCTCGAGCACATCCGCGCGGCGGAGACGGAGAAGGTGCGGCGCAAGTACGGGCCGTTCACACCGCAGCAGGAGCAGGCCATCGAGGCGCTGACGCGCGGCATCATCAACAAGATCGCGCACGGGCCGATCTCGGAGCTGCGCAACCAGGCGGGACATCCCGAAGGAGCGCACGTGATCGCGGCCATCAAGAAGGCGTTTCATTTACAGGACTGATTCATGCTGGTCATCGCATCGCGCGGATCGCAACTCGCATTGTGGCAGGCCCGGTGGGTGGCGGGGCAGCTCACGGGCCGCGGGCACGAGTGCCGCATCGAAGTGATCAAAACCACCGGAGACAAGATCACCGACGTGCCGCTGGCCCAGGTGGGGACCAAGGGGCTGTTCACCAAGGAGATCGAGGAGGCGCTGCTCGACGGCCGCGCCGATCTGGCGGTACACAGCCTGAAAGACCTGCCGACCGAGCTGCCCGAGGGGCTGGTGCTGGCCGCCGTGCCCGAGCGCGAAGACGCGCACGACGCCGTGGTGGGCCAGCGCCTGAGCAGTCTGCCGGCGGGGGCGAAGGTGGGAACCAGCTCGCTGCGCCGCGCCGCGCAATTGCGCAAACTGCGTCCGGACCTCACCGTGGAATCGGTGCGCGGCAACCTGGATACGCGCCTGCGCAAGCTGGATGAAGGGCGCTACGACGCCATCCTGCTGGCCGCCGCCGGGCTCAAGCGCCTGGGCTGGGGCGGCCGGATCGCGGAAATCCTGCCCACGGAAACGATGTGTTCCGCCGTGGGACAGGGCGCGCTGGCCATCGAGACGCGCGCCTCCGGGCCGGGGTTCGAAGCCGCGCGGGCGCTCGACCACGCCGCCACGCACGCGGCGGTCACCGCCGAACGGGGCGTTCTGGGGGCGCTCGGCGGCGGATGCCAGGTGCCCATCGGCGCACACGCGACGGTGGCCGACGGACGCCTGCGGATGGTGGCCATCGTAGCCTCGCCCGATGGCGCGGAGCTGGTGCGCGCCGAAGCGGAGGGCCCGGCTGGGGAAGCGGAGCGCATCGGACGCGAATTAGGCGCCGAGTTGCTGGAGCGCGGCGCCCGCCGGATTCTGGAGACGGTGTACCAGTGATGCGCGTGGTGGGGCAGCCAATCCTGGCTGCCGCCGGCTTTCAGCCGGCGCGCGGGGCAGGCCAGGAGGCCTACCCCACTCTATGAAGGTCTACCTGGTGGGGGCGGGGCCGGGCGATCCGGAGCTGATCACCTGGAAAGGCCGCCGCATTCTCGAGCGGGCCGATGCCATCCTCTTCGATCACCTGGCGCCCGCCGCCTTGCTTTCGCTCGCCCCGCCCGAAGCCGAGCGCATCTACGTGGGGAAGAAGAAATCGGCCCACGCGTTCACCCAGGAAGAGATCTGCGCCATGCTGATCGAGCGCTGGCGGCGCGGGCTCACGGTGGTGCGGCTGAAGGGCGGCGACCCGTTCATTTTCGGCCGCGGGGGCGAAGAGGCCGAAGCCCTGGCCGCGGCCGGCGTGCCGTTTGAGATCGTTCCCGGCGTCACCACGCCGTTGGGCATGGCCGCCTATTCGGGCGTGCCGCTGACCCATCGCGAACACTCCTCGGTGGTGACCTTCGTGACCGGCCACGATGCCGCCGCCATCGACTGGGATCGCGTGGGGCACGCCGAAACACTGGTGCTGTTCATGGGCCTCACCACGTTCGGGGAAATCGCGCGCGAGCTGATGGCCCGCGGCCGATCGCCGGAAACGCCCGCGCTGGCGGTGCGCTGGGCCACGCGCCCGGACCAGGAGACGCTGGCCGGCACGCTGGCCACCCTGCCGGAGCTCATTCGAGAGCGCGGGATGAAGCCGCCCGCCACCATCATCGTGGGCGAAGTGGTGCGGCTGCGCGAAAAGCTGGACTGGTACGGGCGCCTGCCGCTCGCGGGCAAGCGCATCGTGGTGACGCGCGCGCGGGAACAGGCCGACGCGCTGGCCGCGCGGCTGCGCGCGCTAGGCGCCGAGGCGCTCGAATTGCCCACCATCGAGATCCGCCCCGCCGCCGATTACGGGCCGCTCGACCGCGCCATCGCCGAGCTGGCGAGCTACGACTGGCTGATTTTCACCAGCGCCAACGGCGTGCGCTTCTTTCTCGAGCGCCTGGACCGATCGGCCACCGACCTGCGGGCTTTGCGCGCGCGTATTTGCGCCATCGGCCCGGCCACGCGCGCCGCCATCGAAGCGCTGCACCTCAAGGTGGACCTGATGGGCAAGGAGTACGTCGCCGAGGGTCTGCTCGAGGCCTTCGCGCCCTACGACCTGGCCCGAAAGCGCGTGCTGCTGCCCCGCGCCGCCGTGGCGCGCGACCTGGTGCCCACCGAACTGGCGCGGCGCGGCGCGCAGGTGGACGTAGTCGAAGCCTACCGTACGGCGATTCCCGACGAGGCAGCCGCGCAAGCGCGCGAAATCTTCGGTGCGCCGCGGCTACCAGACTGCATCACTTTTACGAGCTCCTCCACGGCGCAGAATTTCGCGGCCGTGGCCGGCGCGCTTCCCGGCGGCGTCAAAGTGGTTTCCATCGGGCCCGTGACCACGCGCACCGCGCGCGATCTCGGCATGGAAGTCGCAGCCGAAGCGCGCGTTTTCACGGTGGACGGTCTGGTGGAGGCGGTGCTCGGGTTGTACGGGAAAACGGCTCCCCCGTCAGGCGGGTGACAAAAGTGGGCGCCGGTCGCCAAACACAGAAGCGGGTTCAATAGTCGGGCACCTCCAGATTCAACCCGCTGATCATCTGAAAGTGCTTTCGGTTCTTCGACACAAGTGTGAGGCTGGCCTCGATCGCCGTCGCGGCAATCAGAGCATCGAAGGTTCGCAGGCTGTCAATACCGTCGGCATCGCGCTGGTTCCTGGCGCCGACGATGGGTTCGTGCGCGGTGATGATGGAGATCGTGATGTCGTCGAGAGAATCGACAAAGTTCGCGGCGGCGGCATTCCTTCGGGACACGTCGATCATTA
Organism: Bryobacteraceae bacterium; assembly: GCA_017883415.1. Lineage (GTDB taxonomy): Bacteria > Acidobacteriota > Terriglobia > Bryobacterales > Bryobacteraceae > JADGNR01. Next base: position 15,084 of record JADGNR010000027.1, on the reverse strand, counting down.
CATCGGTGTCGATCAGGTACCGGGCCATGGCGCGTTCCGTCGGTGCTACCCGCGCGGATTGTTCCGCAACGCGTTCACATAGGTCACGCCGTCGATGATGTCGTCGCGATCGGCCCACATGCCGTAGAACGGAAGGTCTTTGATGGACCGCCGCTTGGTACCAGGCCCGCCCTCCGCCGGTACGTGCACCTGAACCAGCGTGCCCTCCTTGATCGTCACATCTTCGAGGGGCCGAAAGACACCGTTCTCGTATTTCGCGGGGATGGTCATAAATGTCGGTCCGCCCGCCATCCCCTCATTCGTAATGCAACGCCTGGTTGGCGTCGATGGCGGCGGCGCGGCGCGCCGGGATATAGCTGGCGGCGGCCATGATGAGCAGCACGGCCAGCGGCATCGCCACGAATTCCCAGGCATCCACCCGGTTTTCGGACGTGCGGCCGAAGATCGCACCCAGGACGCGCACGAGCCCGTAACTGCCGGCGATCCCGAGGCTCACTCCGAGCCCCGCCAGCGTTAGTCCCTGGCGCAACACCATGCGCAGAATATCGCGGAATTCGGCCCCCACCGCCATGCGGATGCCGATCTCGCGCGTGCGGCGGCTCACCGAGTACGCCACCAGGCCGTATAGTCCGACCAGCGCCAGGCTCAGGCCCAGAACGCCCATGGTCCCCACGATCACCACGATCATCTGCATGATGCGCACGGCGCGCTGCAGATAGTATTCCTGCATGGTGCGCACATCGAACACGGGCTGATGCGGATCGAGCGAGCGCACCACGTCCCGCACCGGCGCCGCCAGGGAGGCGGCATCGCCCATGGTCGCGACCAGCAGGGTCATGACGGCGTCGGGATTCTGCTGGTAGGGCAGATAGAGATAAGGCAAAGGCCCCTCCCCGACGAACACGTATTTGGCGGTGCGGGCGACGCCCACGATCTGCACCCACGGTCCGCTCGGGCCATCGAGCCGGAACCTCTTGCCGACGGGGCTCTGCCTGGGCCAATAGCGCGCGGCCAGCACCTCGTTGATCACGGCCACCGGAGGCGAGTCCTTCGTGTCGGTGGCCTGAATGGCGCGTCCGGCCACGATGGGAGTGCCCATGGTTTCAAAGTACCGGTCGCCGACCGCATTGCTGAAGACGGAGTCGGCCGTCTTACCCTGGGGAAGCTGCGCACCTTCCGGGACAATGTCCTTCCCGGCCAGCCGGTTGCCGAAGGGGAGCAACTGCGTCAGGGCGGCGCTTCTTACTCCGGGGAGTTGCCGGGTCTGTTCCAGCAGGGCGCGGTAGAAATCGCGCGCCTTTTCCGGCGTGTAGCGGACCAGCGTGGGGTCGAATGACATCAGGAGCAGATGGTCGGTGCGGAATCCCGGAGAATCGAGGAGCGTTTCGCGAAAGCCCTCGAAGAACAGGGTGGCCGCGGAGAGCAGCATCAGGGAGAGCGCCACCTGCCCGATCACCAACACGTTCCGCCCATAGAGACGGCGTCGGGAGCCGTTGGCATCGCCCGACTTCAGGAACGCGACCACGTTGGTCCGGGCGCTGCGGAACGCCGGCCCCAGGCCGAACAAAACCACGCTCAGCACGGACACGACGAGGCTGAAGACCAGGACGCGGCGATCCAGTTGCACGGAGAGGGAAATCGGCAGGTCGGTGGAAAGCTGGAGCGTGGAAAGATAGTCCACCGACAAGGCGGCGAACAGCAGGCCGAGGGCGCCGCCGGCCAGCGCCAGCACCAGGCTTTCGGTCAGCAACTGGGCCAGCAACTGGCGGCGTCCGGCGCCGATGGCCAGGCGCACGGCCATTTCGCGGGAGCGGGCGCGGGCGCGGCTCAGCAGCAGGTTGGCCACGTTGGCGCAGGCGATGATCAGCACCAGTCCGGCCACGCCCAGCAGCATGGTGGCGAGGGCGGTGTTGGGAGGCGATTGCGCGGCGCGCATCTGCAACTCGGTGAGGACCGTGATGCCTTTCTTGCGGTTGGTTTCGGGGTGCGCCTCGGCCAGGCTGCGGGCGATGCCCGCCAGTTCGGCCTGCGCCCGCGGCAAACTCACGCCCGCCTGGAGGCGCCCTTTCACTTCAAAACCGCGAGCGCCGCGGTCGGTGAGCAGGTTCGCTTGCGCCGCGGTGCCCACACGCGGCAGCATGGCGATGGGGATGAACAGGTCGGGCCGGACGAAGGTATCCATGCCCGTGAACTCTTTGGGCGCCACGCCGACGATGGTGAATTCGACGCCGTTGAGGCGGAGCTTGCGCCCGAGCGCTTGCGCATCGCCCCCCAGGCGCTTCTCCCAGAAGTCGTGGCCCAGAACCATCACCGCGTCCCGCCCGGCTACGCGATCTTCCTCCGGGGAGATGCTGCGGCCGAACGCCGGCGCGACGCGCATGGTCGAAAAGAAATTGCCGCTCACCGCCATGGCGAGACGCAACTGGGGCAGCGCCTCGGGCTTCTCGGTGACGCCTACGGGGGACAGAACGAACGCCGCCAGGCCGTCGAACGAGCGGCTCTTATCGCGGAAATCCTCGTAGTCCGGATAGGACAGGGTGCCGAGGGAGCTGAACGGGATGTCCGGCGCCGTGCCGCTGAGCGTGACCACGTCGCCCGGCCGCGCCACCGGCAGCGGGCGCAGCACCAGCGCATCGGCGAAGCTGAACATGGCCGAGTTCACGCCGATGCCGAGCGCCAACGACACCACGGCAATGGCGGCGAAGCCCGGATTCTTGCGCAGCATGCGCAGCGCGTAGACCACGTTCCGTAGCAACATACGCACTATGGAGGCAGGCGCAAGGCCACTCACCCGGCGCAAGCGAATCAGCAGGCTAGCCCGAAGCCGCGCCGCCGGACTGTCCGCTTCCGGGATGGCTTGTACGCGATTGAACGCAGGTCACTGCTCCGGGGTCACTGCCCCGGTGCGTAGTATCCACGGCGCCAGTAGGCGCGCAAGGGAGGCAGACCGCGCGGCGGAACCACCTTGACCTGCACGGGATGATAGCGGCCGTCGCGCTGCCGGTCGGTGGGAGAGTATCCGAGGACGTAGCGGTTGCGCAGCTCCACCCCGATCTTCGCGGCGATGTCGGGCAGTTCGTTGGCTTCCGCCGGCAAGTGGCGGCCGCCGGTCTGCTCCGCGATCTCGCTCAACAGCCCGGGCCCGGACATCTCTTCCGGGGTGCGGCCGCGCGCGCCGTACGGTTCGAAGACGCCGATCGCGTAAATCAGCACATCGCTTTCGCGCACCCGGTTGCGCACTTCGGTCTCCGAGTAGCGGCTGGAATTGTCGCCGCCGTCGGAGATGATGAGCAGCGCCTTGCGGGTCTTCTGCGACCTCTTCATCTCCTGGAGCGCGAGCAGAACCGCATCCAGCAGCGCCGTGCGGCCCTTCGACTGGGCGAAGGCAAGCTGGTTTTGAATGTCCTGGAAGTCGCGCGTCAAGGGCACCACCAGCCGCGGCTGGTCGTTGAATTCCACCAGGAAGAACTCGTCTTCCGGATTGGATGTCCCGAAGAACTGCGCCGCAGCCATGCGCGAGAGGCGCAGTTTGGTCCCCATGCTCCCGCTGATGTCGAACACCAGGCCCACGGCCACCGGTTCGTCATCCATGGCGAAGTGGGTGACGGTCTGCTCCACTTTATTGTCGAAAATTTTGAAGTGCGTCTTTTCGAGACCGGTTACCGGCCGGTTGAATGAATCGCACACCGTGACCGGAACCAGCACCAGGTTGGAATCGGAGCGGATATCGGCCCCGCGGTTCGCCTCGCCGGCGGACGCGGGCTTGGGACGGGACTCGATCGACACCTGGCCCAGGAAGGCAAACGGCGCAATCAGAAGGAGAGTGAACAGCAGTGAGCCGATTCGCCGCGATCCCCGCATGAGCCCCCCCTCGGGTAGTAGTAGTAGTATACTCCCGATTCACTCCACGGGCGCATAGTATCCCAATCGCCAGTGCGCGCGCAGAGGGGGCAGTCCGCGTGGAGGGAGCACCCGCACCAGCACGCGATGATAACGCCCGTCGCGCGCCTGCCCGGCTGGGGAATAGCCGAGCACATAGCGGTTGCGCAATTCGATGCCGATCTTCCCGGCGATGTCCGGCAACTCCGCCCAGTTCGCGGGAAAGAGGCGGCCGCCGCTCTGCTCGGCCATCTGGCTCAGCAGCGAGGGCCCGCCAAACTCCTCGAGCGTGCTGCCTCCGCCGAACACACCGATGGCGTAGATCAGCGAATCGCTTTCGCGCACCAGGTCGCGGACTTCGTTGGCAGTGTAGCGGCTATGATTGTCGCCGCCATCGGAGATGATGAGCAGCGCTTTCTTGTTCTTCTTCGACTTCTTCATCTCATGGAGCGCGAGCACGATGGCGTCGAGCAGGGCCGTGGATCCTTTGGAGCGCGTGAAGGTGAGCTCGTTCTGCACCTCGCGGGGCGAGTTGGTGAGGGGCACGGCGAGGCGCGGCTGGCTGTCGAATTCCACCAGGAAGAACTCGTCCTGGACATCGGTGGTGCGAAAGAAGGCCGCGGCAGCCAGGCGCGAGCGGCCCAGCTTGGCGCCCATGCTCCCGCTGGTATCGAACACCAGGCCCACGGCGACGGGTTCGTCGTCCATGGAAAAGTGGGTGATCTTCTGCTCGTGCTGGTCGTCGAAGACGCGGAAATTCTCCCGCTCCAGGCCCGTCACGGGGCGATTCAGCGGGTCGTTCACGATCACGGGCACCAGCACCAGGCTGGTATCGACGCGCAGATTGGCCGGGGCGTTCGCCGGCCGCTGGGGCGGCACTTTGGGCCGCGGCTCGATGGTGGCCTGTCCGCAAAGCGTCAGCGATGCGCACAAAGCAGCCGCCGACGCGAGCGCGATGGTTCGCAGCATGGGTGCTCCGGATAGTATTGTACAGCGGGGAGGGAGACGGGCCGGGAGGGCGGGGCGGAATTACTGGGTTTCCGGAGGCAGGTTGATGCGCCTTTCGATCTCGGTGACGCGGGATTCCACCGCGGTGAGGCGCTGGCGCAGCATGAAACCGTCGATATCGGTACCCTTCAGCCCCATATCGATGCTATGGGCGAAGCTGTAGATCACCTTCAGAAGCTCAGTCTGCCCATCGCGGAGTGTCTGCTTGAGTTCGGCAAACATTTGCCGAATGTCGGAACACAATTGCTCCGTTTGCTCCGCCATCTCAGAGCGCAATGGCTGCCCAAGTTGTGTCAGGTCCGCTTTCGTCGCCGGTTCGTGGCCGTTGTCCATCGATGGGCTCCTCTCGTATTGTATGTCAGAAAATGCTGCCGCCGCCGTCGGATGAAATCACGGGTTCCCTCCGCCCGTCTCCTTCAGAAAGAGCAACGAACGCTCCAACACGACCGGCTTCCCCATCGCTCGATACTCTGCGATCTTCGCCGGATTGCCGGCACAGTCGATGCACAGTGCGGCGCACGGTTCTCTGACCTCCGCCGGATAATACCTGGCGGATGCGTTCTCCACCCCCGTGTGCAGGAACCGCACCGCGCGATTCCGGGCACGCAGCAGCGCTTGAAACGGGTACTCCGCCTCATCGCCGCGGACGTCGAGCCCCACCGAGAGGCAGGCGGACCGCGCCGCGAGATCGACGGCCTGCAACTGCCAGGTGCGATTGTTCAGGGGCAGCATGTCCATGAAGTACTGCTCGTCGCGGGCAGTGACCGAGACGCGATGCGGTCCCATCAGCGGACGCGTCCAGTTCTTCAGCAGCGGCAATCGTACGCCGGCCGACAGGAAGACGCATACCAGCACGGTAACCGGCGCCGGCCGGATGGCTGCGAGCAGCGTTCCCGCCAGCGGCGATCCGAGAATGAACAGGGGCAGCAGCATGCGCGCGGCGGAGTGCTCCCACTTCAAGTAAAAGCAAAAGAGGAGGAACGCCAGAAGCAGGCCGCTCCCGTAGAAGAGCCAGACCGAACCACCGCGATGGCCGGCCCTCCACAGCGCGAGCGCCAGGCTCGCGGCCAACAGGAGCAGGTGCCACCGATTGTTGGCACTGCCCTCGTGCGCCGTCAGCACCGGCGGTGTAAACGGCGGCCCGGGCCAGGTGCTCACGGGGTCCTGCGGGTCGATGCCGAGGGCGTGGTGGATGCGGAGGATGGCGTGGAACTCCGCCTGGTTCCAGCGCGCGCTGCGGTCGCCCAATTGGTCGGAGAGGTGGCGGAGGGCATTCGAAACTAGCGGCTTCCAGCCGAAGCGTGCGTTGGCCCAGCGATAGGGCCCGCCGTGGCCGTAGGGTGAATCATAGCCGAGCGGGGAGCCGCTGAAGCGGAGGTTGCGCCCATATTGGGGCGCGTTCAGCAGGAGAGCCCCGGCAGCCAGGGCCAGCGCGATGGCCCCCCAGCGCGGGCGGCGCCCTGCGCGCCATTGCACCGCCAGAACCGCGGCGAGCAGAGGCGGCGCGAACAGATAGGCCGTGCTCTTGGTGGCCAGCGCGAGGCCGAAGGAGAGCCCCAGAAACCACAGGTTCCGGCGCACCGCGAAATACACCGCGCACACCAGCCATAAGGCGAGCAGGGTGTCGTTCTTCGCGCCGGAAGCCTGCAAAACCGCATTGGGAAGCGTCGCGCACCAGAAAGCCGCCAGCGCCTGGACCCGGGAATTCGCGCCGAGGGCCATGGCCAGGCACGAGACGCCCATGATGCAGCCGGCGAAAGCGGCGGCCGTGACCAGGTTCACGAAGCGATCGCCGCCAGAAAGCACGTAGGTGTGCAGCATGGCGTACTCGGCCAGCGGCGGCAGACTGATTTGCGTGAAATACGACGTGGGAAAGAATGCCACACTGCCCGACTGCGCCCAATACACGACGCGCGGTAAGTGGTAGGCCATGGCGTCATAGCTGTTCGGGGCGCTTAGGGCGGCCGTGAGCGCAACCACCGCGACGATGCAGGCGATCGCCGCCGTGAGGGCCGCTTCCGCCAGCCGAATCGCAAATCGCTGGAACGAAGGCGGCCGGCGGTGAAGATAGACGGCCCCGCCGGCGCCCATCGCCAGCCACGCTACGGCCAGTGGAACCGGCCTTAGCCAGTGCCCCAGACTCAGCAGTTCGGTGAGCAGCGCCGTGCACGCGCCGAGGATCACCAGAGCTCGAAGCAGAAGATCGCGCAAGACCGCCGCCGCTCAACCGATCGCGGCACTGGTTGCCGCCGCTGCCGCCTCATCGCGCTGCTTCTTCTCCCCCATGACGACGGCCTGCCGGCTGCCGGAGGTCGCCATCGCGAGGAGGCCCCGGCCCAACCCCTGGAGCCGGTTTTGCCAGCGGATGTTGCCGGTGGCCGGCCAAACTTCCTGCCCCGTGCCGCGGTCAAGAGCAACCACCGTTCCTGCGATGCCGACGAATAGCAAGCCGGTCTGGGCCATGCGTGCGCTCCTATCGACGCCCATGGTAGCGTACCTGGCGGCTGGCTTCGCGCCGCGCCAAGGCCGCGCCCCCCTCACTTGGCGTACATGCGGATAATACGCTCGATGGCGCGGCGGCATACCGCGCAGAAGCCCACCTCGTCGCGCGTGAACATGATGCAGTCCTGCTGTGGGCGATAATAGCCGCGGGCCTCGTACATGGCGCCTTCGAAGGCGCCCACTTTCCCCGCATTCGGAGGAGAGGCCAGCAGTTTCGCGATGCGGTCGCGCTCCTCGCGGAAAAGCGCTTCCATCACGTCTTCCGGGCGGTGTTGGGCGCGAATCTCACGCCGCCGCTTCTGGGTCTCCTGCTCCATCTGCTCGAACTGCACCTTGGGCCAGGGCGTCGGCAGGTCGACGCCGGGGCTCAGCAGCGGCTTCCATTTGGCGGCTTGCGGATCGGCGGTCACGTTGGGCTCCCAGGGTTCGGGGCGCTCGGCAGGGCTGCCGTAGGCTACGTCGGAGGTGTAGTATTCGTCCGCCAGGCCGGCGAAGTGGTGGCCGAACTCATGCACGAAAACATAAGGCGTAAACGCGTTGTCGGCGGCCACGGTGGCGTACAGGTTGAAGATCCCGCCGCCTCCATACTTGCGGTCGTTCACCACGATTTCGATGAACTCATAGGGCGCGGCCGAAGCAATGCGCCGCAGCCGCTGGTTGTCGAACGCGAGCACGTATCGCTCAGACCCGAAAGCGTCGTAGGAGGCGCCCAGCGGGGAGTGGCGATAAATGCCATCGGAGGGCCGCGCGACGCCGCTCTCTTCCGCCGGAGAGTCGATGGCCCATACGTTGAAATCCGTTCGGTGCTCTTTGAAGGGCGATACGGCGAACAGCAGCTGCGCGGTGCGGCGCGCGTCGCGGTGCCACTTCTCCATTTCGGCGGCAGTGTATCCGTCGCCCAGCAGCAGGAGGTCCACCTTGTCCCGCGGGGCTCCGCTCTCGACCACCGGCCAGACTTTCAGCTTGGGCGGCGGGCTGCGGTCGATGGCCGGGTCCGCGGGATCGGCTGCCACCGACCAGACCTCGCGGAACTCGCCGCGCGCATCGCGCTTCTGAATGACCACATCCACCGGAGAAGCGGGCGCGGGAAAGCGCACGCTTTCGGAAAAGACGCGGCGCACCCGCTTGGCCTCCTCGGTAGTTTCCCACTCGCCGAAGATGGTGGCGAACCCGCGCGAATAGAGGAGGCGGCGGTTGGCATGATCGACCACCTGAAAGCGATACTTGCCGAGATTGGAGTCGTCGATCCAGCGGTCGAGCGGTCCCGGCCATGCGCCTTCCAGAACCAGACCATCGAGTGCGAACTGCTCGTCGGAGGCGGTGCCGGTGTGCGCGTAATCGACGCGCAGGGTCCGCGGGGCGGCGGGCTGGGCGGAAGCGGTAGCCACCGCTGCCGCCAGCAGGCAAAGAAGTTGGATATTTCGGTTCATAGCAGAATTCCGGGAGCGCGCGCCAGCGCGGGCGGCGTCCGCCTCCCACATGATATCTCCCGGTGGCCCTGCAGCGCGGCCTCTTTGCGGTTCTGCTGTGGCCGTCATGGACCCGGGAGGAGTGTATCCTTTTGAGCGCCGTTTTCGTCTTGTTCTTCGGGACCGGAATCTGGATGGAACAGTGCCGATGACAGCGACGGGCGACATAAACGAGGCAGGCGCCCTGTTCACCGCCTACCACGACCGGATCTATCGCTATATTGCCGGCCTGGTTCACGACCCGGCGGAGGCGGAAGACCTCACGCAGGATACATTTCTTCGCGCGTATCGCGGCCGCGAGGCGCTACGCGATCCCAACGCCGTGCGGGGCTGGCTGTACCGCATTGCGACGCATGTCTGCCTCGATCGGTTGCGCCAGCGGGTACCGCACGTTTCGATCGACGGCGAAGAGGGCGCCCGCCAGGTGGCGTCGGTGCGTTCGGAATCGCCCTCGGCGCTGGAGACTACCGAGCGCGAGGAGACGAGCGCCTGCGTGCAGCGCTGCCTGGATTTTCTTTCGGACAGCTATCGCGCGGTGCTTCTCCTGCACGAGGCCCATTCCCTCACGGCGGCCGAGATAGCCGGCCTTCTGGGCGTGAGTGTGGCCACGGTCAAAATCCGGCTCCATCGCGCCCGCCGCCGGCTGCAAACCATCATGGAGATCGGCTGCGCCGTCTCCAGCAGCAGCGGTGGTGTGCCGTGCTGCCAGCCCAAGCCCTGAGCAGCCGCCGGTGTATCCCTTTGCTCCTCCGTTTCGTCCTGGTAGTGCCCAATTACAAAGGAGGTCATTACCATGTTTCGAAAAAATGTCGGCGGCGCGGACCGGGCGGCGCGCCTGGTACTGGGCCTGGTCCTCGTTCCCGCAGGACTCCTGCTGCTGTCGGCCAGGCAAAGTTACGGACTGATCGTCCTGATTGCCGGCCTGGCCGGACTGTTCACTGCCGCGACGGGGTTCTGCGGCTTGTACCTGCCATTCCGCTTCTCGACCGCGCGAAGGGAGAAGGTAGGGCAGCCGGTGTCCCCCGTTCGCAGCTCCTGAGGGAGCGCCGAAGGCGCCGCTTATGCCGGAGTTGGAAGAGCTTTACCCCGCCGCCATTCTCGAGCACAACAAGCGCCCGCACAACTTCCATGCCATGGAAGCGGCGACCTGCCAGGCCGACGGATACAACCCGTTGTGCGGCGACCGGCTGACCTTGTATCTGGATATCCAGGGCGGCGTGATTCGCCATGCCAGCTTCCGGGGATCCGGCTGTGCCATCTCGCAAGCGTCGGCATCCATGCTGACCGATGTTGTCCAAGGCAAGACGGCCGGCGAGGCGGAGAACGTTTGCGATTCCTTCGACCGCCTGATCGATCCGCAGACCGATCCAGGAATTGATCGAGCCATGCCGAGCGAGTTGGCGGCCTTCGCATCGGTGGGCCGGTTCCCCGCGCGCGCCGCCTGCGCCGGCCTGGCGTGGCGAACCCTGCATCTCATGCTGAACCCCGCAGAAGACGGAGTGGCTCGGTAGGCTATCCTGACAGGAGAGCGAGGTCCTTCCGGGCCTGCGCAAGCCAACGAGCGCCCTCGTCACGCCGGGACTCTTCGGGCGTCATAGAGCACTTTTCCCTCTTGCAGGATCGTTGCCGGCAGGGATGCCTTCACATGGGCGGCGCGCACATCGAAGTCGCTTGCCGGCCATCGGACTACGTCCGCAGCGGTGCCTAAATCCCATAGCGCGCGATGCAAACCTGGCCGGTAGAGAGCCGGAGGTGCATCGTCCAGCAAGACCACGCAAAAATCGAGATCGCTGTCCGGACCGCCGTCTCTGCGGGCGGCGGAGCCGAACAGGTAGATCCGCTCCGGGTGGTAGTAATCCACCAGACGACGCGTAATCTCCACGATGGCTTGGTCCTGGGTCATCCCCCTCTATTGTGCACTGAAACACGGGTTGCCGCCTCGTTCCTCGCGGGCCGGACGCTGGGCGTTACTCATACCGCAAGCAGCGCATCGGGTCGATGGCCATGGCGCGGCAGCAGACCGGTGCCGGCCAGGACGGCGATCGCGGCGGCGAAGATGGCGGGGTCCGACGGACTCAAGCCGGGCACGAGGAACAGCGAGAGCGGCCTTGTCACCACCAGGGCAATCGCGAATCCGGCCGTCGATCCCACCGCCATCAGCTTGGCCGCTTCCAGAAGAATCATACGGGAGATCTCGCCACCCGCCCTGGATTGTCAAAGGGAAAAGCGGCCTGGACCGCATGGACGCCTGGAGCTGCGCTTTAATCGCCGTGTTCGCCGGCAGCCAGGCCCCGTGCGGTCTTGTGGGCATGGGCATGCGGGAGTACGCGCATTAGGCCCGGGAAACGGGGCCTCCAGCCGGTCGCTCGAAGGGCGTTGCGCCCGGCCGCACAGAGCACCAGAAACACGGCTCCCGCCAGCATCCACAGAGCGGCATCGAAGGGAGTAAGACCATGTGCCGCGAGGGTGCACGAAATCCTGTCGGTCAGTTTCGCCAGCGCGTTGAGGATGGCTTGACCCATATCCCGGAGGCGTCCTGATTCGAGTATCATGCAGGATCGGAAACAATCAAGTCCCAGAAAGACGGTTCCGTACTGGCCGTCCGGGTCTAACGGTTCCATGACGGTCCGCTGCATTCGCTGGTACAAACCTCACGAATTGTCGTCCCTCTCCGGCGCCCTCGTGGAGCAACTCGGGCTGAGGCTCCAGGCGCAACGAGGCCCGGTAGAGATCGTCGTGGTGGATCGCGCCGAGAAGGCAACCGCCAATTGAACGCCGGCTACGCCTCAGAACAAGTGCGCCCGCTCGGCGCGTGCCGCGGCGGCGAGGTCGGCATCCAGCGTCGCCAGCGGGATGGCTTCCCGCAGCGCGAGTTCCAGATACGAAGCATCGTAGACCGACAACCGATGCGTCCGCGCGAGCCGCAGTACTCCGGCTTCATCCGGCGAGCGATCCACCCTGATCCGCAAACGCGAAAGATCGCGAAGGAACCTGGACGTGCCGGGCTCCGTGATCCGTTTTCGCCGCTCGTTTACCACGAGGATGTTGCGGATCTCAAACCACCAAAGGCTCGGGACGAATGCTTCTTCCGTTCGGATTCTGGTAAATGCTAAATCCGCGTGCGGATGGTGCTCATCTTGAAATGCCCAGCAGGCTGCAATCGATGCGTCGAGCACGAACGCCATTAGTATTTCCGGCCTTCGTCCCGCGCCGATCGCAATTCCTTGAATGTGATTTTGCCGGTTCGCTTTCGAAGATCGCGGATGCCTGCGATGGCTCTATCGATCTCTTCTTGCCGTCGATCCACCTCGGGCACGATTCTCGCGATCGCGCGGCCATGGCGCGTGATAATGAGCGTCTCTCCCCGCTCCACATCGTTCAGGAGTTGAGGCAAATGGGCCTTCGCCTCGGAAGCTTGGATCTCGCGCATTCTTTTTTCTCCTGGACCAGTCTATTTGACTAGTCCAATCGTACCATGAGCGCGGCGAAAGCGCCACTCCGTTTTTCGGAAATCCAGATGGACCGCGTTCCAACGCCGGTGGACCGCGCTGGGCCGCTTGGGAAAAACCAAACCGCTGAATTTGCGCTGGATGTTGCGGATCTGGCTGGAGGCGCGGGTGGGAATCGAACCCACGGATAAAGGTTTTGCAGACCTTAGCCTTACCACTTGGCTACCGCGCCTGGGCGGGCTCTAGTTGCAAAATAGCGCGTTGCCGGCGGACAAGTCAACACGCCTCAGCGCTGCGGCACGATCGAGTAGGTCTTATCCCAGTAGGGCAGCGTGCCGATGGGGTCGCCGGAAATGGTGATCTCCACGCGGCGGTTCTGCTGGCGGCCCGCCGCCGACGCGTTGGCCACCACCGGACGCGTGCTTCCCAGGCCGCGCGCGTAAGCGGCATTGGTGGGGATGCCGGCGCGCACCAGCGCATCGCGCACCGCGAGGGCGCGCTGATAGGAGTACCGTTCGTCGCCCCCCGCGCTTCCCGCGCTGTCGGTGTGCCCGTCCACCTGTACCGCCAGCCCGGGATATGCCGCGATGATGGAAGCGACCCTCGACAACGCGCCATAGAAGGCGGGATTGAGCGCCGTCCCGTGAAAATCGGAATCCGGAACGGTGATCACCAGCCCGCGGGGAGTATCGCGCGTGGCCAGCGTCCCTCCCAACTGCTGGAGCAGATTCACGCGCAGGGCCGTTTTTTGCGAGTCGTCGCGCGGGGCTGGCGGAGATTGCACGACTACCGCAACCGCCGGGGGCGGCGGCGTCGTCGTCCGGTAGGCGGCGGCTTCCGCCTCGGCGCGCTCCCTGGCGGCGCGCGCGCCGTCCAGTTGCATACGGTCGGCCGACGCTTCCTGCTGCGCTCGGGCGGTGTTGGCTTCCGCCGCGATGCGCCGCTCGCGTTCGCGGGCGGCCTCGCCGCGGGCGCTGGCCAGTTCCTCCTCGTGCTTGCGCTGCTGCGCGATCATGCGCGCGTCCTCGGCGGTCTGCGCCGCTTCCCGCGCCGTGGTCACAACCGCGCTCCGGCCGGCATTGCGGGCCTGCAAGTCCTGCGCGCTGCGCAGCAACTGCGACGCCCTGGCGAAGGTGTCGGCGGCGTAGTGGTCCGCGCCCACCGATTGCGCAATCTGCACCGCGTTCTGCGCCTGGTAGACTTCGAGCAGCGCCTCGTACCGGTCCATGGGCAGTTTGCGCGCCTCGCTTTCCGCCGTCCGCATATAAATCGGAACCACGTAAGTGTAACTGCCCCTCGGCATCAGTTCGTACTTGGCATTGACCTGTTCGATCTTGCCGATGGTGTCCGGCCGGATTTCGTTTTCCATCACCACCACGTTGCTCGGCTGGCGCACCGCGGAATAGGGCTCGGCGGTGACGATGAGGCCGAACGCTTGCAGATCGGTGGTGACGCGCATGCTGGCATGGTCGCCGCCGTTGGCCAGCACCTCGCCCAGATTCTTGGCGTGTCCTTCGGGCGTGATCGCCCACAGAACGTAGGTCAGGTATTCATTGCCGTATTTCGTGGGCGGTTCCACGTGTTCGAACTTCGCGTCCAACTCCGTGCGGCCGGCTTTGGATTCCACCACCGCTTGCCCTTTGGCGTGGGGCAGCAGGACGGTGCCGCGAAAATCGATTTGCGTGGGCCCGCTGCGGTATTGATAATTTACCGCCTTGACGGTGCGTTCTATCACGGTGACCTTATAAATGGGCACGGTTTCGTGATTCGCCGCCGGATCTTGCGCGCGGACGGCATTGGTACTAAAGAATGCAAGTGCTGTGAGCAGAAGCGCCTGGCTCTTCATCGCGGTTAGCCTCCAACATGTTTGCGAAAGCACGCCGGGTACCACTCCGGCGAGGCGTTGACTTCGACCCCCCAATGCCCCTACGATCTTTACTGCCCCTATGAAACCAGCTACAAAAGTCCCGTTTCTGCTTTTGCTCGCGGCTCTGGCCGGTTTGGCCGCGGAGCCGTACCGCAAACCGCCTAAGGCCGTTCTGGATGTGATGAACGCCCCCACCACACCGGTGCTGTCGCTCAGCCCTACGCGCGCGTTCGCCACCGAGGGCCGGCCGGTGCGCTACCCGCCCATTGCGGAGCTGGCGGAACCCATGCTCCGGATCGCGGGCATTCGCATCAACCCCAAGACCAACGGGCTGCACAATGCGACCTTCAACTCCTCCTTGACCCTGCGGAAGATTCCCGAGGGCACGGAGATTCCCGTGCAAACGCCGCCCAATGCCAGGTTGAGCGGACCGCGCTGGAACCCGGACGGCAGCCGCTTCGTCTTCACCAACACCACGGCGGCAAACGGCATCGAGCTCTGGATCGGAGATACCGCGGGCAAGACGCATCGGGTCGAGGGCGTGCGCCTGAACGGCGTGATGGGCGGCGGTGGCGGTGGACGCGGCGGCGGTGGCGGCGGCGGCGACGTGCAGTGGATGCCGGACAACAAGACCCTGCTGGTGTCGCTGGTCAAGCCCAACCGCGGCGCGCCCCCCGTGCTGCCCGCCGTGCCCGCGGGCCCGACCGTGCAGGAGAGCCTGGGCGGCGGAGCTCCCCAGGCCACGCTGGAAGACATGCTGCAGAACCCGCACGACGAGGACCTGTTCGTCTACTACGCCACCGCGCAGCTTGCCACCGTGGATGCGGCCACTGGCAAGGTGACGCTCGTGGGCAAGCCGGCCATTATCGACTCGGCGCGCGTGTCGCCGGGCGGCAAGGACCTGCTGGTG
>JADGNR010000496.1 GCA_017883415.1 Bryobacteraceae bacterium | reverse complement strand
CAACGTGAAGCCGCGAACTCGGCTTTTATCATCCGAGAATTACAGTCCTTTCTTAGAATAATGTCGGCGCGCGGCGAGATCCGCACCAGCAAAAACATCGCCGGACGATACCATAACTTCAGATGACGGAATCGAGAAGCATTGCGGTGTTGGCCGAGAAGCCTTCGGTGGCGCGCGATATCGCGCGCGTCCTGGGGGCGTCGCAGCAGGGCAAAGGGTATCTTCACGGCAACGGCTACATCGTCACCTGGGCCATCGGGCACCTCGCGGCGCTGGCGCAGCCGCACGAGATCAACCCCGACTGGCGCCACTGGCGGCGCAATCTGCTGCCGATGCGGCCAGTGGAATGGCGGTTGGTAGTCTACGAGAAAACCAAGGACCAGTTCGACGTAGTGCAGAAGATTCTGAATTCACCCAAGGTCTCGCAAGTGGTATGCGCCACCGACGCTGGCCGAGAGGGCGAGCTAATTTTCCGCTACATCTACGAAGCCGCGCACTGCGCCAAGCCGTTCCGCCGTTTGTGGATCTCTTCGCTCACGCCGGACGCTATCCGCAGAGGCTTCGAACAGCTTCGGCCCGGCCAGGAATACGATCCGCTGGCCGACGCCGCCCGCGGCCGCAGCCGGGCGGATTGGCTGGTCGGGATGAACCTGTCCCGTGCGTATTCGCTGGCATACGGCGAGAAGGATTTCTCGGTGGGCCGCGTGCAGACGCCGACCCTGGCAATGCTGGTGGAGCGCGAACTAGCCATCAGGAAGTTCGTGTCCGAGGATTACATCGAAGTGCTGGCCACATTCCACCCGGGGGACGCGCCCAAGGGGAGTACCTACCAGGGCACGTGGTTTCGCGAACGGCTGCTCCAAAGCGATCAGGAATCGCTCCAGAAATCCATGCGGCTGCCGCCGGACAGCGAAGAAGCCAATCGCATCGTCGAGCGGGCGCGGACCGGCCAGGCCGCCATCGAATCGAACTTAGCGCAGACGCAGCGAATGCCGCCGCCCGCGCTCTACGATCTGACGGAACTGCAGCGCCACGCCAATCGGCTCTTCGGCTTCAGCGCGCAAAAGACGCTAGACACGGCGCAGGCGCTCTATGAGCGGCACAAGCTCATCAGCTATCCGCGAACCGACAGCCGCCACCTCTCTCAGGACGTGGCGGGCACGCTGCGCAATGTCGTCCAGTCCATCGCGGAGTCGTATCGCGAGCACTTGTCGCCGGGCACTGGCGAGCGGCCTCTGGGCCGGCGGTTCGTGGACGACTCCAAAGTCACCGACCACCACGCCATCATCCCGACCACGACGTTGCCCCAGCGGGCGTCGCTGACGTCCGAGGAACAGAAAATTTACGACATGATCTGCCGCCGCTTGCTCAGCGCGTGGCACGAAGACCACATTTGGCAGGTGACCACGGTGATTACGGCGATCCGCCATCCCGGCGTGGCGGACCGCTACCACACGTCGGGAAGCGCCGTCGTGCAGGTCGGGTGGAAAGTCCTGGATCTGGCGTTGCCCGCAAAAGCCCGGCAGTCAAACCCGGACGCGGAAGAGAACCGCGACCAGCAGGCGCTCCCTCCTGGCCTCGCCAAAGATCAATCGCAGGATGTGATAGACGCGGAGGCACTCAGGAAAAAGACGCGGCCGCCGAAGCGCTTCACGGAAGCCACACTGTTGACTGCGATGGAGACGGCGGGCAAGACGCTGGACGAAAAAGAACTATCCGATGCCATGAAAGAGACCGGGCTCGGAACGCCGGCCACCAGGGCGGCGATTATCGAGGTATTGCTGAAGCGCGAGTACATCGTGCGCAGTGGCAAGAGCCTGGAGGCCACCGATAAGGGCATGCGGCTGATCGAGGTGGTGCATCCCGAGGTGAAGAGCCCGGTAATGACGGGGCAGTGGGAAGCATATCTGCACCGCATTCAGAAGGGCAGCGCCCAATTGGGGCCCTTCATCAAAGCCATTGAGGATTACGTCCGAGAAGTGGTAGAGAAGGTTGGCCATGTCGAGGCTAGCGGCACCAACACCGAGCCGCGCGCGTCAGGCAGCGGTCTGCCACCGAACGTGCTCTCACCCACTTCTTGTGCCACCGATGCAACACCCGCCGAACTACTCCATCAAGCATTCGGCTTTTCTGCCTTTCGTGCAAACCAGGAGGCGGTCTGTAAAACCGTAATTCAAGGCCGTGACGTGCTTCTCGTCATGCCCACCGGGGCGGGGAAGTCGCTCTGCTACCAGTTGCCGGGCATCGCGCGCGGGGGCACCACGCTCGTCATCAGCCCCCTCATCGCGCTCATGGAAGACCAGCTGCGCCAACTCAAAGATCGCGGCGTCGCCGTAGAGCGGATTCACTCCGGCCGCGACCGCGCGGCAGCGCGCCAGGCCTGCGCGGACTACCTCAACGGCAGCCTGCAGTTTCTGTTCATCGCGCCGGAACGGCTCCGGGTGGCGGGCTTTCCCGAAATGCTGGCGAAGCGCAAGCCCAACCTCATCGCCATCGACGAAGCCCACTGCATTTCGCAATGGGGCCACGATTTCCGGCCGGACTATCGCATGCTCGGCCAGTACCTGCCAACCCTGCGGCCGGCGCCGGTAATCGCGCTCACGGCCACCGCGACGCCGCTGGTGCAAGACGATATTGCGGCGCAGTTGGGCCTCTTGCAGGCGGAGCGTTTCATCCACGGGTTCCGTCGCGACAACCTCGCCATCGAAGTGGTGGAAGTCGAGCCGCGGCAGCGGGCCGAACTGACGGCGGAATTGCTGCAGGATCACGAGCGCCGCCCTGCCATCGTGTACGCCCCCACGCGAGCGCAGAGCACTGGCCTCGCGGTCGAGTTGGGGGCCAAGTTTCCCTGTGCCGCCTACCACGCCGGCCTGGATGCCGTCACTCGCAAACGCGTCCAGGAGGAGTTCCAGGATGGCCGCCTGGAAGTAATGGTGGCCACGATCGCGTTCGGCATGGGCATCGACAAGCCGAACGTCCGTACTGTTATTCATACAGCGCTGCCGGGCAGTCTTGAGGCTTACTACCAGGAGATCGGCCGTGCCGGGCGCGACGGACTTCCCAGTCGTACCGTTCTGATGCATTCCTATGCGGATCGGCGCACGCACGACTTTTTCTTCCAGCGCGACTACCCGGACATCTCTCTGCTGGAGGCCATTTTCGCCCAGCTGCGGGCGGAGCCTCAAGAGAAAGAAGCGCTGGCGCACGCCGTGCGGCTGGATGCGGATGAGTTCGATAAAGCGCTGGAGAAGCTCTGGATTCACGGCGGCGCGGCAGTGGACTATGCCGAAAACGTAAGCCGCGGCCACGACCATTGGCGCGAATCCTACCTCGCCCAATCCCAGCAGAAGCAGCAGCAATTGAACCTGATGCTGCGCTACACCGATTCCAACCAGTGCCGCATGTGCGCCCTGGTGAGACATTTCGGCGACTACGCCGACAGCCGGAAACCGTGCGGGATATGCGATTTCTGCGCGCCCGAGTCCTGCTTGGGACAGCGGTTCCGGTCCGCCACCGACTTCGAACGGGCGGCTGCGCTACGCCTGATCACGGCCCTGCGCGCCGGAGGCGGCAAATCCACCGGCAAGCTGCATGCCGAGCTGTTTCCGGAGGGACACCTCTCGCGCAATTCGTTCGAGGATGTGCTGGGGGCGATGGCACGCTTGGGCCTGGTGCGCTTGGCCGATGAAGTGTTCGAGAAGGACGGCCGAAGCATCCCGTACCGCAAGGCGTACCTGGGGAGTGCGGCTGGTGAGTTGGACGAAGCCGCTCCCATTGCGCTGCTGATGAAGGCGGAAGTGAAATCAGCAACGCCGTCAAAGAGCTGGACAAAGCGCGGCAAGAAGAAGGCAGCCCAGAAGCAGGCACTGCCGCAGCGCGCACCTGGACCGAAAGCCAAGGCCCCGGTGGCACCACA
>JADGNR010000207.1 GCA_017883415.1 Bryobacteraceae bacterium | reverse complement strand
ATGGAGGTGATCTCGAATCGCCTGGCCTTGCCGGGAGCGCTCGGACGCGTCTGCCCCCGTCTCTGCGAACAGCAGTGCCGGCGCTCGGAACTCGACCAGGGCCTGGCCATCGGCGCGCTGCACCGGTACGTAGCCGATCGGGACGCCGCGGCCCCGTACCTCCCCCCGCGCGCACCCAACTCGGGCAAGTCGGTGGCCCTCATCGGGGCCGGTCCGGCCGGCCTTTCCTGCGCGTTCTACCTGCTTCAGAAGGGCCACGCCTGCACCCTCTACGACGCCCACTCGCAGCCCGGCGGCATGCTCCGTTACGGCATCCCGGCCTACCGATTGCCCAGAGAGGCGTTGGACGCCGAGATCGGAACGGTGCGCCGCATGGGGGCCGAGTTCCGCATGAACCAGCGCTGGGGCGAGCACTTCTCGCTGCGCTCGCTCCGCGAAGCTCACGACGCGGTATTTGTGGCCATCGGCGCGCAACGCTCCCAGGAGTTGCGCTGTGAAGGCGAGCGGTTGGCCCTGGCCGGCATCGAATTTCTCAAACTCCTATCTGAAGGCAATCCGCCCTCCCTGGGCGCCGACGTGGTGGTGATCGGAGGCGGCAATACCGCCATGGACTGCGCGCGTTCGGCGGTCCGGCTAGGCGCCCGGAGGGTCCGCGTTCTCTACCGCCGCAGCCGCCGCGAGATGCCCTGCCTGATGGAAGAGGTGGAAGCCGCGGAGGCTGAGGGTGTGCAGATCGAGTTTCTCGTGGCGCCCGTCAGCCTGGAACGCAAGAGTGACTCCTTCATCCTTACCTGCCGGCGTATGGGGCTTGGGGAAGCGGACGCCTCCGGACGCCGCCGGCCGGTTCCCATCGAGGGTTCGGATCTGACGGTGGAATGCTCGTCGGTAGTGGCCGCCATCGGCCAGGCGGTGGACCGGTCGGTGGCGGAGATCGACGGCCTGCGCGTCACCAGTTGGGGACTGGACGCGCAGGAACAGAGCCTCGCCACCAACATCGCCGGGGTCTTCGCCGGCGGCGATGCCGTACTCGGCGCCGACCTGGCGGTGCGCGCGGTAGCCGCGGGCCGCATCGCCGCGGCATCCATCGACCAGTATCTGCGCGGCGAGCCCGTCACCGGCGAGCCGCTCATCGCCGGCATCGCGCTGCGCCCGGTGGACGATGCCGAGCGCGCCGCCATCTTTCGCGCCATCGAGCAGTCTCCCCGGCTCAGGACCGCCGAACTTCCGATGGAGCGGCGTCGCGCCGGCTTCGAAGAAGTGGACTACGGCTTGACCGAGGACGCCGCTCGCCGCGAGGCCCGGCGCTGCCTCTCCTGCGGATGCCGCAAGGCCGATTGCTGCCTGGTCCGCTCGCTCGCCACCGAGTACCAGGCCGACGTGTATCGCTATGCCGGCGCGCGCCGCCGTTTTTCCCGGGACAACTCGCACCCGGAGATCGTCTACGAGCCGGGCAAGTGCATCAACTGCGACGTCTGCGTACGCATCGCCGCCGCGGCGGGCGAGAAACTCGGCGTGGCCATGATCGGGCGCGGCTTCGACGTGACGGTGGCGGTGCCCTTCGGGCAACCTTTGAGCGAAGGACTCCGCGATGCGGCCGGGCGCTGCGCCGAAGCCTGCCCAACCGGCGCGTTGGCGCTGCGCACGGCCCGCGCCTGCGAACTGTGCGGCGTTTGAAGCCCGGAGCCTATTTATCTTGCGGGCGCGAAAGCCGCTGGATCCCCGCTTCGACCGCACCGGGTAAAGATCCGCTCATCCCCACAGTCTGCTGCTGGACTAGCCGGTAGCCCGCCAGTGCCTCCTCACGCTGGCCGGCGGCCTCCTCCAGCGCGCTCAAATAGAAGGACCGAAGCTTGCTGTTGTATTCGTCCAACGCGTACGTGTCGAAGAGCCAGCGGAACGTGGCGACGTGCTCCGCGGGCGGAACTGCATTAATGAAACGCGTGGTCGCCCGATTCGGGTGCAGGAGCTTGAAGTAGTAGATCGAGAAGACCCCGTGTTGCAGTGCGTGATCGGGCGCCCCATGCTCCATACGGATCGCATTGGCGACGCGGATAATCTCGCTTTCATAGGACTCGCCGCCATTCATCAAGGCGGCCAATTGGAGCTGGCGGACAAAAGCTTGCTGGCGATGGGAGGCCAGCCCCGCGGAGAAGTGCTGTTCGGCATCCTCAAGCGGCCCATCGTTCCAGAGGATCCAATGTCCCCACATCGCCTGGGCGTAAGGATTGTTCGCATCCTTCTTCACGGCCTCGGCATAAACGCCGGCTGGATCTAACCCGTATCGTCCCTCGCGAATGCGCAGGAAATACGACCAGCCCACGTGGGCCAACAGGTCCGCCTGCCGGCTTTTCGACTTGGCCGAAGCCACGCCTCGCGTGAGCACGGGTTCGAGCTTTTCTGCAATATCCGAAAACCCTTCTTTCTCCTTCACCTCGATCTTTTCCAGCCACTCCATCGCCAGGTCCTCTTGCGCCGTCTGGACTTTGGCCGAACCTGGATCGGCCTGGGAGGCTTGCTCCAGGCTTCGCCACGCCGACCAATAGTCGTGCCCTTGCAATTGCACGGACTCCGAGGAAAGGAGAGCATCGATCTTTCGGCGGGTTTCCAGGCGGTTCCACACGGGCTTCCCGATACCGCCGATGCCGGCTGCCAACGCCAGGATTGCGGTGGCGGAGCCAACCCACTTCATGATTGGCGAAGCTTTGCTCGGTTTCACGTTCCCTCCGGCTCCCTCAGTCTACAACGCCGGTTCGCAACATTGAACGAACCTACCGTTCCGGGTCCGATTCCCGGCGTGAAGGGCGCAACCTGGACGCGCATGGCTGAGGTGCACCCCCAGCGGTGGTTCTCAGCCATGTAGTTGACCCACGGTATGGAATAAGTGCGTCATTCTCCGATATTTGGGATTGGCCCGCGGTTTGCTTAGTACAGGGGTGGAAGTATTGGAGGTCTCATGAATCGGACAATGCAGACAGTGTCGTTCAAACTCGCGATGCCGGCGCTGGCTCTTGGCGCGGTACTGATGTTGCTTGGCCCCACGGCCGCCTTGGCCCAGCGCGGCGGCGGGGGACGCAATGGGCACTCCGGCGGCAGTTTTTCCGGCCGTTCGTTCTCAGGCGGCGGTGGACCCCGCGCTTCTGCCCCGTCCTATTCGAACCGTGGCTACTCCGGCGGTGGGCGCAGCTATACCGCCCCCTTCGCAGGCCGCAGCTATTCCGGCGGTGGGCGCAGCTATGCCGCCCCCTTCGCAGGCCGTAGCTACTACGGTGGTGGAGGCAGTTACTACCCTGGCCGGTTCTACGCCGGTCGAGGCTATTACTACAGTGGCCGCTTCTGGGCTCGTCCTTACTTTGGGATCGGGATCGGCATCCCGTTCGGCTGGGGCTACAACCTGGGTTCCGGTTGCGGCTACTATGACGGATACGGATATTGGCAGCCGGCTCCGTGCTATCCGAGCGTCTACTCGGGTTACTGATCGACTCACTTGCCTGGCGGATCGACGAGCGCGCGAGCGGCACGGCTGCCCGCGCGCTTCGCATATATGGCGGCATCCGGACGCCCGCCGTGCCGGGTAATCGGCCTCCAGCAGCGTCCGCTCATTCGGGCAGCGTCGCCTCGATGCGTTTGGGATCGAGCCGCCAAAGGTTCTGCTGGCGGCCGTTGGAGAGCCAGACGGAACCTAATCCGAAGCGAATGGCGTCGCCCCCATCGCCGATGAACTGCTGGACCACTCGATTCAGCGAAGGGTCGATGCGGGAGATCGGGATATCGAAGGCGGTGACCCACACCGAGCCTCCGCCCGCCGCGATGTCGCCGCCGGGACCGGGCACCCCAACCTCGACCGTCGCGGTGACCTTGTTGGTCTTGGGATCGATGCGCGAAACGCTGCCGTCGGCCTGGTTCAAAGTCCAGACTCCGCCTTCTCCCACCGCCAGGAATCGCGGCTGCTTGCCGACCGGAATCGTTTCCGCCACCAGGTTGGTTTGGGGATCGACGCGCGTTACCAGGTCGTGGCCGGTACTGGTCACCCAAACGGCTCCCTCGCCAAATGCTACGCCGTACGACTGGGACGCCACACGGATTTCCGCTACCACCTGGTTGGTGTCGGGGTCGATGCGGGCGAGCCGGCCGGCGGCGTCGGTGACAATCCAGATGCTGCCGGCGCCCGCCGCGATGCCGCCTTCCGAGTTGGCGATGGTGCATGCGAACGTGGCTGTGACTTTCCCCGATTTGAGGTCGATGCGGGCGATGGTCCGATCGCCGCAGTTGGGAACCCACAAGCTGCCGAAGCCGGCCACAAGACCCGAGCAGGGCCGCTTTCCGCTCGCAACCGGCTCAACCACGGTATTGGTTTTAGGATCGAGGCGGAACACGTTGTCGCCGGGCGCGTTGGAAACCCAGACCGCGTCGTCGACGGCGATCCAGTCCGGCGCGCCTGGAACCGGAAAGACCGCCTCGGGTTTGAGGCGCGCCATGGGAATCTTGACTCCTGGAGTCTTGACTCCAGGCTTGACCGGGGGACTGGAACTCTGGCACAGTCCCGTGGCGCAGAGTGCGATGAACAGGGTCGACCGGTACACCGGGCGATGATAACACAGGCGTTTCGGCCGACTTCGGCAGCCTGGCGGCCGGGATGCGGCTTCGGTCTCGAATCCGATAGAATCAATGGAACCGGAGGGCACCGCGTTGTTCTTGGCCGCGCATCGTTGGGTAACCTGGATGTTACTCCCGGCGGGACTGCTAGCCGCGGATAGCGACGCCTCCCGTCCGGAGTTTTTCGAATCCAAGATCCGCCCCCTGCTCGCGACCTCATGTTACTCCTGCCACACGGACACGCACATGGGCGGTCTGCGCCTGGATTCCCGCGAGGCGCTGCTTCAGGGAGGCCGGACCGGGGCGGCAGTCACGCCCGGCGACCCGGAAAAAAGCCTGCTCATTCAAGCCGTGCGGCAGACCAACGAAAAGCTCAAAATGCCGATGGGGGGCAAGCTGAGTGCGGCCGAGGTGGAAGCGCTGGTGGCCTGGGTGCGGGCCGGAGCGGTCTGGCCGGAGACTCCCAAGATGTCCGGCGCGGCGAAGGCCGGGACATACACCATCACGCCGGAGCAGCGCGGGTTCTGGTCCTTCGCCGCGATGCACAAGATGGCGCCGCCGGAGGTCTCCGATACCGCCTGGGGCCGAACCGGCATCGACCGGTTTATTCTGGCTGCCCTGGAAAAGCAAGGCCTCCGGCCGGTGCGCGCGGCCGACCGGCGAACGCTGCTGCGGCGCGCCACGCTCGACCTCACCGGCCTGCCGCCGGCACCGGAAGAAATTGCCGCTTTTGAAAAGGACGATTCCCCCGACGCGTTCGCCAAGCAGGTGGACCGCCTGCTTGCTTCTCCGCAATACGGAGAGCGATGGGGGCGCCTCTGGCTGGACGTGGCCCGCTACGGCGAAGACGATTATCGCAGCCTCGACCCGATGGGCCGCGGCCATAACCCGTACCCCAATGCGTATCTCTACCGCGATTGGGTGGTGCAGGCATTCAACGACGACCTGCCCTACGACCAGTTCGTCAAAGCCCAACTCGCGGCCGACCAGATGGATGCCGCGGCGCGTGCCCGCCTGCTGCCGGCGCTCGGCTTCCTCGGACTCGGTCCGTGGTTCTACGATAACGGCGCGGTCGAGATTACGCGCGCGGACGAACGCAACGACCGCGTCGACGCCGTCACCCGCGGCTTCCTGGGACTCACCGTCGCCTGCGCGCGCTGTCACGACCACAAGTACGATCCCATCCCCACCAGGGACTACTACTCCCTGGCGGGGGTCTTCGGCAGTACCGTGTACCACGAGTATCCGCAGGTGCCCAAGGCCGTCGCGGAAGAGTACACCAGGCAGGAGAAGTTGCTCGAGAACAAGCGGAAGCTGCTCGGCGACTTTATGAGCACGGAGCGCAACCAGCTTGCCGAAAGCCTGGTATTTCAGGCTGCCAAATACATGCAGGCGGGATGGAGGGTAACGGGCGAGCCGAAGGACCCGCTGGAGAAAGTCGCCGAAGAGGCCAAGCTGGACCACGAACTCCTGGAGCGCTGGGTGAAATTCCTGGCCAAGCCGCCCAAGTTCTATCCTTATCTCATCGCGTGGCAGAAGATGATACAAAGCGGTGGCACGCCGGAGGA
Organism: Bryobacteraceae bacterium; assembly: GCA_017883415.1. GTDB lineage: Bacteria > Acidobacteriota > Terriglobia > Bryobacterales > Bryobacteraceae > JADGNR01. Next base: position 3,792 of record JADGNR010000207.1, on the reverse strand, counting down.
AGCCAGGAAACTGGCCACCGATTTCCAGGAATTGCTGGCGGGTGCGATGTTCGCGCAGAAGGACATCAAGGCCGAGAACGAGATCATCGAAGCCAAGTCGCTCCCGACTACCAAGCCCCGCAAGCGCGCCACCAAGCCCAACGAATTCATCACCAATGACGATTTCTGCCCGGGTTGCGGCCTGGAGCTAAAATCGCTGCCGATCGAGCAGACCAACCTGTGGACCGATGTATTCCAGCGCGATCTGCAGGATGGCTTCGACCCGGCGCAGCAATTCGACTACAGTCCTCCCGGCCTGCTGGTGTTTCGCGGCTGGTCGCTCGAGCGGCGCCTCAGCGCGGAGCGCATGCAATACGTACAGGGCCTGCGCGACGACATCTCCGCCATGGAGAAATCCATGCCGCCCCATTTCCCCTTTGTGCACGGGGTATCGGATGCGGAGAAGACGTCGGACCTGAAGCTCCACGTCCGCGGCAGCCCGTTCAACCTGGGCGAGGAAGTACCGCGCCATTTTCTTTCCGTGCTCGCGGCGGGCGAGCCCGCACCGCTGGCCCACGGTAGCGGCCGGCTCGACCTGGCCGAGGAGATCCTGCGCCAACCGCTGGCGGTGCGGGTGATCGTCAACCGCATCTGGAAGGGCCACTTCGGCACCGGACTGGTGGAGACGCCCAGCAATTTCGGCGTCACCGGAGAACGGCCCAGCAATCCTGAGCTGCTCGAGTACCTGGCCCAGTTCTTCCTCGACAACGGCATGTCGATCAAGAAACTGCACCGGGAAATTCTCCTGAGCTCGGTCTATCGGCTCAGCGAGGGGTTCTCCCAGGAGGCGTTCGACCAAGATCCCGCGAACCGGCTGTACTGGCGCGCCAACCGGCATCGCCTGGATGCGGAACAGATTCGGGATTCCATGTTATTTGTCTCGGGCGCGCTGGAGTCCAGGATGGGAGGTCCGTCCGCCCCGCTCACTCCCGGCTTCAAGCGCCGCACACTGTACGGCAAAGTGAGCCGCTACCGGCTGGACGAGTACCTCCAGCTCTTCGATTTCCCGAGCCCCAGTTCCAGCGCGGAAAAGCGGCATACGACCAACGTTCCCCTGCAGCGCCTCTTCTTCATGAACAGCGATTTCGTGCAGCAGCAGGCGGAATTGCTGGCGCGACGTACTGCCGCGGAGCCGGACAACGCCGCGCGCATCGGCGCGATGTACCGGTTGCTGTTCGGCCGCGCTCCGGACGACAAGGAACTGGCGGCGGGGCTGGCGTTCCTGAAGGCCGAGCCGGTGCAATCGTACGAAGAACGGAAAGCGGAAAAGGAAAAGAAGGATGCCGCCGCCAAGGACAAGGGCACAGCCAAAATCGAAGCCGCACCCGCAGCCGATCCCGAGGCGTCCTCCCAGCCCGACGACATGAAAGCGGACAGTATGATGGCTGGAGTCCATCCCGGCGCAGCCCGCAAACCGGAGGAGAAGATGCTGCCGGTAACACCCCTAGGCCGGTACGCCAAGGTACTGCTTAGCTCGGCGGAATTCGTTTTCGTCAATTGAGGATCACGCGTATGCTCCGATCGCCCCTGACACGCCGCCAAGCCCTCTGCCGCATGGGCAACGGGTTCGGCATGCTGGCCTTTGCCCGCATGGTTTCGGAATCCGTCTCTCGTGCCGCCCTGGACACCGGCCAGCCGGACATCCCCGCCCGGGCCAAGCGCGTCATCTTTCTCTACATGAACGGCGGACTGTCGCAGGTGGATAGCTTCGACCCTAAGCCGATGCTGGACAAGTATCACGGCCAGCCGTTGCCCGGCGGCTCCATCGCCACCGAGCGCAAGACCGGCACCCTGATGCGCTCGCCCTTCGAGTTCAAGAAGTACGGCAAGTGCGGCATGGAGGTGAGCGAGCTGTTTCCTTTGGTGGGGGAATGCGCCGACGATATCTGCTTCATCCGGTCGATGTACACCGATATCCCCAACCACGAGCCGGCCATGTTGATGATGAACACCGGCTTCAGCCAGGTGGGCCGGCCGTCGCTCGGTTCGTGGCTGACGTACGGGCTGGGCACCGCGAACGAGAACCTGCCGGGCTTCGTGGTCCTCTGCCCCGACGTGCCCACCACGGTCGGACCTCCGCTGTGGAACAGCGCCTTCTTGCCGGCGATTCACCAGGGCACTTACATTTCCGACAAGGTCGAAAAGGCCACGGAGATGGTGGGTAAGAAGTTCGACCCTAAGACCCTGGTCCCCTACGTCCATAACGACGGCTTTACCCTCAGCGAGCAGCGCCGTGAGATGAACCTGATGGAACAGCTCGACGGCCTCGCCAGGGAACGCGAGCAGATCAAGGATCCGCAGCTCGATGCCGCCATCCAGTCGATGGAAACCGCCTACCGGATGCAGACCGAAGCGCCCGCGGTGTTCGACATCCGCCAGGAATCGGATGCCACCCTCAAGCTCTATGGCACCGGCAGCACGGCACGCGGTTGCCTGATGGCCGTCCGGCTGGCGGCGCGCAACGTCCGCATGGTGCAGGTCTATTACGGGAAGGGCGATCCGTGGGACGCGCACGCCGACATTCAGGCGCACCGCAAGAACGCTAAAGACTCCGACCAGCCATTCGCGGCGGTGATCAAGGACCTGAAATCGCGCGGCATGCTGAAGGACACGCTGGTAGTGTGCGGATCGGAGTTCGGCCGCACCCCGGTGCATGAGATCGGCGGCGGCGCCGGAGCGGCCCAAAACGGCCGCGACCACAACCCTTTCGGCTTCACGATGTGGATGGCGGGCGGCGGCGTCAAGGGCGGAACGATTTACGGCGCTACCGACGATTTTGGGTTCAAAGCGGTGGACAAGCCCGTGCACGTTCATGACTTGCACGCGACCATTCTTTACCTGATGGGGATTGACCACACCAGGCTGACCTACCGGTATAGCGGCCGTGATTTCCGGCTGACCGATGTCTCGGGCAACGTGATCCACGACATCATCGCCTGATCGGAAGTCAACGATGAAAATCGATATCTTCTGCCACGTCTTCCCGGAGGGCGCGCTCCGGCGGTTTTTTGAGGCGGCGCCGAACTTGAAGGACATGGGGAAGCGCGTGAAGAACGTTCCCATGCTCTTCGACCTGGACCTGCGGTTCCGGGTGATGGACCAGTTTGGAGACTACCGGCAGGTGATCTCGATGGCCTCCCCGCCGGTGGAAGCGTTCGGCGGACCCGAGGTCACGCCGGAACTCGCTCGCATCGCGAACGACGCGATGGCCGGGTTGGTGGTCCGCTATCCGGACCGCTTCGCCGGCTTCATCGCCTGTCTGCCCATGAACAATCCGGCCGAGGCCGAGCGCGAGCTTCGCCGCGCGCTGCTGGACCTGGGAGCGCGCGGGGTCCAGGTCTTCAGCAACGTGAATGGCCTTCCGCTCGACCGGAATGAGTTCCGCTTTCTGTTCGAGGTGATGAGCGCGCACGACCTTCCCATCTGGCTGCATCCGGCCCGCGGCGCGGACTTCCCCGATTACCTGAGCGAGGACCGGTCGCTCTATGAGATCTGGTGGACATTGGGCTGGCCGTACGAAACCAGCGTCGCCATGGCGCGCCTGGTGTTCGCCGGCGTGTTCGACCAATGGCCCGCGATCAAGATCATCACCCATCACATGGGGGCGATGGCGCCCTATTGCGAAGGCCGGATCGGCCACGGTTGGGACCAGTTGGGCACGCGCACCAGCGACACCGACTACGCCGCGCTCCGGCAGTCGATGAAGATGAGGCCGCTCGACTACTTCAAGAAATTCTACGCCGACACCGCGGT
>JADGNR010000495.1 GCA_017883415.1 Bryobacteraceae bacterium | reverse complement strand
AGTGAAGTTAACTTGGCGCGTGCCGACTTCAAGGTGGAAGTTAGTGCCGCGCAAAACTGTATCGCCAGGTCCGTTGCCATTGCCGGGACTGTTATCCGCGCCGGCGAGGGAGCCGCTGCGCGAACCGGAGTACGGGGCAGCCTCCATCTATACCCAGGTCCCCTTCGAGCAGGACACCTCGTTCCTGGTGGTGGGCGAGCGCACCAATGCCAACGGATCGAAGAAGTTCCGGGCATCCAGGGCATCGTTGCGGAGGAACTCGTATAGCGCGCCGTGGAATTCGTTGCCGCCGGAACGCGTGACCACGGTCGTGGTCGCGCCCGCCGTGCCGCCGTATTCGGGCGGCGCCGTCTCGGTCAGGATTCGAAATTCCTGAATCGCATCGACCGGTGTCTTCAACGCGTAGCCGCCATCGACCCGGTTGACGTTCGATACGCCGTCGAGGAGGTAATTATTCGACTCGGGACGCTGGCCATCCACCGCATAGGCCTGACCGGCGCGCAGAGAACCACCCGCTTCGGCCAGGCCCGCCGTCAGCGGTGCGGCGCCGGGCTGCAACAAGCCGAGTTGCGTAAAATTCCGGCCATTCAACGGAAGGTCTACCAGCTCCCGCGTGGTCACGACGTTGCCGATCACCGTGGACCCGGTATCGGCCAGCGGCGCGTCCGCCGTGACATTCACCACGTCTTTCTCCTTCGCCACGCGAAGCTGTACGTCGAGGCGGGCCGTCTGGCCGACACTGAGACCGATGCCCGTGCGCACATACTGCGCGAAACCAGGCGCATTCACGCGCAACTGGTATTCGCCGATCGGCAGCGGCAGGTGAAACGCCCCGGTGTTCGTCGTTCTCTGGGCGCGCGTGTACCCCGTCCTGGAGCTGACGGCTTCCACCACCGCGCCGGCAATGACGCCGCCGGAGGAATCGGTGATCTGTCCTTCCAATACCGCGGTGGTGTCCTGCGCGTGCGCTGCCAGGCACAAAACAATTGTGAACAGTGCTGTTTTCATGGGACCCCTCTTGGTACGAGGCTAGTCGCGGAAGAGTTTTTCGACAATAGTCGGAAAATACTATCTGCCGTAAACGGTGGTGTTCGGGTTGTAGTGTCGCCAGTCGAACCAATAGTCCTTGATGAGATTGATGCTCTCCAGGCACGAGCCCCGCGCCTTGCCGTCGATGGCACAGCCCTGGAAATTCCAGCGGCTTCCCGTGGCGTCGTCCATCATGCCATCTTCGGTTCGATAGAACTCCGGCGAGTCGCCGGAGCCGGCAAGCCGTGCGCGAAACGCGCGGACGGACTGGTTGTCCGGACCGAGGACGAGCAACACCGCCTCGGGACCCACGTGGTCTCTCACCAGCTTCTGCTTTACGACATCCTCGTACGGGAAGGCGCGGGCCGCTCCGAAGGCGTGAATCCCGAGCATCAGATCGCGCGGAGCGAGTCCGGCTTGCGCATAGCTGAGGACGGTGGGAGCCCTCCTCATTTTCACGTCCCAATCCGGCTTGGCGTATCCCGAAGCGTACGCCGCCACGTCTTTCAGCACCGTTCCTTCCGGCTGTTCGGCCCGGAACAGCGACAGAGACAGCTCGTCGCAGGGAATCAGCGTCAGCGACTTCCCGGACAACGGGCCCGAGATCGCCCGGCCGCTGATCTGCTGCCAGTAGGATCCCGTCTCCTCGTCGCGCATGAGGAAGTTCTGATTATTGATTCCCGCGAGGTGAAACGTGAGCGTTAACCCGTCCACCTCGCGCCCCCACACCAGACCGGTGTGACAGAGCGTTCAATACGTGGCCACAATGGGCACGCCGCCCACCGTGTCGTTGGCAATGTGATGGTACGAAATGATGCGGATCGGATAAGCGCGCGCGGCGCCTCGGAGGTTCACCGCGATCGCCATTTCTTTGCCGTCGAGCCTGCTCGCCCGGGCGGATTCGAACGAGGGCGAGCCCATCGGGTGGAACATAATCTCGTAGACGTTCACCCGCGACAGCACCGCACAAGCCCACACCGCCAGAACGGCAGCCGCCGCCGCGATGCGCCGCATCAGACGGCGCCGCAAGCGCCAATCGAGCACCAGGAACAGCGCTGCGGCAAGGCTCGCCAGCACCGTCGCAATCGGCCGAATCCGGGTCACCGCCAGCGCCACCGCGAGTTCCCGCGGCCCCTGGTGACGGAACGGCCGGATCACATAGATCGGATACGCCAGGCAGAAAAACGCCAGCGCCAGGGTGAGGAGGATCAGAATCGGATAGTTGAGTTTGCGCATAATCAGGATATGGTTGCCGCCGCTGCCTCGAACTCCAGCGGAGGTGCGCGCTCGTAGCGCGGCATGGTTAACATCAGAAATGCGCTGAGCAGTGTCGCGCCGGCGAGAATCGACAGGAACGATTCGTAGGAGCCGGTCAGGTCGAACGCTCTGCCCATTACCACCGGGCCGATGGCGCCGGCGATGGCGTATGCCGTCCAGGTGAATCCATACAGGGTCGAGAAGGAGCGCAGGCCGAAGTAGCGCGTCAGAAGGTAGGGCGTGATGTCCGCCTCCGCTCCCAGTCCCAGGCCGATGAGGGCCGCGGCCAGGAGCGCGGAGACCGGATGGCGCGCCGATGCCAGCAGGGCAATCCCGAGGGCGACGCCGATCAGCAGAAAAAAGGAAACGCGCGGGCCGAAGAAGCGATCGAGCAGCATGCCCGTAATGAGCCGGCCGCACAGGCTGGCGGCGCCGAGCACCGAGAGGGTCATGGCCGCGCCCTGGGCGGAGATGCCGCGATCCGTAAGCAGCGCGGACAGATGGGTGATCGCGCCGTTCACACTGACCGAATTGAGGAACAGGACGGCTACCAGGGTCCAGAAGACGCGGGAACGCAGCCCCTCCCGGGTGGTCGAACCCGTTGCGGGCCGGCTCCCCTCCGGGCGTGTTTCGGGTCGCTCCCTCACGAAGAGCAGCGTCAGGGGAATGCCGCAAAGCAACGCCAAAACGCCGAGCGTTTCGTAGGCGATTCGCCATCCGTGGGCATCGATCAGCCATTGCGCGAAGGCCGGAAGCACGATCGATCCCACCCCTGTCCCCGCCATCACCAGCGCCAGGGCGAGGCCGCGCCGGCGATCGAACCACGTCGCCACGGCGCGCGAATAGCCCATCTGCGTGGTCGCATTGCCGACCAGTCCGATGACCGCGAACATGGCGTAGAACTGCGCCAGGCGCGGGGGCAGGAAGGCGAGCGACAGCAACGTGACGCCGTACACCGCATAGCAGGGCAGGATGACCTTGCGCGGTCCGAGGCGATCCAGCAGTTGCCCCAGTTTCGGCGACGCCACGGCAACGGCAAGGGCCGCGAATCCGAAGCCGCGGGATATGGCTTCGCGGCTCCATCCGAATTCGTGGCTTACCGGCTTCAGGAAAACCCCGAACGTGAAAACCACCAGCGAGCCGAAACCCGCCATCACGCCCACGAAGGCGGCCACCACAACCAGCCACCCTGAGTATTTACTGGCCACTGGCCTCGGCGATCTTCTCGAGGAACATCGCGGTAGATCCGCCGCGCACATAGGTTCTGCCGGTCGCCGTGATGCGCTTCCCGGCAAATGGCAGGAGCCGTTGATTCGTCGCGATTGTCCTTCGGTGGTGCATAGATCCATCGAGCCTACCGGCAACGGTGGCAGGCGGCAATAGCGGAAACATATTAGGGCGGCGCCCGCCCCGCCACGGCCCGCGGGCCACACGATTCCGCTCCCCGCGCCCGCCTCCGCACGCGGCCCCCACGAGTCCGCTCCCGCGCCCGCCCCGCAACGGCACGCGGCCCCCACGAGTCCACTCCCCGCGCCCGCCCCCCTTATCCGCACGCTCCCCGCGCCCGCCTCCGCACGCGACCCCCACGAGTCCGCTCCCGCGCCCGCCCCGCAACGGCACGCGGCCCCCACG
>JADGNR010000494.1 GCA_017883415.1 Bryobacteraceae bacterium | reverse complement strand
CGCTCGCCCAAGGATAAATTCGTAGTCCGGGACGAGATCACCGATCCCACGGTGCAATGGGGAGCGGTGAACCAGCCCATCTCGGAGGCCCACTTCAATCGCCTTCATTCCAAGATGATGGCCTTCTGGCAGGGACACGACGTCTATGTGCAGGATTGTGCGGTGGGTGCGGATCCGGGCTATGCGCTGCCCATCCGGGTCATCAGCCAGTATGCCTGGCACGCCTTGTTCGCGCGGCAACTGTTTATCCGCCCCGAGGCGCAGTCCGATGACGGCCATCAACCGGAGTTCACCATTCTGTTCGCGCCCGATTTCCAGGCCAATCCGGCCGAGGACGGCACCAATTCGGAAACCTGCATCGTCCTCAATTTCAAGAAGCGGGTGGTGCTGATTTGCGGCACCAGCTACGCCGGCGAAATGAAGAAATCGGCGTTCACCATCATGAATTACCTGCTGCCGGAGCGGGGCGTGTTCCCCATGCACTGCTCGGCGAACATCGGGGCGGCGGGCGATGCGGCGCTTTTTTTCGGCCTTTCCGGAACCGGTAAGACCACGCTTTCGGCGGACCCGCACCGGCGCCTGATCGGCGACGATGAGCACGGCTGGAGCGACCGCGGCGTGTTCAATTTCGAGGGCGGCTGCTATGCCAAATGCATCCGGCTTTCCCAGGAGCAGGAGCCGCAAATCTGGAACGCCATCCGCTTTGGAACCGTGCTGGAAAACGTGGCCATGGACTCCGAAACGCGGCTGCTCGATTTCAACTCCGAGGAAGTGACCGAAAATACGCGTGCGGCCTATCCCCTGGATTTCATCGATCACGCCGTGATTCCCAGCGTGGGCGGCCATCCGCCCAACGTGATCTTCCTCACCGCCGATGCGTTTGGCGTCCTGCCGCCCATCTCCCAGCTTACCCCGGAGCAAGCCATGTATCACTTCCTGAGCGGCTACACCGCCAAGGTGGCGGGCACCGAGCGCGGCCTGGGCAAGGAACCGCAAGCCACCTTCAGCGCCTGCTTCGGCGCTCCCTTCCTGCCCCGTCCGGCGGCAACCTACGCCTCCCTGTTAGGCGAGAAACTGCGCCGCCATCAGGCCACCTGCTGGCTGGTCAATACCGGATGGGCCGGCGGGCCCTTCGGCGTGGGCGACCGCATGAAGCTTGGCTTCACCCGCGCCATGCTCAACGCGGCCCTATCGGGAGAGCTGAAGGATGTGCCCATGACCGCGCACCCCGTGTTCAAGGTGGCCGTTCCCGCGTCGTGCCCGGGAGTCCCTTCGAGTTTCCTGGACGCGCGCGGGATGTGGACCGACAAGGCGGCCTACGACAAGTCCGCGCGCGACCTAAGCTCCCGCTTCAACAAGAACTTCGAGAAATTCGCGGACGTAAACCGCGACATCGCCGGCGCCGCCCCGGCAGCGTAAACTCCAGGGGCAGGCGCCCCGGTCTCCTGCCCTCGCGCTTCGGTCGCAGCCGGAGTGAGCCGGCAGGCCACCGCAAGGATGCATGCCGCCGGTGGCTCCGCCAAGTGGGGAGCATTCCGAGTTGTCACATTCGCCGTGTGAGCGTCGTTATCCCGGCGTGTAAACAGGTTTCGGTATCACCGGGCTCGAGGGCCGTGCCGAGAGAAGCGATTCGCGACTTCCCTGCGCTATTCACCACCGGCTACCGCCGCCTGGCGCGACTCCTTTACCGGGTCACCGGCGACTTCGGACGGGCCGAGGAGGTGGCCTCCGAAGCGTTCTGGCGCCTTCATTCGAGGCCTCCCGCCGTACAGACCAATATCGAGGGCTGGCTATACCGCACGGGATTGCGGCTGGCTCTCGACCAACTCAAAAAAGACCGGCGGCGGGCTCGCTACGAAGCCCTCGGCTCAGTATTCGGATTTGCACCGAATCCTCATCAAGTGCTGGAGCAGAATCAGGAGCGGACGCGAGTGCGGCAAGCGCTGAACGCGCTCAAAGCCGACCAGATTGCTCTGATTCTTTTGCGCGCGGAAGGGCTCAGCTATGCGGAGCTCGCCGCGGCACTTCGTCTCAATGCGGCCTCGGTCGGCACGCTGCTGGCCCGAGCCGAAGAAGCCTTCCGAAAGGAGTACGTGCATCGCAATGGACAACCATGAACGCCGTGAATCGACCCAGGAATTGAGCCGGTGGGTAACCGCCTGCTCGGAGTTGTTGGCGCCACCCGCCGATTGGGAACCGAACCTCAACACGGCGCTGGTGCGCTACGAGGCCCGCGCCTACGCGCGTTTGCGGTGGCGGTCCGGCCTGAAACGCTGTCTGCTGGTTGGCGCCATGGCCGCCTTGCTGGCGTCGATCGTTATCCCTGCGATCCCGCAGACCCGAGCGTTTACTCAACAAATCGGAAGCGATAGCTGGCGGCGCCTGGAGCAACTTTGGTATTGGATCACCATCGTTCGCAGTGGGCCGATGCTCTTGGGCAGGCTGCCGGATGCCATGAAGGCACTCCATACCCGGCAACTGGCCGCACCGGATGGTCCACACGCAGTCTCCAACGCGGCGGAAGCCGCGCTTCGTGCCGGATTCAGTCCGCGATTGCCCGACGCCAGCGCTCTATCCGGCTCACCCCGGCTGGTGGTACTCGGCCCCAGGTCGTTCGTCACCGTCATCAGCACCGCCGATCTAGCCCTGGCATTGCGCAACGCAGGAGTGCTGGATCCGCAGGTTCCGCAACAGTGGGAGGGGGCGCAACTCACTTTACAGATCGGCGCAACGGTAACCGCCCGCTGGTCGGATGTCTCCGATGGACGTGCCGGAGGTAGGGCATGGTCCGATCTCTCTCTGTCGCAGGGTACGGTGCGCGTTGACGTGGCTCAGCCTGCATTCGATCTTCCGGGGTTTGCGGTGGCCGCTTTGCGGGCCGCGGGCTTGAGAAATCGGGAGTTGGGCTTGCGGCTTGCCCGGCGGGCGACCACCGCACCGGCTCTCCTGTTTGGATACCTGACGCCTTACCACTTTGTCGGTGTCCGCGAGGTGAATCTACGCACTGGTTCGGCGACGCTGATCGAGGAGTTCGGCCTAGTCGGCGAGAACCGCGGGTTCGGGTACAGCGATGGCGTCCCCAGGGTGGAGCGGCTCACTCTCCTTTGGAGCGTGCCGGATCGGGTGTACGCGTTGAGCGGCGTGACAAGAACTCCGGCTCACATGAACAGCTCCGATTTGGCTGCTGCCCTGGCAAGCGCCATCGACCTGGCAAATGCGATCGATTGAGATCGCCCCAGCGGCGGCTTTGCCGCTCCGCACTCGACGCGGGGGTAGGTCCGAAGGCCCACCCCACCGGCTGCGGTACTCTGGAGATGTTCGATTGCCAGGGTCTATGAAACTTCGTGAGCTGGTCGAAACGCTGGGGTGCCGCCTGGCGGGCGATGGGGAACTGGAGATCACCGGCGTGGCCGGGATGGAGGTCGCGGGTCCGGGACATCTCACGTTTCTGGCCAATCCCAAATACCGGCCCAAGGTGAAACACACCAGGGCGAGCGCCATCCTGGTTTCCGAGGCGATCTCCGGGCTCGATCTGGCCTGCGTGGTGTCGGACAATCCGTACCTGGATTTCGCGCGCGCGCTGGCGCTGTTCTACCAGCCGCCGCGGCCGCCGCTGGGAATCCACCGCCTGGCGTATGTGGCGCCCAGCGCGATCGTGGGCGAGAACAGCTCCATCGGGCCGTTTGCCGTGGTCGGCGAGCGCGTGCGCTTGGGGCGCAATGCCGTGCTGCATCCCCACGCGGTGATCTATGAAGGCGCGGAAATCGGAGACGATTTTGTGGCCCACTCGCATGCGGCGGTGCGGGAGTTTTGCCGGATAGGGAGCCGCGTGATCCTGCAAAACGGCGTGGTGGTGGGCGGCGACGGCTTCGGATTCGCCAGGCGCGCCGACGGCACCCATGCGAAGATCGTGCAATCGG
>JADGNR010000493.1 GCA_017883415.1 Bryobacteraceae bacterium | reverse complement strand
TGAAGTTGAAAAAAGGTTGCTCGCTCGCCGAGAGGCAACTCGTTCCGGAACCACGTTGGGGCACCAAAAACACCTGGCCAGGGGGTACAAGTCTCCATCCAAAACGTGGGACAACGTTCGTAAGGCGGCCATAAGGAACCGGTTCCTGCAGTCCCGGCACACTCCAAACGTGCCGAATCGCAAAGCGAATTTGAACAAAAAAAGCTACCTTCCTTCCCCCGGCCCCCGGCCCCCGGCCCCCAGCCCCCGGCCCCTGCCCTCCCGCGCGCTATCATCAAGACGCAGGAGGACCCATGCTCAGCAGAAGAGGCTTCGTCGCGCAGCTCCCGCTTGCCGCCGCGGCCGCCCGTATACTCCCCGAAATGGCCTGGGCGCAGCGCGCCGCCGTCAACATGTCCGGCCTTCCCAAGGATATGGTGTGGCTCAACGCCAATGAGAATCCCGCCGGGCCTCCGCCGGTCTCGCTCGACGCCATGCGCGAAGCCCTGCCCGCCTCCGGCCGCTACCACTACAACGAGATGGGCGGATTCTACGCGGCCATGGCCAAGAGCGAAGAGCTCTCGCCCGAGCAGATGATTACCGGCTCCGGCTCGAGCGAAGTGCTGCACACCGCCGTCGACGCCTTCACCTCTTCCACCCGCCCGCTCATCAGCGTCACCCCGGCCTATGAAGGCCCCATCGAGCTGGCGCGCGCCCTCGGCCGCCCGGTGGTCCTCACCAAGCTGCGCGAAGACTACACCGCCGATGTGAAGCGCATGGCCGAAGAGGCCGACAAGGCTCATGGCGGCCTGATCTACCTCTGCAATCCCAACAATCCGACCTCCGCCGTGGTCAAGAGCAAGGATGTCGACTGGCTGGTGAACAATCTCCCCGCCAACTCCATCCTGCTGGTCGATGAGGCCTACATCCACTTCGTGGAGACGCCCGACGTCCAGTCCGCCCTGCCCTACGTGCGCCAGGGCAAGGAGGTGATCGTCGCGCGGACTTTCTCGAAGATCTACGGCATGGCCGGCCTGCGCGTCGGTTTCGCCGCCGCCAGGCCCGATATCATCGCGCGCCTGTCGCCCCTCCGCATGAACGTGATCTCCTATGTGAGCGCGCGCGCCGTGGTCGCCGCCCTGGGCGATCAGCAAAGTATCCTACGCGACCGCAAGGCGTCGCTCGCCCGCACGCGCCGCGAGCTGTGCGCCTGGCTCCGCCAGCGCGAGGTGCGCTTCATCGAGCCCCACGCCAACTTCATCATGATCGACGTGGCCCGCAACGCCCGCGAGTTCATCAACACCATGCCCCGCCTGGGCGTGGCCCCCGGCCGTCCCTTCCCCCCGCTCGACAACATGCTGCGCGTAAGTATCGGCACCGACGCCGACATGGCCAAATTCCGCGACGTCTTCTGGAAGGTCTACAAGGGTTGATCGTCCTCGATATGGTATAGTGAATTCACTATATCCGTAAATTGGCGATGAGCGAAGGCCCGTCTTTGAAACCGCTAATCTGGGTCGGGTCAAGCCGCGAGGATCTGCGCGAGTTCCCCGAGCCTGTACAGGATCGCATGGGCTATGCCTTGTACGTAGCTCAGCGCGGCGGCAAACATCGCGACTCGAAAACGCTGCGCGGCTTCAGCGGGGCGGGGGTTGCGGAGGTGATTGAGGACTTTCGCGGCGATACGTTTCGCGCGGTATACACCGTCCGGTTTGCGGGGGCGGTGTACGTTCTTCACGCCTTCCAGAAGAAATCGAAGGCCGGGCGTGAGACGCCGCGCCGGGACGTCGAACTGATTCAGCAACGGCTTCGGGAGGCCGAACAGATCGCAAGAGAGAGGGAGCGATGAGCAGGAAAGGATACCAGGTCGGCAGCGGCAATGTGTTCGAGGATCTCGGCGTGCCGAATGCGGAAGAACATCTGGTCAAGGCGCAGCTTGTATTCAAAATTGACGCAATCAGAAAACAGCGGCGTTTGAAACAGATCGATGTGGCCGGCTTGTTAGGCATCCGCCAGCCAGACGTATCCAACATGCTGCGCGGAGAATTCCGCCAGTTCTCCGTGGAGCGTCTTCTGCATTTTCTGGTGGCGCTCAATCAGGACGTAGAGATCGTCGTGAAGCCTCATCGTGACAGACACAACGCCCCGGCATTACACGTCTCCTGAAGCGCTTCCCCTCCGGCTATCGCCGCGGCTCCTGCTCCCCGTCCGCCAGCGCCTTGGCAAGCAGGCGTCCCACCCCCAGCCGCGCTGCCCATGCCTCCACGTAGGGCATATCGAGCGCCGGATTCGTCTCCACGATGCCGGTAATGTCGCTCCACTGCCGGTCGGAGACTTCCCCGCCGTCGCGATACCACTGCAACTTCGCCAGCAGAATGTCTTCGGCAGTCGTGACCGGGTATTCCCGCGTCTCGCCCGGCAATTCTACCGGCGCCACGGTCGCCCGCTGCAACTGCAAAAGCTGAAACGCATCCTTGGCGGGAAAAATGTCGACCTTGTAGCTGCTGGGGATATGGATCACGTTGAAGGATCGGCCGGCCACGATCGAATCGCGAATCTGATCGGCGTCCGCGTACCAGTCCGAACCCAGGGCGGCGCTCAGTGGCACGGCCTGTCCGGGCTCGATCTCCGCCACCAGGTCCACATCAAACGTGGCTCGCGTGATGCCGCGCGCGGACGAAGCCAGGGAACCGCCGATAGCGTACCGTATCCCCAGCCGCTCCAGCACGCCGGATATCAGTCTAAGAGCGTTGGACAGCGGGTCTGGTGTCATCCGGGATCGCGTCGCCGTAGATTTTCCCAAACAGCTCGCGGCCCAGGTTCTGCCGCGCCATACGCAAAAACAACTCGCGTTCGTCCGCGCCGGGATACCGCTGGCGCATCCCCGCTTCGCTAAACTGGCGCACCATCTCCGAATACTCCAGCGCGCGCCGCAGCTTTTCCCCGGGCGTCATTTTCGACATCAGGCCGATGAACACCTTCCACGCTTCGGGCGATGTGTCGGCCGGCCGCATGATTACATGATCGCCGTCGGCGGCGCGGGCTCGTCCGGACGGCCGGCGTTGCGCAACGGGACCTGGATCATATAGTAGGCCAGCAGGGCCAGCACCGCGAAACCCAGCAGCACGTTGGGTGCGTGGAAGATCTCCGGCAGCTTGATCTCTTTGAACTTGAACGCCGCAATCAGCAGGCCCGTGAGCGCTTCCCCGGTAATCAGCCCCGAGGCGGTCAGCACCCCGGCATTCTCTACCCGGGCCTTCTGCGCATCGTTGAAGCCGCGCTTGTCGCGCAGCGTGTCGGTGGCCCAGCGAATGATGCCGCCCACGAAAATCGCAAACGTGGTCTCGAGCGGCAGGTACATCCCCACCGCGAACAGCATGGGGCTGCGCACTTGCAGCATGATCAGCGCGAAGCCCATGAAAATGCCGACCACGATCAGCGGCCACGGCATATCGCCGCCCACGATGCCTTGCGCCAGCATGGCCATGAGGCCCGCTTGCGGCGCGGGCAATTTGGCATCGCCGAAGCCCGTGCCGCCGCCTTTGATGTTGCCTATGTGCAAAATGAACAGCGGAAAATAGAGCACCGCGCTGGCCACCAGAATCCCCAGCAGGTCGCCGATCTGCATGTATTTCGGCGTGCCGCCCAGGATGTGCCCCACCTTGAGGTCCTGCAACATTTCGCCGGCCACGGCGGAGGAAACGCAGACCACCGCCGCCACGCCCAAGACCGCCGCCACGCCGGAGGCGCCCGATACGCCGATAGAAACCATCAACAGCGCGGCCACAATCAGGGTGGAAAGCGTAAGCCCCGAGACCGGGTTGTTCGAGGAGCCGATCATGCCCACCAGGTTGCCCGATACCGCGGCAAAGAAGAACCCCAGGATCAGCATCACCACCGCCGCCACGATGCCCCCCGACAGAATGCCGGCGTAGTAGGTGTACAGCGCGATCATGCACAG
>JADGNR010000492.1 GCA_017883415.1 Bryobacteraceae bacterium | reverse complement strand
GAAGCCCAATCCCTCCCACCCGCGCGCCCCAGGAGCGCCGCCTTCCCAGCGCGCCCGCGGTTGGCAAGCCGGGGTATGTTCGTTTTGACAGATAGCTCGGATTCCGATATAACAGAATACGACTATGTCCGCGAAAGGGAGAAGGCTGGCGCTGGCTGTCTTGATCTTTGGGGCAGGCGTTTTGGCGATCGCCCTGGTCTCCGGCGCCCTTTACGAGCAGGTACAGCGCACCCGAGACCGGGAGGCCCTGCCGCAAGTGGGCCGCTCCGTGGATATCGGCGGCCGGATGCTCAACATCTATTGCTCCGGCGTGGGCCAGCCCGCCGTCATCCTGGAAAGCGGCGCCACCTGGACTTTCTACAACACGCCCAAGGCGATGTTCGAGAACGGCGTCCAGCGGCCCGGCTACAGTTGGGTGCGGATTCAGCGCGAGTTGGCAAAATTCACCACCGCGTGCTGGTACGATCGGGCTGGTTCCGGCTGGAGCGACGCCGGCCCCTATCCGCGCGACAGTGCCTCCCACGCCCGCGATTTGCATGCCCTCCTGGCCGCGGCTGGCGTTCCCCCGCCCTATGTGCTGGTGGCGGAATCGTCGGCGGCCATGGATGCCCGCCTGTACACGAAGTTCTATCCGGACGGCGTGGCCGGCCTGGTGATGGTCGACGGTGTCCATCCGGATTTCTTTACAAGAGCCGGGCCTGGCCGCGGGAGAACGGCGCGCTTTCCCGAGTTTGTAGGCCACTCACAGGACTTCGCGGCGCAGGCATTCAACCTGTTCGGGCTCTTCCGGTTGGGTTCGGCCAATCGGCCGGCGCCCGCCCCACTCCCCGCGGGAATGACCGCCTCGGAATGGAATACCATCTGGCGCCTGGCCCAGGCCCCCAAGGCGCGGGCCGCGCTCATTCAAGACATCGCCTCCTGGGTACAGAGCACATCCCAGGCGCGGGCAGCGGGCAGTCTCGGCGGCCGTCCACTGATTGTGGTCAGTTCCGAAAACTCCGCCGTGGACTCCGCATCCCGCGGCTTATGGATGGAGCTACAGACCGATCTGGCCCGCTTGTCCACGCGGGGAAAACAGATGGTGCTCCCCGAGAGCCGAGGCGACCTCATCTACCAGGCGCCCGGCGCGATCGTCGACGCCGTTCGCCAGGTTCTCGATGACGTCCGGCATGAGCCGGGAAGCCGCCGCATCCGCTAGAGAATCCGCTCGGCGATCTCCGCCGCCTCTGCGCCCGAACCCCGGGTCCCAGGTCCCGCACCTGCCTCGCATCGGCGCGCGGAGCAAGCAGAGGTCACCGGGAGAACCGGCTCTGTATTGTCTTCTCCGCGCGATCTCCGCCTTCTCCGCGGCTCCGCGTCGAGTGGGACTGCCGGGAGTGCTGGCCAATCTGAGGCACAGCCTCGCTAGCAGCCTTTCGCCCACTGACTTCCGCCGCCGCTGCGGCTCGTCGCGGCTGATGGCAGCGGCGCCAGATGCGGCTCGGCGGCTCTGGTATTTGACTTGCTCTCCGCCCCTCCGCTATGCTGAGTTTCACGGTAGAGGTGCGGCGGCCATCAGTAGCCGGGCTGGAGTTCCGATTGCGCTTCGGAGGCCCGCGTCAAAGGGGCCGGCGGTTTCCGCCGAAACCGGGACGGGAAGCTCAGTCCCTTCCGGTTGGGGAGTCGGGTTAAGACCTGCTCACTGTCACCCGTTTCTCAGGCGGGTGGAGCGCTATCGGGGACGAAAACACGCCGGCGGTCCGGGCGTGCTTTCCTTCTCTTTGGCTCTCCCCCTCACGACGATATGAACGTCTTCGAGCTCACGCGCGCGCTGGTCGATATCGAGTCCATCACCAATAACGAGGAGCGCCTCGGCGAATTCCTCTTCGCCACTCTCGCGCCCCTGGCCGCCCGCTTCGACGGCCGCGTCGAGCGCATCGCCGTCGAGCCGCACCGCTCCAACGTCTTCGCCCAGTGGGGCGATCCCCTCGCCGTCACCCTCTCCACCCACATGGATACCGTCCCGCCCTTCTTCGCTTCCCGCGAGGACGACACCCACATCTGGGGACGCGGCGCCTGCGACACCAAGGGCATCATCGCCTCCATGATCGCCGCCGCCGAGGCCCTCCTCGACGCGGGCCAGCGCGGCTTCGGCCTGCTGTTCGTGGTGGGCGAAGAGCGCAACAGCGCCGGCGCCTCCCATGCCGCCGCCCACCCCCGCGGCTCGCGCTACATCGTCAATGGCGAGCCCACCGAAAACCTGCTCGCCCTCGGCTCCAAAGGCGCGCTCCGCTATGAGGTCGTGGCCACCGGCAAAATGGCCCATTCCGCCTATCCCGAATTGGGCGATTCCGCCATCCACAAGCTCCTCGACGTCCTGGCCGATATGCGCCGACTCCCTCTCCCCGTGGACTCCCTGCTCGGGCCCAGCACCCTCAACATCGGCACCATTTCCGGTGGCCGCGCCCCGAACATCGTCGCCGATGAGGCCCGCGCCGAAATCATGCTCCGTCTCGTGGGCGACTCCGCCGATACCAAGCAGGCGCTCGCCCGTGCCGCCGCCGGACGCGTCGAGCTCCGCGAGGTCATCGAGATCCCCGCGCTGCGCCTCAACGCCGTCGATGGCATTGCGACCACCGTGGTCGCGTACACCACCGACATCCCGGCCTTCGCCGGCCAGTGGGGCGAGCCCTTTCTCCTCGGACCGGGCTCCATCCACGTGGCCCACACCCTCGAAGAGCGTGTCCCCAAAGCGCAACTCGTCGAGGCCATCGCAATCTATCGACATATGGTGAGGCTCTTATGCAAACGCGCATCGAAGTAGGTATCCTCGGCGCCACCGGCATGGTGGGGCAGCATTTCGTCCGCTTCCTTGAGGACCATCCCTGGTTCGACCTCAAGTGGCTCGGCGCCAGCGATCGCTCCGCCGGCAAGAGGTACTCGGACGCCGCCGCCTGGCATCTCTCGGGCGCTGCGCCCGATTCCATCGCCTCGCTCGGCGTCGAAGAGTGCAAGCCCGGCAACGCGCCCCGCCTGCTCTTCTCCGCCATGGATGCCTCCGTCGCTACCGAAATCGAGCGCGCCTTCGCGCAGGCCGGACATATCGTGGTCTCCAACTCGCGCAACCATCGCATGGAGCGCGATGTCCCCCTGCTCGTCCCCGAAATCAATCCCACCCACCTCGGGCTCGTGCCCGCCCAGCAGCGCGCCCGCGGCTGGAAGGGGCAGATCGTCACCAATCCCAACTGCTCCACCATCGTGCTCACCATGGCGCTCGGCCCGCTGAAACCGTTCGGCATCGCCCGCATCGTCGCCACCACCATGCAGGCCATCTCCGGCGCGGGCTACCCCGGCGTGGCCTCCATGGATATCGTCGGCAACGTCATCCCCTTCATCGGCGGCGAAGAAGAGAAGATGCAGCAGGAGACCCAGAAGATCCTCGGCGAATTCCGCGGCGACCGCATCGAGCCGCTCCCCGCCAAGGTCAGCGCCCACTGCAATCGCGTCCCCGTGGTCGATGGCCACACCGTCGCCGTGTCGGTCGAGTTCTCCTCCAAACCGTCGGAGGACGATCTCCGCCATGCCTTCGAAGACTTCACCGGCGTGCCCCAGGAGCGCCGCCTTCCCAGTGCGCCCGTGCACCCCGTCATCTATATGGAGGAAGCTAACCGCCCGCAGCCGCGCCAGGATGCCGCCCGCGAGCGCGGCATGGCCGCCTTCGTCGGACGCCTGCGCCCCTGCCCCGCGCTCGATTTCAAGTTCGTGGCCCTCGGCCACAACACCATTCGCGGCGCCGCCGGCGCGGCCGTCCTCAATGCCGAGCTGATGCAATCGGAAGGAATGCTGGACTGATGATCGTCATGAAGTTCGGCGGCACCTCGGTCGAGTCCGCCGCCGCCATCGAGCGCGTCGCCCGCATCGTCCACGCGCGCCAGGAGCGCCGCCCCGTGGTGGTCGTCTCCGCC
>JADGNR010000491.1 GCA_017883415.1 Bryobacteraceae bacterium | reverse complement strand
CCCGCGCCGTCCGCCCCGGAGCCTTGGCCCCCCACGTGTTATCGTGAAAGACGGTGTCGTCGCCTATCAATTTCCACCTGGAGCAGTACCAGGGGCCGCTCGATCTGCTGCTGGACCTCATCCGCAAGCAGCAGATCGACATCAAGGACATACCCATCGCCACCATCACCGCGCAGTACCTGGAATACATGGATAAGGCCCGCGAGATGGATATCGACCTGGGGGCGGAGTTCGTTTACATGGCGGCCACCCTGATTCACATCAAGTCCAGGATGCTGCTGCCGCGCGACCCCGCGCTCGAAGAACCCGGTGAGAATCCGGAAGATCCCCGGCAGGAGTTGGTGGAGCGGCTGCTGGAGCATGAACGTTTCAAGAATGCCGCCGAGATGCTCCAGCAGAAGCGGATGATCGAGGAAAACGTCTGGTCTAATCCGCAGATGAAGGCGTTTGTCACCGCCGACGATGAACCTTCGCTCGCAGTTACGCTCTTCGACCTGGTCAAGGCCTTCGGGGAGATGCTCGATCGGGTCAAAGACCGGCCGGTGTATGAGGTGGAGACCGGCGACGTGACCGTCTCCGACATGATCCACTATTTGAAGGACCGTTTTGAAGAGGCGGGCGCGGGCCAGCCCGTCTTCATCCTGCGGATCTTTGCGCGGCAGCCCAGCCGGCGGGCCATGATCGCCCTGTTCCTGGCCGTGCTGGAGATGGTGCGGATGCAGGCTGTAATGGTGACACAAAAGGACTTGTTTGGCGAAATCGCGCTGCAGCGGCATCACGGTTTCGACGCTGTTTTTGCCTCCGGCCAGCCGCTGGAGGCCATCGAAAAAGATTACCTCTAACAGCATGGAAGACCTGGAAAGACCCCCGGAGAGCGCCGTCCCGGAAAACGAAGAAACGCCGGAGCCGGCCGTCACCATGGAGGAGTTGCTGCCGCCGGACGAGCCCGCGCCGCCCGCATCGCTCGCCGACGCGCAACTCACGGCTATGCTGGAAGCCATCATTTATGTGGCGGATGAGCCGGTCACCCTGGCGCAACTCGCCGCCGCCTTTGCCCAGCCTGAGGAGCGTGTCCGGGCGCTGCTCGACCAGCTTGTCGCCGAGTTCGACCAGCCGCAGCACGGGATCTCGATCAAAGAAGTGGCCGGCGGCTATAAGATGGCCACCAAGCCGGAGCATCACGAGACGGTGCGCGCCTTCGTCAAGAGTTTGACGGCGCCCTTGAAGCTCTCCCTGCCGGCGCTCGAAACCCTGGCGGTGAT
The DNA here is from genome assembly GCA_017883415.1 of Bryobacteraceae bacterium. Classification (GTDB taxonomy): domain Bacteria; phylum Acidobacteriota; class Terriglobia; order Bryobacterales; family Bryobacteraceae; genus JADGNR01. The sequence continues at coordinate 2,695 of JADGNR010000491.1, read as the reverse complement.
TGCTTATAAGCAGCCCGTGACCTCCCCCGAAGTCATGGAGATCCGCGGGGTGCAGGGCGCCGGAGTGCTGAAAACGCTGCTCGACCGCAAGCTGATCGCCGTGGCCGGGCGCAAGAACGTGATCGGCAAGCCGATCCTCTACAAGACCACCAAAGAGTTCCTTATCCAGTTCGGATTGAAGGACGTAAGCGAGCTTCCGTCGCTCAAGGAGTTCGCCGAGATCGGGCGCATGGCGTTCGCCGGTGAGCCCGAGCCCGCGGCCGCAACCGAAGACGCCTCCGGTGGGGTGGGCCTCCCGGCCTGCCCCGGTTCGGAAGATTCCCCCAACCCCGAACCGGCCTCAGCCGAAGAACCTCTGCCCGAAGGGCAGGCCGGGAAGCCCACCCCACCGGAAGGCGAAAATGGCTGAGGAGCGGCTGCAGAAGATCCTCTCGCAGGCGGGCATTGCGTCCCGGCGGCAGGCCGAACGGATCATGCTCGAGGGCCGGGTTACGGTGAACGGGACCGCGGTCACCGAGCTAGGCTCGAAGGCCGATCTCGAGCGCGACCATATCAAGGTGGACGGCAAACTGGTCCATGCTCCCAAGCGGCTGATTCATATCGCCCTGAATAAGCCCGACAGCACCGTCACCACGGTCCGCGATCCGCAGAACCGGGCTACGGTCATGGAATTGCTCCGCGGAGTGAAGGAGCGCGTGTACCCGGTGGGCCGCCTGGATTATCATAGCGAGGGGCTGCTGCTCATGACCAACGATGGGGACCTGGCGAACGCGGTCACTTCGGCCGCCTCGCACCTGCCCAAGTCCTATCTGGTGAAGGTGAATGGGCCGCTCACCAGCGAGCAGGAGCAGCGCTTTCGCGAGGGTCTTCCGATTTCCGGCCGCCGCACCCTGCCGGCCGGTCTGAAGCTGGTGCACGCCGCCGAGAATCCCTGGTACGAAGTGCGCCTTTTCGAAGGCCGCAATAACCAGATCCGGCTCATGTTCAAACATCTCGGCCGCCTGGTCGAGAAGCTGAAACGAATCCGTATCGGGCCGATCGACCTGGGCCCGCTCAAGCCGGGCCAATTCCGCTATTTGACCGAAGAAGAGGTCCACAAGCTGCGGCGCGCCGTCCAGCGTGCCGCACGGGAGGCAGTATGAAAAGCATCGCGGAGATTCTCCATTCCGCCCGGACCATCGCCGTGGTGGGCCTCTCCGCCAAGCGGTACCGGCCCAGTTTCGGGGTGACGGAGTATATGCAGAAGGCCGGCTATCGCATCATCCCGGTGAACCCGTGCGAAGTCGAGGTGCTCGGCGAGAAATGTTACCCCGATCTGGAGGCGGTGCCCGGGCCCATCGACATCGTGGACATCTTCCGGCGCTCGGAGTTCGTTCCGGAAATCGTGGAAGCCGCCATACGCAAAGGCGCGCAGGTGATCTGGATGCAAGAGGGCGTGTTCCACGAAGAAGCCGCGCGCCGCGCCGAAAAGGCCGGGCTCACGGTGGTCATGGACCGCTGCATTCTGAAGGACCACCGGCGCCTGGCGCTGGCACACGCGTCGTAGTACTTGGACTAGTACCCCGAGCGCGTACCCCGACCGCGAAAATTTGTTGACAAAACAGACCGCAAATCTCCACCTGCGCTACAATATCCCTTCGCCATGCAAGTGCTTCAGGCGGGCCAACACAAGCTGCTGTACCTGGAACTCCAGCCCGAGATGGTGACCAACATCGCGCGGCAGGCGGGGTTCGAGACCAAGGCCAAGGACGGTCTGCGCACCATACAGCTCGATTTGAGCCTGCCCGAACGCCAGGCGCCGCTGCTGTTGTTCGACGCCGCCAATCCCGCCAACCTGGGATGGTTTTCGCGCTGCCAGTTCTATGTGGACGGGCGCACGGGATCGGTCATGCAGACGCCCATGACCCTGGCCAACAAGCGCGACCGCGGCGGCAAGGCGCAACGCAATTCGGTCCGCGTGTCCATCGCCAAAGAACTCCCCGCTAGCTTCCGCCTTCCCGGCAAACAGCCGCTCACCGAGCAGGTGCTCTACGCCCTGCTGTTCGATTTCCTGAACGCCCTCACGCAAACCGGCGTGGCCGTGTGCGGCGCCGGCGTGGTGCAACCGCTTGCCGGCCGCATGGAAACGGTCACCGTCCGCAACTGACAACTGTGGGGCGGGCTATCGAGGCCGCGAGCCCGCTTTCGAGCGGGCTCAAGCCGGCTGAAGGCCGGCCGCGGCCAGGATTGGCCGCCCCACGGCGCATCGAACAGTAGCGTACTCGGGGCTGGCCGGGTTCACGAGGCGCAGAAGAATGTTGGTGTCGGCAAGGATGAGCGCGCTGTCTCAGCCGCGGTTGCGATAAATACTCTCGCGGCTCAACGCAGCCGCGGCCAACACTGGGAGACTCTGACCCATTTCTGCCAAGCGGTCCAGCGTGGCGCGGAACTCCTGGAGGCTTGTCGCCGGAGTAGCCCCACCCAGAGCGAGATCTTCGATGATGCCTTGCATGCCACGACAGACAGCTATGCTCGGGAGGCGGAGACCCATCGCCGCGGGCGCCACTAATCGATTCCCACTATTGGACAGTTCGCCTCCTGCCCGTATACTCTCCCCATGGTAAAGCGTGGGGGGATCTTCCTGTTTTTTCTTTTGTCCGCACTGCCCTGTTTACAACTTGAGGCGCAGAGCAACCTCGCCTCCGTCGCCGGAGGG
>JADGNR010000206.1 GCA_017883415.1 Bryobacteraceae bacterium | reverse complement strand
CATCGTGACGTCCCGCTCCGGTTTGGTGAGCAAATCACATAAGAAGCGCAACCTGGCGCTAATCGGCGGCGGCGCCGGCACGGGCGCTGGAATCGGAGCCATCGCCGGCGGCGGCGTGGGCGCGTTGATCGGCGCGGGAGCGGGGGCCGCCGCGGGGACCACGGGCGCATACATCACCGGCAAGCGCAACCTGCACCTTGCGCCCGAGACGCGACTCAGTTTTGCGTTGCAGCGCCCGTTGACGGTTCATCGCGCGGCGGAAACCGCGCAGCGTTTGCCTCCGGGCAAGGGGTAATCAAGGCGGACCTCGCCGTGTGGCGACTTCAGAGCAATTCAGCGATGGATTCGATGGTGATCGATCTCGCTTGCGCAACGTCAAAGAGAATGCCGTGGAGCGCGCCGGTCTTTAGCGGATTGTGCTTAGGGACCGTGATCATGTGGACCGGAGGTCCCGCGTGCCGCAGCCTGACGTGGCTGCCCTTTTGACGGATCACCGCATATCCCAGGCGCTCCAGCGCGCGGATTACACGATCTGCGGATACGCCGCGCGGGAACTTCATGCGGCTTCGACCGGGATCAATTCGTCCTTTACATAGTGCAACTGCACCAAGCGGGGATGCACCGGGCTGTCTTCGAAGTGGAGCGCTGTTGCCTCGAGCACATTCGCGCGAAGTTCCTCCCAGGTGTCTGCCTGCGTGAAGATGGCGTGGCCCAGTGCGCGCGCGTAAAAGCCACCTTCCTCGGCGTCGCGGATTTCGAAGATCAACTCCATGCCCATAGAATACCTGAGGCAGAGGCGGGGCGCGCGGCTCAAGTGCGCGACGCGCAACTGAATGATGGCTCCTTTTTCGTCGATGTCCTCGGCGTAGACGCGGTCGATCGCGCCGGCTGCGCGCGATAGCGAGATTTCGTAGAGGCCGTCTCCCGCTCCGATGTCGGCGACATGGTCAGCTGCGGTTAGGGATCAAGGCGAAAAAGGCCGGCCGGCCCACGCTGCTGCGTGAACCGGCCGGCGGTGGAGGAAACGCCGGTCAGAAGTAAAGCTTCGCGCCCAGTTGGATGATGCGCGGGTCGTGGAAGCTCGTGATCTTGCCGTACAGCGAACTGGTGATGCCCGTCGTGGGGGCGTTGGGGTTGGGGTGGTTGATGAAGTTGAACGATTCACCGCGCAACTGGATCTTCCATCGCTCGGTGAAGTTGAAGTTCTTGAACAGCGAGATGTTCCAGTTCTGGAAACCGGGTCCGAGAATGGTGCCGCGGCCGGCATTGCCGGGCCGTACCACGCCCGCCGGCACATCGGCGAAACAGGCGGTGTTAAACCACTGCACGATGGTGTGCGGCGCGCCCTTGTTGGGGTCGCAGATCATATCGGGCCGCGGACCAGCGACGCTGGAGCCGAGGATCCCGAGGCCGCCCGGATCGACGCTGGCCGTGGTAGCCGTCAGCGGCGTGCCGGAGCCGAGTTGGGTGGTGCCGGAAATCTGCCAGCCGCCGAGCACGAAACGCTCGGCCCCCTTGCCATTCTTGAAGAACGGCAGTTCGTAGACGTAGTTGAAGGTGATGATATGCCGGCGGTCGAGCGAGGCCGGTCCATATTCGCCGTTGTGCCAGTTGTAACTGTTTTGCGGCGCGTTGGAGCGGTCCGACTGGTTGTCGGTGAGGTTGTGCGACCAGGTGTAGGAGAGGCCGAACGTGCCGGCCGCGCCGAGCCTCTTGTCAAGGGACACCTGGAGCGAATGGTAATTGGAATCGAAGGCGCTTTCCAAGGTGTTGATGACGTTGTAGCCGCGGTACGGACGCAGCGCGTTCAGCTTGGGCGTATCCGCCGAGGTGAACGCCGTGCCCCCGCCGGTGTGCAGTCCCGCCGCCAGGCCGGCGCCCACGGGGACTTCGTTGATATCCACGATGCCCAGCAGGTGGGTTCCCTTGGTGCCCACGTAGCTGACATCAAGCACGAAGTTCCTACCGATCTCCTGCTGGATGCCCAGGCTCCATTGCTGGGTGTAAGGGGTCAGGTAGGGCATCGGGGTGCCGCGAATCACCTTGGGCGCGAGCGAAATGCTGGGCGTCCCGGCGGCGGGATTCTCCAGCCGCGTGTTCGGGATGGTGACGCTCTGCACGAAGGGGATGTTATTGAAGATATTCTGCTCGTAGACGCCGAACAGCATGGCATCGTAGTAGATGCCATAGCCGGCGCGCACGGAGGTTTTGCCCTTGCTGAACGGGTCCCAGGCGATGCCCAGGCGCGGAGCAAAATCCTTGGTCCTCTCATTGGCGACCTTGGCGCCGAAAGGCGAATTCTGGCCGTTGACGATGAGGCCGTTCTGCAAGTTGCCGGTGCCGGCCACCACGTTGCCGGCCGCGTCGATCTGCGGCGCATCGGAGGCCTTCCACAGAGCCGGATCGAAATTGGTCAACTCGTGTTTGCTATCGATCGGCTGGCGGAACAGCGAATAGCGCAGCCCGACGCTGATGGTCAGGTTGGAACGCAGGCGGAAGTCGTCCTGCGCGTAGGCCTCCCATTGCCAGGTGCGGATGTCGGGCGTGACGTCGAGCGAATTCTGGGCGAAGCTGGAAGTATTGCCCAGCAGGAAATTGGCCCAGGATTGCGCGAAACTGGGCGTGCCCGCGGGAACGGCGGTAGAGGAGAAAGCGAACGAGCCCACGTTGTTGCCGCCGTTGTTCTCGGTCTTCTGGTAGTGATTGACCGAGGCGCCGAACTTGAAGGTGTGGCGTCCCTTGATCCACGTGAGATTGTCATAAGCGGCATGGTTGCGGTTGAAATCGCGGTAGGGGCCGAAGCCGGTAACGCTCGAGCCGCCCGTGAAGCTAAGGGTGGGGACGCGTCCCAGGGTAACCGGGAAGGGCAGCGTGGCCTTGATGTCCGGCGACTGCAGCGTGCCATCCTGACCGATCGCGTCGCTGGTGATGGCGCCGTACGACTTGTTGTAGCCGCCGTCGTTCACCAGGTTGGGCCGGATGGTGTACAGGCCGTGGAACACCCAGGTCCGCCCCGGGGAATTCGTGGAAGTGGTGGAGACGTTGGGCAGGGGAGAACCCGTGAACAGGCCGCCCGGCTCGGTGGTGGGGATGCTGTCGTTCAGAACGCGGCCCCATACGGAAAACTTCTCGTTGAAGGTGTGATCGATGCGCACCAGGTCCTGCCGCGCGTTATAAGTATTGCGCTGCGAGACCTGGAGCGAGTGGTCAAGAGGCGAGCCTGCCGGAATGGTGGAGAAGATGTCTTTGATGTAAGCGGCCGCCAGCGGATTGATATTGGCGATCTGCGTGGCGGTGGTGTTGCACGTGCTGCCGGTGTTGTTCGTGCAGACGGGCGTCGCGAAAATCCCCTGCTTCTCGGCGGCGGTGGGCACCAGCGCGGTCACCGTGGCATAGGTAATGACGCGGCGGTACTCCTGGGAGAAGAAGAAGAAGGTCTTGTTCTTATCCTTGTTGAAGTGGCCGGGAATGTAGATAGGCCCGCCGATGGTTTAGCCGAAGTCGTTGTAGCGGAGCGGCGGCACCCGGGCCTTGCCGTCCGCGCCCAGGTTGACCTTATTGGCGTTGTTGATCCAGTTGTTGGCGGCGATCGCGTCGTTGCGGAAGAACTCGTAGGCGCTGCCGTGGAACTGGCTGGTTCCGGACTTGGTGACCACGTTGATCTGTCCGCCGCCGGCGCGGCCGAACTCCGCGGTGTAGAGGCCGCGCAGGACCTTGAACTCCGCCAGGGCGTCGACGCTGGGGTAGTTCAACAGCGTGAGGTTGGAGCCGCGGTCGACATTGTCGGCGCCGTCCACGGTCCAATAGTTGGCCGAGTTCCGCTGGCCGTTGATGGCGAACGAGACCGTGTTGGTGCCCAGCGGGTTGGTGGTCCCGATGTAGAGCTGGTCGGAGGCGCCCGAGGAGACCCCGGGCATGAGCGCCACCAACTGCTCATAGTTGCGGTTGTTGAGCGACAGCTCGCGGATTTGCGTGCCGTTGATCAGGTTGCTCGCAGTGGCGTTCTGCAGCGCTACTTCCACCGCGGCGGCTTCCACGGTGATCGATTCGGTCAACTGGCCGACCTGCATCCCGATGTTGACGGTCAGATTGTCGTTGACGTCGAGACTGATGCCGGTGTGGTTGGAGGTCTTGAACCCAGCGGCAGTTACCGCCAGCGAGTAAGTGCCGATGGGCAAAAGCGGCGCCGAGTAGTTGCCGCCGGAATCGGTGGTAACGGTACGAATCACGGCATTGCGGTCGGTGTTCGTCACCGTGATTTTGGCGTTGGGCACACCGGCGCCGGACGGGTCGGTGACCGTTCCGGCGATACTGCCGGTGACATCCTGAGCCAGGCTCGCGACGGCTACAAGCAGCCCGAGCCCGAGAAAACGCGTTAAGAATTTCATATACTCTCCCCTGAAGCTACGGTGCATGGTTACGGTTGCGGCGCTCGCACTAGTTTCAACTGAATCTGGTAGCGGTCGCCGCGCATAATAGAATAGGTCAGTTCCAGCGCCTGCCCGCCGCGCAGGAAAGTGAGTCTCTCCCCGCCCAGCGCGGGCGAGCCCGCGGGAACGTTCAGAAGGCCGGCCTCCTCCGCGCCCACGGCCACCGCAAAGTGCTTCTGCGAGGCGTGGTCGGGCAGCAGGCCAAAGCGTTTTTCGAGCGTCTCGTAGAGCGAGGCGGGCTCGAAGTCGATCTCGGCAATCCCCGGAACGAAGTCGGCGGGAATATGGACCGTCTGCAAGCCCATCGGCTCCCCTCCGGCGACGCGCAACCGGTAGAGGAGAAAGATGGGGGTCCCCGGCGGAACCTGAAGCTTGCGGGCGACCTCCTCGGCGGCCGGGACCACCTTCTGTTCCAGTACCCGCGAGCCGGCCTGGGCTCCCATCTCGCGCATTTCCTGGGTGAAGCTGTTCAACTGGCGCGGCCCGAACCGGATCTTGTTGTCGGCCACAAAGGTGCCGCGGCCCTGCTCGCGGCGCACCAAGCCGGCCTGCGCCAGGTCCCGGAGCGCCTGGCGGACGGTGGCCTTGCTGACGCCGAACTGCGCGCCCAACTCGTCTTCGGTCGGAAGCTTGTCGTCGGACTTCCAGTGGCCCTGCCTAAGCTGTTGCAATAGAACGGTTTTGAGCTGGTGATAGAGGGGAACGGGCAAGTCTTTATCGAGCTGGACAGCGGTATTCATCCTGGCACTCCCGGGCGCGTGGTGGTACCAAAATACGTTATAAAGACCTAAAGATCGATTGAGCGTAACTCAGACCGCGACCGTTGTCAAGGGTGAATAGGTTCTTGAAATCCTGGTGGGGCATGCTGAAGCTCAATGCCCCGTAGTTTTCTCAAAGCAGCATTTCTGCAGTAGTCGTGGGGCGGGCACCCTTGCCCGGGGTCCCTTCTGGGGACGCCTTTCAGGCGGCTCTTTCGGGCCATGCGCGAGCCCTCGCACCCGGCCATCGCCGGCTGAAAGCCGGCTGCGGCCAGGATTGGCCGCCCCACACGGGATTGTCAACGCCCTATTCGGAACGGAGCGCCGCAACCAGGTCGATGCGCGCCGCGCGGACGGCCGAGAGCCACACGGCAAATAGAGCCACTGCACCGAGTAGTGCCGGCACAACGGTGAACACGAGTGGATCCCACGCGGTGACGCCGAACAGGAAGTCTGCCATGAGATGCGTGAGCCCCAAGGCCGCCACCACCCCGGCCGCGATTCCGATCAACGCCAGGCGCATGCCCTGCAGGACGATCATGTTGCGCACCTGCCTGGCCCCCGCCCCCAGGGCCATGCGGATTCCCAGTTCCTGCGTGCGCTGGCGGGCCGAGTACGCCATCAATCCGTAGATGCCGATCGCCGCCAGCAGCAGAGCCGCGCCGCCGAAGATGGTGAGGACCGACATATTGAAATCGGCGCGCGCGGTCGATTGACGCACCACCTCGTCCATGGTTCGGATACGGGCGACAGGCAGGCCGCCAGTAACCTGCCGGAGCTCGTGTTCGATGGGAGCGCTGAGCGAGTGCGGCTCCACCCGGGTTCGCACAATCCAGGCCATTGAGGCGGCCTGCGCTACCAGCGCGGTGATGCCGTCCGTTACCTGGGCGAGGGGAACGTAGACCACGGGAGCGGGATTGAGATTGAGTCCGAAATCATGCACATCGCCCACCACGCCGACAATCTGGCGAGCCGGTTCCTCAAATTCCGGACCATACCCCTGGCCCAGGAGCAGGCGATCTTCGAGCGGATCGCCGTGCGGCCAAAACTTCCGGGCCATGGCCTGGTTGATGAGGGCCACCCGCCCGGAGGCGGCCTCGTCGCGCTCGTTTAAGAGGCGTCCCCGCAGGAGGGGGATCTTGAAGACGTCGAAGTAGCCGCGCGAAACGGCGATCCAGCCTCGGCCATCATAGCGCCCACTGGCCGGCGGCCGGCCGACGATGTTATAGGGGACACCGAACGGGCCTTCGAGCGGCAGATTGTAGCTGGCCCCGGCCCGCGCGACTCCGGGCAGCGATTCGAGCCGTTCGACGGCATCGCGGACCACCCGGTTTACCTCCGCTGTCCTTTGGAAACGGGGACCGGCCAGCGACATGCGCATCGTGAGGACGCGATGCGCATCGAAGCCCGGATTTACGGAACGCAACGCCACGAACGTCCGGATCAGCAGCGCCGCGCCGACCAGCAGGACCAGGGCGAGCGCCACTTCGCCGACGACCAGCAGCGCCCGCGTCCGGTTCTGGCGGAGTCCTGCGCCGGAACGTCCGCCCTCCTTCAGCGCCCCCGTTATATCGGTGCGGGAAGCATCGAGCGCCGGGACGAGGCCAAACAGGATGCCGGTGAGAAGCGCGATGGCAGCCGTGAAGGCGGGAACGCGCCAGCCCAGCGCGATCGCCGCCCCATGGATGCCGATGCGCGGAATGTCGCCCGGATTGAGGGCGAGGAGCGCGCGCACACCCGCCAGACCCAGGGCGAGCCCGATGACGCCGCCCGCGGTGGAAAGCACCAGGCTCTCCATGAGGAGTTGCCGGATGATTCTTCCCCGGGCTGCGCCGATGGCGGAGCGGATGGCGATCTCCCGCCTACGCCCGGCGGCACGAACCAACAGGAGGTTGGCGACGTTGGCGCAGGCGATGAGCAGCACCAAGCCGACGGCGCCGGTCAAGACCAAAAGGGAAGGGCGCACATCGCTGACCAGGGCGTCCTGGAACGGCCGAATGGCAAAGCCGTCGCGCGGCCCCATGATGTTGGGAAACCTGCCGCGAAAATGCTCCGCCCAAAGCTGAAGCTGGGCGTTGGCCTTTCCCATGGACACACCCGGCTGGAGGCGCGCGACCACGTTGAAATACTGCGCGTGGTCGCTGCTGTGGGGGTCAATCTGAAACGGAAGCCACACATCGGGAGGCGAATCGAGCTCGGTATTGAAGCCGGGGCCCAGCACCCCCACGACGGTATACGGTACGCCGCCGAGCAAAATCGTTTTGCCGGCCGTGTGCGGAGCCCCGCCAAACCGGCGCTGCCATAGGCCGTAGCTGAGAACCGCCACGTTCCCGCCACCGGGGAGATCTTCCTCGGCGGTGAAGGTGCGCCCGGCGACGACCGGAGCGCCGAAGAGCCGGAAATAATCGGCCGAGACGCGAATGGCGTGAATCTGCTCCGGGTAGGCGCCGCCGGTCAAGTTGAGTTGCGCTCCGCTGTACTCATAGGCGGAGACATGCTGGAACACCCGCGCTGGTTGGCGCCACGCGTTAAACTTGGCGGCCGAGCCTCCGTAAGAAGGACCGCCCGGGGAGGTCAGCAGGAAGAGCACCATGCGATCGGCCTCCGGCCAGGTCGGGGGCCGGAGCATTACCGCATCCACCACCGAAAAAATTGCGCTGTTCGCTCCGATCCCGATCGCCAGCGCGGCCAGGGCCGTGGCCGTGAACGCGGGGTTCCGGCGCATGGTCCTGAGTGCGTAGACAATGTCCTGCCAAACGGTCTCCCAGTACACCGCGTGGTTCCCCTCCCTGTAAGCTTAGACAAATGACACGCTCCATGCTGGCCTTGGTGGCTGCGGCGACCCTGCTCGCCGCGCAAACGGACCGTCCCCGCGCCCGCGATCTGGGGCTGCAGCCGGGCGTGCCACTGCATCGCAGGTTCCGGGAGTTGCTCAGCGCATGAAACGTCCCTGGATGGATGTGAATCTGGAGGAGCTGGACCAGATCATTGATCGCGGCACGCACGCGCCTGAAAATGATTCGGGGCCCCCTTCTGATAAGACGCCGGGCCACGGGCGCAACGGGGCTTCGTCGTACACCGGCGCGAAGAAAGTTGCGGTGCCACATCCCACGTTGCACACCGGCGACTCCTGCCCGGGCTGCGAAAAAGGCAAAGTCTATCCGCAGAAAGAACCCAAGACGCTGGTGAGAATCGTGGGCCAAGCGCCGCTGGCAGCAACCGTGTACGAGCTGAATCGCCTGCGCTGCAACCTGTGCGGCGAAGTATTTACCGCGTCGGAGCCGGAAGGCATCAGCCCCGAAAAATACGATGAGACCACCGCGGCGATGATCGCGCTGCTGAAGTACGGCAGTGGAATGCCGTTTTATCGATTGGAAAAGCTCGAATCTTTACTGGGCATTCCATTGCCTGCCTCGACGCAGTGGGAGATCGTGGAAGAAGCAGCCGAGGTGATCAAAGCGGCACGTGACGAACTCATTCGGCAAGCGGAGCAAAGTGAAGTTCTGCATAACGACGACACCGGAATGCGCGTGCTGCGCATGGCGCGCGAGCCGTCCGATGACCGTACCGGTGTGTTCACTTCCGGCATTGTGTCGACACAAGAAGGGCGCAGGATCGCGCTGTACTTCACCGGCCGTCAGCACGCGGGCGAGAATCTGCGCGATGTGCTCGAACATGTCGACCCGGCCGCGGCGGCGCGGCGCGAGACGCTGTTTGCACAGCGGATCTCGCCCGGCCCCTTCAGATGGGTGATGCGCTGTCGCGCGATACGCCCAAACTCACCGCCGGCGCAGAGATCCTGCTGGCCAACTGTCTGGCGCACGGAAGACGGCAGTTCGTAGAGGTCGCCGCGAACTTCCCGGAACCATGCCGTTATGTTCTGGAAACGCTGGGCGACGTCTATAGATATGATGCGGAAGCGCGCGCCGCCAAACTGTCTCCGCAGGACCCGCTTGCTGTTTCATCAGCAGCACAGCCAGCCGCTTATGAAAACGCCCCTCTTCGCCGCGACCCAGCCCGGCCATGTCGGGCACACGCGAAGCGCCTGGCCGCTTGGGAATCTCTCGAAAGAATCCGTCCCCGATCGTGATCTTTCCAGGCCTCGCGCGAATAACGGTATGAAGGACAGCGCAGGTTGTAACAGCGGCGCAAGATAAGGAAGTAGATGACGACGCGAGATCTTCAGGAAACGTTTCAGCACTTGGTTGAGGAGCACAAGAAAATCCTCTACAAGGTCTGCAACTCGTACTGCAGGGAGCGTGACTCCCGGGATGATCTTGCGCAGGAAATCATGATCCAGCTATGGCGATCTTTCAGCAAATTCGACGGGCGTTGCCGGTTTTCCACATGGATGTACCGGATCGCCCTCAACGTCGCGATTTCGTTTTATCGCAAAGAGAGCACCAGAACACGGCACGTGATTTCCGACGAACAGTATCTTCTGGAAACGGCTGATGAAACGGAAAGCCAGCCGGAGGACATTCGGCTTCTTTACCAATTCATCAAAGGACTTGACCCGTTGAACAAGGCTCTCATCCTGCTGTACTTGGACGAGAACAGCTACCGGGAAATCGCGGACGTGCTGGGCATCACTGAAACCAACGTCGCAACCAAAATAAGCAGATTGAAAGACAAGATGAAGCAGGAATTAGGCGGAGCCAAACAGGCTTAAGGAGCAAGAACAATGGAACTCGATGCACTCAAAGAGAAGTGGGCTGAACATGACCGAAAGCTCGACGTCAGCATCCGTCTGAACCGACAGCTTCTGATGGCGGCGAACATGAACCGGGTGCGATCGCCCTTGCGGCGGTTGGCTTTTTTCGTGGGCTTGGGAGCATTGATTGGGCTGATCGGCCCCGTGATTCTTGGCCAGTTCAT
>JADGNR010000205.1 GCA_017883415.1 Bryobacteraceae bacterium | reverse complement strand
AAGACACGGCGCGTCAGCAGGCCCAGGGTCAGCGGGCCGCCGGCGGCGATCAGGCGGCCTACGTTGTAGCAGAAACTGGTGCCGGTCGAGCGCAGGCGGGTGGGGAAGAGCTCGGGCAGGTAAATCGCGTAGCCGCCGAAGAGAGCGAGCTGCGCGAAGCCCATCAGCGGGACCATCCAGAAGATGTCGCTGAGATTGCGCAGGTTCCAAAAGGTGTACGCGGTGGTCGCCATGGCCGCCACGAAGCTGATCGCGAAGGCTTTCTTGCGGCCGGTGTAATGCGTCAGGTAGGTGAACGCATACACCCCGAAGAAACAGCCCAGGTTCTGAAACAGCGAGGTGATGCCGATCCAGGTGGTGGTCTTGCCGGCCAGCGCGGCGCCCGTGAAGCCTTGCGCGCGGAAAGTTTTTTCGAGCACGGGCCGGAACAGGTCGTAGCTGAAGAAGCCGATGCCCCACAGGCCGACCACGCCGGAAAAAGCCAGCAGCAGGCCCACGATGGCGTTGCGGCGCCAGCGCGCATCGGAGAACAGCTCCTCGTACGAGCCCAGGCGCTTCTTGTCCGCGCGCGCTTTCAGCCACTGGTCGGGCTCCTTCAATTTCTTGAAAACCACCAGGGCGAGCGGCGCGGGCAATGCGCCCGCCAGAAACTCGTAGCGCCACGCCCCGGTGATGGCGCCCGAGGTTTCCATTTGCCCGAGAACGATTCCGGTGAGCGCGGCCAGCATATTGCCCACCGCCGAGAAGGCCTGCACCGTGCCCAAGGCGTAGGGCCGCGCGCGCGCCGGGACCATCTCCGCCACCAACGACACTCCCACGGCGAACTGCCCGCCCACGCCCAGGCCGCACAGGAAACGGTACGCGTTGAAGTCCCACACCCCGATGGACAGCAGGCTCAGGCCGGTGAAGATGGTATAGCAGAGGATGGTGAGCATCATCGTCTTGGCGCGGCCCAGGCGGTCTCCCAGAATGCCGAAGAAGACGCCGCCCACGGCCCAGCCGATCATGAAGATCATGGTGGCGTAGCCGGCCTGCTCGGCCACCACCCCGGCGCTGGCGTGGCCGCCCAGCAGGTCGCGGAGCGCCGGCACGCGGGCCAGGTTGAAAAGCTGCTGGGCCATGGTGTCGAACATCCAGCCGACACTGGCGACCGCCACCACAAACCACTGATAGCGGTTCAAGTCTCGATACCAGGAATACGCGGGCACGCCGGCGGCGTTACGGGACATGAAGCTGCTATTGTTTCGGAATTCCGGGGACGCCGCAAGCGCCGATTACGATCCGCCCCTGGGGTTGGCCTCGGTGATGGGGGTGACGCGGGCGCCGGGAGTGAGCGGGACGTCGGAGGGCAGGGCCACGGCATCGCCGTCAGTGAGTCCGGCGACCACCTGCATGGCGGTGACGCTCGAGTTCGCGGTTCGGACCGCGCGGCGCTCGAGGCGGTCGCCCCGCAGCAGGAAAACGTAGTCGCCGGCGGCGTCGTGGCGCAGAGTTTCTTTGGGAATCACCAGCGCGTTCTCGACCACGGCGGAGCGGATGATGGCGTCGACGTTGGTGCCGGGGATGAGCTCGCGTCCCGGGTTGGCGATGGTGCACTCCACCTGCCCGACCTGGCGCGAGCCCAGCGCCTCGATGGAGGTGGGCTTGCGCACCACGGTGCCCGGCCACTGTTTGCCCGGCAAGGCCTGCCAGGTGATGGCGACCGGCTGGCCCTCGGCCACGCGTCCCAGCTCCGGCTCGTCGACATAGACGCGCACGCGCAGGCGGTCGAGCCGGCCGACGTTGGCCACCAGGTCGCCGGGGTTGAGATAGGAGCCCGCGCGCACTACCAAGCCGTACACCTCCCCGGCGAGCGGGGCGCGCACGACGCTCTGCGCGGCATGCTGCTTGGCCAGGTTCAGGGCGGCCACGGCATCCTGCAGGCGCGCCTTGGCCGCGGCAATGTCGGTACTGGCGACCAGCGCGCCGCGGCGCTTCGCCAGGCCGGCGATCTCCAACCGCGCCTGTTCCACTTTGTCGCGGGCGGCAGTCACTTCCACCGTGGTGGCGGCCTGCTTCCGGGCGAGCCGATCGAGCGCGGCATAGTCCCGCTCGGCCTGTTCAAGCGCCACACGCGCTTGCGCCAAACGGATCTCGATGTCGGCCAACTCCGCGGGCTTGCCGCCCGATTGGAGCGCCGCCAGGCTGGCTTGCACTTCCGCCACCTTGGCCTCGCCCGCCTCCAGGTCGGCCTGGAAGGAAGGATCGGTCACCTCGGCCAGCACCGCGCCTTGGGCTACGGTCTGCCCCTCCCGAACCGGTACGCGGCTCACCAGTCCGGCGGCTTCGGCGCGCACGGCCTGCCATTCGGAAGGCTCAACCTTGCCGTTGGTCGAGAGCGTGCTGACCAGCGTTTCCCGTTTGACCCGCGCGAAATTCACCTGGGGTGGCGCGCTCTTGCGAAAGATTCCCCAACCAATCACGGCCGCGACCACGAGCAACAGCAACAGCAGCAGCTTCTTCAAATTCGATCTCCATGACTATCTTAGCCGGGGAGGCCGTGGGGGAGCGGCGGGAGACTGCGATTCGAGGAGAGGCGGAGAGGCGGAGAAAGCGCAGAGAAGACCAAGCAAAGTCAGAACGGAGGGAGGGCGCAGAGGGAGCGGAGGCAAGGAAGGCGGCTCGCCTGGGGTGCACGGATTTTCGTAGGAGCGGGGGGGACGGTCCGCGCTACTGTACATAATGATGTACACTTGGGGCATGAGAGACCTCAGCATCACCGAGTTCCGCCGCCAGTGCCTCTCGCTGCTGGAGGATCTGCCCGAGGAAGGGATCGTCATCACCAAGCGCGGCCGGCCGGTCGCTCGCGTCGCCCCGGTGCACCCGATCCGCAAGGGCGAGCGCGTTACGCTGCCGCTGCTCAAGGGAAAGGGCCGGCCTGGATCGCTCTGCCCGAATCGGGAGACGCCCTACGATCTCGTATTTGATTGACATCAACGTGTGGCTGGCGCTGACCTGGGACCGGCACCCGCAACACGTACCGGCCTCGCGATGGTACGGCTCCCAAGACGACGTGGCCCTGCTCTTCTGCCGGTTCACCATGCTCGGCTTCCTGCGCCTGCTCACGAATCGGAAGGTCATGGGCGACAGTACGACCACTCTGGCCGGGGCGCTCCAACTGTACGACCGGTGGAGGCAGGATCCGCGGGTGGCACTTGCGCCCGAGCCGCGCGGCGCCGAGACCCTGTTCCGGCAGGCTGCGGCGCCCTTTGCCCTGCAGCCGGCCACGAAAGCGATTGCCGACTGCTACCTGGTCGGATTTGCCGAGGCTGCCGGCGCGCGGATCGTTACCTTTGACCGGAGCCTGGCTGCTACCGCGCAGTTCCGGCAGGTCCCGGTGGCGTTGCTGGAACCGGTTGCGCGAGCCGGTTCTGCAGCGTCCCCGGCGGCGCGGCAGCGCCGCGAGCGGCGACCTGGAAAGTGACTCGCCATGTTATCCTGTGAAGAATACGAGGGCTTCCGCGGATGTGCCCGCATGTGCCACTTCCCGCCAGTCTGAAATGGCCCGTAACGCTTCATTGCGTCAGGCACGTCTATAAACTCATCGCCATGCTGCCGTGACGTGGACTTCATGTTCGAGATCCTGTTCAAATACCCGGTCAGCCTCTTTCACAAGGGCCACTTCGTTTTCCTGACGCCGTGGCCGCTGTGGCTGCTGGGGATCGCCATTCTGGGGGCCGCGGGGCTGCTCTTCTGGCACATCCGGCGCAACCACGGCATGCTCAGCGGGTTGCGTCCCCTGGCGATATGGCTGCTCGAAACCGGCCTGATCGCGCTCATTCTTTTTCTGCTGTGGCACCCCGCGTTGAGCATCGCCACGCTGCGGCCGCAACAGAACGTGGTGGCGGTGCTGGTGGACGATTCGCGCAGCATGGCGATTGCGGACGCGTCGGGGACGCGCGCGGCGGCGGCCCGGGCGGTGCTGGAGGGCGGCCTCATGAAGGCGCTGGGCGACCGTTTCCAGGTGCGCCTCTACCGGTTCGGCAAGGAGCCGGAGCGGATTCAAAAGGCGGATCAACTGACGGCCAGCGCTCCGGCGTCGCGGATCGGCGACAGTCTCGAGCGCGTGCTGGCGGAATCCTCGTCGCTGCCGCTGGGCGCCATGGTGCTGTTGAGCGATGGCGCGGACAACGCCGGCGGTATCGATCGGGCCACCATCGAAGCGATTCGCCGCCAGCGGATTCCGATCCACACCATGGGCTTTGGCAAGGAGCATCCCGATCGCGACATTGAAATCCACGACGCCACGGTGCCGGCGCGGGCGCTGCCGCAATCGAAGCTCACCGCGCTGGTGGCCCTCGAGAGCCACGGGTTTTCCGGCGGCAAGGCGAAGCTGACGGTGCGCGACAACGGCAAGGTGCTGGCGTCGCGGGACGTGACGTTGCCCTCCGATGGCCAGCTTCAGACCGAATCGCTGGTCTTCAATTGCGGCGAAGCGGGGCCGAAAACGCTCGAGATCGGGGTGGAACCCGTCTCCGGCGAAGAGAACGCGCTGAACAACAAAGTGACGCGCCTGGTCAATGTGGAGGCGCGCAAGCCGCGCATCCTGTACCTGGAGGGCGAGCCGCGCTGGGAGTACAAATTCCTGCGCCGCGCGCTGGACGATTACCCCGAGATCGAACTCGCCAGCATGCTGCGCACGACCCAGAACAAGCTGTACCGGCAGTTTCCGCCCAGCATGGGCGAGAAGGAGCTGGAAGAGGGTTTCCCGTCCAAGGCCGAAGAGCTGTTCGCGTTTCAAGGGCTGATTGTGGGCAGTGTGGAGGCCAATTATTTCACGCCGACCCAGCAGCAGCTCATCCGCGATTTCGTGGACCGGCGCGGCGGCGGAGTTCTTTTCCTGGGCGGCCGCGCCACCCTCTCCGACGGCGGCTATGCGAACTCTCCGCTGGCCGACCTGGTGCCCACCAAACTGCCCGAAGCGAAGGGCACATTCCATCGCGATTTCACGGGCCAGGAACTGACGCCGCAGGGCGCGCAAAGCACCATTTGCCGGCTGGACGAGGACGCGGCGCGCAATCTGGAGCGGTGGAAAAAGATGCCGCTCATGGCCAACTACCAGGACGTGGGCGACGAGAAGCCGGGCGCCATGGTGCTGCTGAAATCCACGCCCGCGGGGAAGCGCAAAGAGAACCTGCTGGTGACCGAGAACTACGGCCGTGGGCGCACGGCGGTGCTGGCCACCGCGGGAACCTGGCGCTGGAAGATGTGGCTGGACCACAACGATAAGACCCACGCCACGTTCTGGCAGCAGATGTTCCGCTACCTGGTGAACGATACGCCCGGCCAGGTTACGGCGGCCACGCCGCGCCCGGTGCTCTCCGACGAGACGCGCGTGCCGGTGCGGGTGGAAGTGCGCGACAAGCAGTACAAGCCGGTGACCAACGCCAAGGTGCAGGCGCGCTTCCTGAGCCCCGACGGCTCTTCGGCCACCGTGGAACTGGCGCCGCAACCGCTCGAAGAGGGGGTTTACTCGGGCGAATGGACGGCGGAGAAACCGGGCTCCTACGTGGCGGAAATCATCGCCGGCCGCGAGCAGGAGGAGGTCGGCCGCGATGTGCTTTCGTTCCACCGCGAGGACGGCGTGGCCGAGAATTTTCACACTTCGCAGAACCGCGAACTGCTGGAGAAGCTCTCCGAGCAGACCGGCGGGCGGTACTACCGGCCGTCTGAAGCGTCCAAGCTGGCAAATGAAATCTCTTACTCGGAAGCGGGCATCACCACGCGCGAGACCAGGGACCTGTGGGACATGCCGGTGATCTTCCTGCTGGCGCTGGGCATGCGCGCCACGGAGTGGCTGTTGCGCCGCCGCTGGGGCGTGGTATGAGGCCGCTCGCCCTGCTGTTGCTGGCCGCGCTCTCCGTGCCCGCCGCGACCTTCTATGTGACCATCTCCGGCCTGGGGGGCGAGGCCGATTACGAGCAGCGCTTCAAGATGTGGGCCGACGACATCGACGCCAGCCTGAAGAAGGCCGGCGGCGACGCCACCGTGATCACGCTCAAGTCCGCCACGCGCGAGCAGATCCGCGCGCGCTTTGCCGAAATCGCGAAGCAGGCGAAATCCACCGATGCGCTGGTGCTGACGCTCATCGGACACGGCAGCTTCGACGGCGTGGACTACAAATTCAACCTGCCGGGCCCGGACATCACCGGCGCGGAGCTGGCCGCGCTGCTCGATCGCGTTCCGGCCACGCGCCAGTTGGTGGTGAATGCCACCAGCGCGAGCGGAGGATCGATCGAATCCCTGCGCCGGGCGAACCGCATCGTGATCGCCGCCACCAAGAACGGAACCGAGAAGAACGCCACGTCGTTTGCGCGCTACTGGGCCGAAGCCCTGCGCGATCCGGCGGCCGACGCCGATAAGAACGAGGCCGTCTCGGCGCTGGAGGCCTATCGTTTCGCGCAGCACAAGATCAACGAATTCTACGATGCGCAAAAGCGGCTGGCGACGGAACACTGCGTGCTGGAAGACACCGGCAAGGGCGAAGGCGAGCGCGTGCCCTCGGCCGAAAACGGCGAAGGCAAGCTGGCCGGCGCCTTTCCCGTGGTGCGCCTGGGAGCGAACGCCGCCGCCGCGCGCGACCCCGCCAAACGCGCGCTGCTCGATAAGAAAGAGCAGCTCGAGCAGGCCATCGATACCCTGAAATACGAAAAGGCGGCCCTGCCCGCCGACGAATACAAGAAGCAACTGACCGCGCTTCTGCTGGAACTCGCCAAGACCCAGGAGGCGCTCGACAAGTGAGAACCGTCCCGCGGCTTGGCGCAGCCGTGTTGTTGGCCGTTCTGGCGCTTCCGGGGCAAACCCTGGAACAGGCCGAGGCGCTGTGGCGCCAGCACCGCTATCTCGACGCCGACGGCGTGTTTCTCGCGCTGGTGAAGCGCTATCCCGACAATCCCGATTACAAAGTGCGCCGGGGGCGCCTGTTCCTCGATCGCGGCCAGTCCGCCGACGCCGGCGTACTCTTCAACGAGGCGCTGGCCATCAAGAAGGACCATGCGGGCGCGCTGGTTGGCCTCGCGCTGATCTCGGCCGATCTCTACGAAGGCGGCGCCGCGAAAATGGCCCGCCTGGCGCTCGAGTACGATCCCAAGCAGGTGGAGGCCCAGGAACTGCTGGCGCGGCTGGCGCTCGAAGACAGCGACAACGCCAAAGCCGCCGCCGAAGCGCACAAGGCCCTCGAGATCGACCCGAATTCCGTCGGCGGCAAAGCCATCCTGGCCATCTTGGACTGGCTGGCGGACAAGAAGGAGACGTCCTGGGACCCGCACGCCGCCCGCGGCTATGAACTGGCCGGCCATTTCTTCATGCTGAACCGCCGCTACCAGGAGTCCATCCAGTATTACCGCAAGGCCCTCGAGTTGGACCCGTACCTGGACAGCGCGCGCTCGCAACTGGGCATCAACCTCATGCGCCTGGGCCAGAACGACGAGGCCTACAAGCTGCTCGAAGAGTGCTTCAACAACGGCTTCCGAGACAAGGCCACCAAGAACACGCTGACCTTGATGGACAGCTACAAGAACTTCGTCACCTTCCAGACCGATCGCACCATCCTGAAGGTGCACAAGAAAGAAGCGGACCTGCTGCGCCCCTACTTCGAAGCGGAAATGCGGCGCGCCATCGCGACCTACGAGAAGAAGTACAAGTTCAAGCTCGACCGTCCGGTGCAGGTGGAGGTGTACCCCGACCACGAAGATTTCGCGGTGCGCACGCTCGGCATGCCCGGCCTCGGGGCGCTAGGGGTGACGTTCGGCTACGCCATCGCCATGGACAGCCCCTCGGGCCGTCCGCCCGGCCGTTTCCACTGGGCCTCCACGCTGTGGCACGAAATGAGCCACGTCTACACGCTCACCATGACCAATCACCGGGTGCCGCGCTGGTTCACCGAAGGCCTGGCGGTGCACGAGGAGACCGCCGCTTCGCCGGAGTGGGGAGACCGGCTCGGTCCCGACGAGCTGAGCGCCATCAAGAACAAGCAATTGCTGCCCGTCTCCGAGCTCGACCGCGGCTTCGTGCATCCCGTGAGCCCGGAGCAGGTGGTGGTCAGCTATTTCCAGGCCGGCCGCATCTGCGATTACATCCAGGAGCACTGGGGCTGGGATACGCTGCTGGCGATGCTTCACGATTTCGCCGCGGACGACGACACTCCCACGGTGATCCGCAAGGAACTGAAGATCGAGCCGGCGGAATTCGACAAGCGTTTCCTCGCCTCCCTGGAGGCCGACACCAAAGAGCCCGTCGCGCACTTCGACGAGTGGAAAGCCGGGATGAAACAGTTGACCGAGGCCTCCCGGACCAAGGATTACGACGCCGTCATCAAATCCGGCGCGGCCATTCGCGACATGTATCCGGATTACGTCGAGGAGCACAGCGTGTACGAATTGCTGGCCACGGCTTACCTCGCCAAGGACAACAAGCCCGCGGCCATCGCCGAGCTGGAGCGCTACGTCAAGCAGGGAGGCCGCAATCCGGAATCCATCAAGCTGCTGGCGAAGCAACTGGCCGACGCCGGCCGCACGAAGGAAGCCGCCGGCGTGCTGGACCGCTTGAACTACATCTATCCCGAGGACGACGAATTGCACCGGCGGCTGGGCACTCTGTGGTTCGACCAGAACAATGCCCCGGGCGCCATCCGCGAGTTTCGGGCCGTGGTGGCGCGCAACCCCGTGGACCCCGCGCAGGCGCACTACGACCTGGCGCGCGCCTACCAACTGAACCACCAGACCGAGCAGGCGAAGGATGAGTTGCTGGCCGCCCTGGAGGCGGCGCCCGGCTTCCGGCCGGCCCAAAAGCTGCTGTTAGAATTGAGCACCACCCCAGCGAAATGAGAATGGAATCGACATGTCAACAACCGTGACGCCCCAGATGGAGCCCGAAATCTTAAAGTCGCGCATCGCGCGCTTCCGCCGGGTGCATACCGAGATCGTGACGCAAGTGCGCCGCGTGATTGTGGGCCAGGAGGAGGTACTGGAACAGGTCATGATCGGCCTGTTCGTGGGCGGCCATTGCCTGATCACCGGCCTGCCGGGCACCGCCAAGACCCTGCTGGTGCGGACCCTGGCGCAGACCCTCGGCCTGGTGTTCAAACGCATCCAGTTCACGCCGGACCTGATGCCCAGCGACATTACCGGCACCGACATCATCGAGGAGGATCCGGCCAACGGGCGGCGGACGTGGACCTTCGTGAAGGGACCCATCTTCGGCAACATTCTGCTGGCCGACGAGATCAACCGCACGCCGCCGAAGACGCAGAGCGCGCTGCTTGAGGCGATGCAGGAACACGCCTGTACGGTGCGCGGCAACAACCATCTGCTGCCCAGCCCGTTCTTCGTGCTGGCCACGCAGAACCCCATCGAGCTGGAAGGAACCTACCCGCTGCCGGAAGCGCAGCTCGACCGGTTCCTGTTCAACACGGTGCTCGATTACCTCACGGCCGACGAAGAAATGAAAGTGGTGGACCTGACCACGGCGACCACCATCCCGCAAGTCGACCCGGTGACGAACGCGGAGGAGATCCTGGATTTCCAGCAGTTGGTGCGCATGGTGCCGATCGGCGAAAGCGTGGCGCGTCACGCCGTGGATCTGGTGCGCGTCAGCCGCAGCAGTGACGAAACCGCGCCCGATTTCGTCAAAAAGTATGTGAACTATGGGGCCAGCGTGCGCGCCGCCCAGTTCCTGGTGCTGGCGGCCAAGGCGAAGGCCCTGATGAGGGGGCGCTACCACGTGACCTACGAAGACATCCGTTCGCTGTACATTCCGATCCTGCGCCACCGCATCCTGCTCAACTTCCACGCCGAATCCGACCGCCTGAAGCAGGACGACATCCTGAAGCGCGTGCTGGAGTGGAAAGCGGCGCCGAGGGAGTAGGGGGGATTCACCGCCGAGGCGCCGAGACGCCGAGGTTTTTGAATTCAATGAGCGACCTCAATTCAAGACCGGAGAAGCAACCTCTGGTTCCGGATAGACTTACGGAACTCATCATCGGTGCGTGTATCGAAGTGCATCGGCATTTGGGCCCGGGGCTCTTGGAATCG
>JADGNR010000204.1 GCA_017883415.1 Bryobacteraceae bacterium | reverse complement strand
AGTTTGTTGCCGCGTTTACCGGCGAACCAACAGATGTCAGTATTTGGAGTTCGATAAAGCCCGGAAGTCCCGACTCCTGCAAGATCACTGTCATTCAAGGCGAAACTAGGCGGTCGCAGAGACATGTGAGCGGTGGCGCTGACTCTAGCACATTCACCTATAAGGTCCCGTTGGCTGACGATGGACTTACGGCAGCAGTTCAGCCCGTCGCTTACAATAATAGCCATGAGCTAATCTATAAATTTTCAATGGGAACAACGACGAATGTCATAGCGCTTGAAATCTCTAGCATGTCCCGTACCTTCAAGACGGACCACACGAACCAATATGTCAACAAATTCTTCCTGTTCTTTAGGGATGAATCAACTGCACGCCATGTACTTGACGCATTCGTACATGCAGCCGACCTCTGCCGCAAAGCGAATCCCGCTACACCGACTCCACCAAGCCGCTGAACTTCTGCCCGTTTCAAACAGACGCACCTGCCTTGCCCCGAAGATCCTTGTGAATGCACGCCAGCACGACCTCTCCTACAACCCTGTCAGCGCCGCCCGAACCGCGCTCCAACGCCGCCGCCCAGGTAAAGTTGGGCCATAGTACTCCATCGGCTACCTTCACAGTACTCGGTTCGCCCGCACGGTGCATCAGCCTCTTCTCTCGCCGCGCGGCCACCTGCTGGCAAAACGCGTGGGGCAAACCATGACAAGGGCGATGTCACAGAGCACCATGAACGCCAAGCTGAGACGCGATCTGGAGCGGAAGATCGAGAAAGTCCTCGCATCGGCGCGGCGCGGCGAGTTGCTGGACGGCGAAGTAGTCATGCGCGAGTTGAGGGAACTGAGCGCGAGAAGGCGCGCACGGCTGAAAGCGGATCGCTAGCGCCCGTACAACTCCGTAAGTTCCTTCAGCCGCCGCTCCGGTTCCTCGCCCAGCATCTCGCGGCGGTAGCGCCAGCGCCAGTTGCCGCCCAGCGTGGCGGGCTGATTCATGCGCGCCTCGCTGCCGAGGCCCAGCACGTCCTGGAGCGGGAACAGCACGGTGTCGGCTACCGAAGCCATCAGCGCGCGGATGAATACCCAGTGGATCTCGCGGCCGTCGGTGTCCAGATAGCGCAGGGTGAAGGCGCGCTCGCGCTGGATCTCCTCGGGCGAGCGGGTGCTTTCTCCGCGGCCTTCGCTGGCGAACCAGCCCACGGTCGTATCGCAGTCGTGGGTGCCGGTGTAGGACACCACTTCGCGCGGAAAATTGTGCGGGCGGAAGCTGAACGCCTGCGGGTCGTCGCCAAAGGCGAACTGGAGAATGGTCATGCCGGGGAAGCCGAATCGCGCGCGGATGGCTTCCACTTCCGGCGTGATCACGCCCAGGTTTTCGGCCACCAGCGGCAGATCGCCCAGCGCGTCGCGCGCCGCCTGGAAAAGGTCCGGACCCGGGCCTTTGACCCATTGGCCGTTGGCCGCCGTGCTCGCGGGCATCGGAATTTCCCAATACGCCTCGAAGCCGCGGAAGTGGTCCAGGCGGATCAGGTCGACCATCTCCAGCACGGCGCGGAAGCGCTCCAGCCACCAGTGGTATCCATCGGCCGCCAGCCGGTCCCAACGGTAGATCGGGTTACCCCAGAGCTGGCCGGTGGCGCTGAAGTAATCCGGCGGCACGCCCGCCACTACCGTGGGATTACCGGCGCCGTCGAGGTGGAAGTATTGCGGGTTGGCCCACACGTCGGCACTGTCATGGGAGACGTAAATGGGGAGATCGCCCATCAGCCGGATGCCGCGGGCCCGGCAGTATTCGTGCAGCTCGCGCCATTGCGCGAAGAAGACGAACTGGAGGAATTTATGGAGGGCGATGGACCCGGCGAACTCCCCACGCGCGGCCGCCAGGGCCCTCGGCTCGCGCGACCGCAGGGGCTCGTCCCACTGGGTCCAGACCCCTTCGCCCCGGGCTTGTTTGAGCGCCATGAAAAGGGCGAAATCGTCCAGCCAGCCGGCATTGGCTTCCGAGAAGGCGTCGAAGCGCGCGCGAGTTTCGCCGGAGCCTTGCGCGAAAAACCGCCGGGCCGCAACCTCTAACAGGCTGGTCTTCCACGGAATGACCCGGCCGAAATCCGTCTCGTGTTCGGGAAAGGGCGGCACCTCGCGCAGTTCGGCGCCAGTGAGCCAGCCACTTTCCCCGAGCGCCTCCGGACTGATCAGCAGCGGATTGCCGGCCAGCGCGGAAAAACATTGGTACGGCGAATCGCCGTAGCCGGTGGGCCCGAGCGGGAGCACCTGCCAGACACTCTGGCCGGCGGCGGCGAGGAAATCGGCGAACCGCCGCGCTTCCGGGCCGAGATCGCCGATGCCGAAAGGCCCGGGCAACGAAGTCGGGTGGAGCAGGATGCCGCTCGATCGGGGGAAGCGCATGGGCTAATGAAGGCAGTGTACCGCAGCGCACGGGGCAGGCCAGGAGGCCTACCCCACTGCCAGCTTGCGGAGCAGCACGCCGGCATAGCTTCCGGCGAGTCCCAGCACGACCACCACGCCGCAGAGGATCGCCAGGTCCCCACGATGGTTCAGGCCCGGGTGCGGCGTGCCGAACAGCAGATCGGCGGCCGGGATCGCAGGCCCCACCAGCACGGCCCACAGCCACGCGTGCCGCGGATGCAGGCACCCCAGGAGGAACGTGATCGCCAGAAGAAACACTACTTCGACGCCGGTATCGTCGGTGTGCAGCTCGAAGCGCATCAGGAAGGGCACGGCGGCCAGCCAGAACAGCCAGGCCGCGATGGGGGCCATGTTTCCTTTCACGAGACCGAGTGTAGCAGGATTCCTTTACAGAGTAAAGTACTTGATGTTCGCGGCGCGGAATACACTGAAAAGGAGCGCGCCCATGAAGCAAGAGGCACCGTTTTTCGAGGGGAAAGAGCCGGTCCTGATTTATATCGCGAAGAAGTTGCGGGATGCCCTCCGCCTGGAATCGATCTTCACCGCGGCCGGCCTGGACTACGGCGTCGAGGTCGACGAGTATCGCGGCGGCGTGATCTTCCGCAGTGTGCGCGCGGGCGCGTTCTTCTATGTGCTGCCGGAGACAGTCGGGGCCGCGCACGAAATTATGCGGCGCAATGGATACCAGCCCTACGTGGATCCGGCGCCGCAGCCATGAGCGGCCGAAACCCACCCCCTTTCGCAGGCTTTTGCATGGGCAAGCTCAAGCATGCCCCACCACTGCAAAGATGGCTTGTCTTGGTGGGGCATGCTTTGGCTTGCCGATTTTGTGGTAGAAGTTACAGCGGTGACACCGCGGCTTCGCGTAAACTGTAGGGACGTTTATGCGGACGCAAACCGACAAGGGGCTCACTCTGAGCCGGGCGCGCGAGCAGACGGACGCACTGTTCCACCTGGTGCGGCCCGAATCCCTTTACGACCGCCCCATCGCGGAGCGCCACCGTCTGGTTTTCTACATCGGCCACCTGGAGACGTTCGATTGGAACCTGATCGGGCGGTATGCGCTCGATAGGCGCTCGTTCCAACCCGAGTTCGACCGGCTGTTTGCCTTCGGCATCGATCCGCCGCCGGGGGAACTGCCTGCCGACCGGCCCGCCGATTGGCCCGGTTTGGGAGAGGTGGAGCGTTACAACCAGCGAACCCGCGACGAAATCGACGACGTGCTGGAAGAGGTGCCGGAACAGTTGGTGCACGTGGCCGTCGAGCACCGGCTAATGCATGCCGAAACGTTGGCGTATTTGCTGCACAACCTGCCGTACGGGAAGAAGGTGGCGCCGCCCGGGCCGATGACCGGGCCCACCCCGTCGGGTCTGCCTGTGCCGCGGATGATCGAGATTCCCGCCGGCCCCGCCCGCATGGGACGCGAGCCCGGCGAAGGCTTCGGCTGGGACAACGAGTTTCAGGCGCACACCGTAGAAGTTCCGGCATTCGCGATTTCGCGGTACAAGACGACCAACGGCGAGTACTTGCAGTTTGTGCGCCAGGGCGCGGCGCCGCCGCACTTCTGGGTGGAGCGCGAAGGGGACTGGTTCTATCGGGGCATGTTCGCGGAAATTCCCCTGCCGCTCGATTGGCCGGTATACGCCACCTACCAGGAGGCCGAGTCCTTCGCCCGGTGGCGCGGCATGCGGCTGCTCTCGGAGCCCGAGTTTCACCGCGCGGCTTGCGCGCCGCCCGCGAGCGGCAATTTCGACTTCCGGCATTGGGACCCGCTACCGGTCACCGCCGGCGAGCGGGCGGACCGGGAACCGGTTCCCGAGCAGATGTTCGGCAACGGATGGGAGTGGACCTCGACGGCGTTCGCGCCGTTTCCCGGCTTCGCACCGTTTCCCTTTTACGACAATTACTCGGCGCCCTTCTTCGATGGCCGCCACTACGTGCTGAAGGGCGCTTCCCCGCGGACGGCGGCCTGTTTCCTGCGGCCCTCCTTTCGTAACTGGTTCCGGCCCTCGTACCCTTACCTCTATGCCGGGTTCCGGCTGGTTGCTTCCTGATGTACGCGCCGGCGTGGGACAACGAGTTCGCGCGCGACGTACGGGCCGGCCTTACCCGGACCGAACAGAAGACCCTGCCCTGCAGCTACCTGTACGACGACGTCGGATCGGCTCTGTTCGAAGCCATCACGTTTCTACCGGAGTACGGATTGACACGGGCCGATGCCCGCATCATCCAGGCCCATGCGGGCGAACTGATCGAGGGTCTGCCGGGCAACCTCGTGGTCGCGGAGTTAGGCAGCGGCAGCGGCGCCAAGACCCGCGCCATCCTGGAGGCGCTCCATCCCCGCCAGACGCTGGTTTACTATCCCATCGATGTTTCCGCCGCGGCGTTGGCGAAGTGCCAACTGGAACTCAGTTCCCTGGGCGCGGTGGTTCCGCTGCGGACCAGTTACCTGGACGGAATGCGGCAAGTGGCGGAGCGGCGCGCGCCAGGCGAGACGCTGCTGGTGTTGTTCCTGGGCAGCACCATCGGCAATTTCGATCCGGAAGGGGCCATCGATTTCCTGTACCACGTCCGGTTGTGCCTCCAGGAGGGCGACGCGCTGCTGCTCGGCACCGATATGGTGAAGCCGGTGGACCAGTTGATGACCGCGTATGACGACCCGGCGGGCGTCACCGCCGCCTTCAACCTGAACCTGCTGGCGCGCATCAACCGCGAGCTGGACGCCGATTTCGACCTGCGCCAGTTCGAGCACGCGGTCCGCTACAACACCGACGAGCAGCGCATCGAGATGCATCTCCGCTCGCGTCTGTACCAGATCGTGAGCATCCGCCGGGCGGACCTGATTGTGGATTTTGCGCCGAACGAGACCATCTGCACCGAGGCGTGTCACAAGTTCCGTTCCGAGCAGATCTGCCGCATGGCGCGCGTGGCGGGTTTTCACCTGGAAGCCCAGTGGATCGATGAGGAGTGGGCCTTCGCGGAGAACCTGCTGGTGGCCCGGTAAGCCGCGCCGTCAGTCCAGGTCGATATCCCGCTTGGGGGGCGTCAGATCGGGATTTTCCTTGGCGCGCTTGAAGAGCTCGTCAAACTTCTTCTCGAGCACCTTGCCGTGGCTCTTCTCCGCGTCGAACTGCTTCTGGAACAGTTGTTCGCGCCGCGCGCCTTCGCCTTTCAGTTTGGCCACCTCGGCCGCCAGATCCTCGATGGGGAGTGGCTTCACCGGAACCGTATGCGCGATCACCGCGCGGGTTTCCGGATCGATCTTCAGGATTGTCTGGCAACACGGGCACTCGACGTCGAACATCGCTTTCGCCATAGAACCATCGTAATCGAGATTCCGGCGCAGAATTTCGTGGGGCAGCCAATCGTGGCTGCCGCCGGCGTTGCGCCGCCTGAAAGGCGTCCCGGACCCCGGGCAGGATTGCCCGCCCCACGACGGCTCCTGCATCGCGGGAGCAAGGCCCGCGGGGAGACGGTTGTGGGGTTTTATGGACAGATCGAAGGGTTTCAGGCGAGGTGACTCATTAGGCGGGTTACGAGCAGAAGGTCAATCGTCTCTCCGCGGGTCTTTGAAATCGCAGTCACGCCCAGGTTAGAGCAATCGTTGCGCCAAACCGCCAGGACCTGCAAAATCAACTTAGTAAGTGGCCCGCGCGTTCTGGCGCATGCAAAATTGGCGGGCGAGTGTCAAGGTTTTGTAAGCCCGCCGTGAAAGAGCGCGCGACGCGGGTAATTATTGCTGCGCCGCCGGCGGAGGGGGAGGCGTCGTGGGCAGGGTGCTTGGCGGGCGGGCCACCACTCCCCGGAACGCTTCATCGAGCGAGATGCCGTTGTTGATCAGAATCTGGCCCGTGGAACGGTCCATCTCCACCTTCGCTTTGCTGTAAGAGGCTTCGGCGGTCACCTGGTTGGACTGCGCGGTGACCAGGTCGCGCTGCGCCAGGATTACGTTATAGATCGTGGACGCCCCCAGCGCCAGCTTCTTCTGTTCGGCATCGAGCGTCTGTTCCTGAAGCACGCGCGCTTTGGTAGCGGCCAGGTACCCGGCGCGTGCCTGCGTCAGGCCGATCAGCGCGTTCTGTACGTCTACGCGCACTTGGTTGTCCAGGCGCTGCAGCCCGAGTTGCTGCTGCCGCAGAGTCAGTTCATCGGTAATCACCTGCGCCTGGGCGGCCCGGTTGCGCAGGGGAATGGTCAGGTTAAAGCCGGCCGAGTAATTCGGGAAGTTCCGCGCGAAAATCTGCTGCAGCGCGGTGCCGAATCCGCCGATGAAAAAGGCGTTGTTGTTATGTGTTCCGGGCAAAGGATTGGGCTGTCCGGCAAGTCCATTGTTACTCAGGTTCGCTACGGCGTCGAGCGTAGGAAGGAGCGCGTTCTTCGATCCCCTGATGGTGAGGTGCTGGTTCTGGATCTGGATGCGGCTCTGCGCCATCTCGGGGCGGGACGAAAGCGCCAGCGCCATCAAATCCTGTATCGGGTTGATGGGCTCGACGGTGGGGATATCGATGGGGTCGGTGGCGATGATGTGGGCGGCAGCGATCGCGGGACTGGCGATGCCGGTCCGGCTCAGCGCGTTCTTGATGATGGTCTCCTGCTGCAGCACGTGCATCTGGGCGAGCGTGAGCTGCTGCTCGTCGGAAGCGATTTCCGCCTCCGCGCGGGTCACCTCGATGGGCGCCAGGGTGCCCACCTCCACCTGCGCCTTGTTGTTTGCCAACAGCTTCTGGGAAGCCGCCAGAGCGTCCTGCGCCACACGCACGGCCTCGTTGAACGCAACCAGGTCCCAGTAGAGTTCCATCACGGCGGCCACGGTGGTCTCCACCTGGAGCTTCAGCGTCAGATCGGATACTTCGCGATTGTTCTTGGCGATGCTGATCTGGCGCCCGTTCACCGCCGTGCCAAAGCCCTGCAACAGGTGTTGCGTGAACCCCAATCCCAGGGAGGCGCTGGTGGCCGGATTGAAATCGGCGCGCGTGCTGTTATTGGTGACGCTGTTGTTATTGAGCCCCAGGCTGACCGTGGTGCCGGTGAGAAACCCTTTCTGGAGGGCCACGCCGGAGGTGTCCTGCGTCTGGATCAACGAGTTGGTGCCGGTGATCACCGAATTACTCTGCGGCGTGGTAGCGTGGGCCCACTGCCCGCTGCCGGTGAAAACCGGGTCGAGCGAGGGAATGCCCGGGCCCGACTGTTGGATCACGCCGCCGCCCACCGCCGAGGCAGTCCCGGCGCTGGCCTGGGATGTGGCATTCTGATTCGTTCCCGGCGCGGTCCCCGAGGCGGTGACCGAGGAACTCGATGGGCCGGCCGTCACGTTGGTGGAAACGCCGCGTGCGAAACCGCCCGATTCCGCCTGCAGCACGGCGGCATCGGCCAACTGCGGACCATAGCGCTGGATCTCGATATCGAGATTGTTCTCCAGCGCCAGCGCGATCGTGTCCTGCAACGAAAGGTAAAGATTGCCCGCCCGCAGCAACGAATCCAGGCGGGTCGAATTGGCCAGGCTGGGAGGCGGCAGCGTCCGGGCACGGTAGGGTCCCGTGATCTTGGCCAGCACACCGCTGGGCTCGGTCGCAACCGCATGCGGATCGGCGGGTGCCTGGTTCGGCGGCTTGGGCGGATCGGGCGCGGCGGCCTTATCGGCGGCGAAACTGCCGGCCGGCGCCAGCATCAGTTGCACGCATAACAGGGCGGTGTACGTTCGGGCGGTGTTCATTGGTTCTTACCTCACAGGACGGAGGGCAGTCTTGCTCTCTTTAAGTTCAATGGTATAGTAGGCCTTTGTGACGCCGCAAGCCGAGTCGGTTCTGGAACTATTCCGCTCCACGGGCGCCTATCTCCAAGGACATTTTCGTCTTACCAGCGGTCTCCACAGCTCCGAGTACCTGCAGTGCGCGCTGGTGCTGCAACATCCGCCGGCGGCGGAAAAACTCGGACGGCTGCTGGCTGAAGAACTCCGCAAGACCGCCGGGGGAGCCATCGGGCTGGTGGTCTCGCCGGCGCTGGGAGGCCTCATCATCGGGCATGAAGTGGCGCGGGCGCTGGGTACGCGGTTCCTGTTCACCGAGCGCGATGCCGCCACCGGAAAAATGGCGCTGCGCCGGGGATTCGCGGCCGCGCCGGGCGAGACGGCGGCCGTGGTGGAGGACGTGATTACCACCGGGGGCAGCACCGGGGAAGTCATCGCGCTGCTGCGCGGGGCGGGCGTGCACGTGCTGGCGGCGGCTTCCATCGTCGATCGCAGCGGCGGCCAGGCCGATGTCGGCGTGCCGCGGGTATCGCTGGCCACCTTGCAGGTGCCGGCCCATTATCCCGACCAGTGTCCCCTGTGCCAGCAGGGCATTCCCGTGGTGAAGCCCGGCTCGCGGCCAGCCTGATGCGGCGCATCAAGATCACCCTCGCGTACACCGGCGGCGCGTATCACGGATGGCAGGTGCAGCCCGGCCTGCCCACGATTCAAGGGATCCTGGAGCAGATCGTTTCCGCGATGGAAGGCGCGCCGGTGCACGTGGCCGGCTCGGGACGCACCGATGCCGGAGTGCACGCCCTCGCGCAAGTGGCCGCCTTCAGCCTCGAGAACCCGATCCCGGTCGCCAACTTGCGCCGCGCCGTGAATCGCCTCTTGCCGCCGGACATTCGTGTGCTGTCGGCCGAAGAGGTTCATGCCGGCTTCCACCCGCGCTTCGATGCCCAAGCCAAAACTTATGAATATCGTATCGTGCGCGGGGAAGTCTGTAGCCCTTTCGAGTGGCCGTATGTGCATCACCACCCCTATCCGCTCGATGAGCAACGGATGGCCGCTCTGGCGCGCGTCTTTACCGGCGAGCACGATTTCACGGCGTTCGCCGCGGCCGACCACAGCGATGCCGAAGGCAAATCGAAAGTGCGGACGGTGTTTTCCTCCGAGCTCGAGCGCGGCCCCGAGCGCCTGGTGTATCGCATCCGCGGCAGCGGCTTTCTGAAGCACATGGTGCGCAACATTGTGGGCACACTGCTCGAGGCGGGCAAGGGAAACATGGCGGACCTGGCGGCGCTGCCCGCGCAATCGGGACCGACGGCGCCGGCCAAGGGGCTGTGT
The DNA here is from genome assembly GCA_017883415.1 of Bryobacteraceae bacterium. GTDB lineage: Bacteria > Acidobacteriota > Terriglobia > Bryobacterales > Bryobacteraceae > JADGNR01. The sequence continues at coordinate 642 of JADGNR010000204.1, read as the reverse complement.
CTGGTCAGCGTGGAGTACGGACCGGCCGGCTGCGGGCACGATTGCCCGCCCCACAAAGTTAGCGCAGATTCTCCACCAGCACCAGGTTGGTCTCGCTCTGGTCCACCCGGGGATAAATGATGGATTTGCCGTCGGGCGAGATCGAGTAGGATGCGCCCTGCCAGTCCGCGTCCTTCATGCGGAAGACCAGCGTGCTTTTCTTCGAGGCGAAGTCGAAGAAGGAAACCACCGCGCTGCGCGTGCTGCGTTCGAACTCCAGATAGTACACGCCCTTTTTCGTGGGCTGGATGGTGGTGGTCCACATCAGGTCGTGCTCCGGAACGATGGCTTCCTCTTCGTCGCCGCCCGCCACCGGAACGCGCCAGAAGGTGCGGTAGCTGCGAAAGTAGACGTACTTGCCATCCACGGATTCCACCGGCTGCGCGGCGCCAAACCGCTGCGAAAGCTGCCGCGGGTTGCCGCCATCGGGGGAGGCGCGCCACACCTGGCCGCGGGCCTGATAGTAGATCGCTTTACCATCCTGCGACCAGGAGCCGTTCAAGGCCCCGGTTTGCACGCGGACCGGCTTCCCTCCGGCCGCGGCGGCGACGGTGTACAGATCCGACTCATGGTTGTTGGTGGCATCGAAGATGAGCCGCGTGC
>JADGNR010000490.1 GCA_017883415.1 Bryobacteraceae bacterium | reverse complement strand
CCACCGTGCAGGTGACCAACACCGGGACCAACGTCTCGACGCCTCTGATCACCAACGTCAGCGGCTTTTATCAATCGCCTTTACTGCCGGGGGGCCAGTATCAGGTAACCGTGGAGGCTCCCGGATTCAAGAAGACCGTTCGCTCTAACCTGATCCTCCAGATGAGCGGACAGATCAAGATCGATATCAAGCTGGAGGTCGGCGGGGTGAACGAATCGATCACCATCACCGCCGAATCTCCGATTCTCGATACCAGTTCGGTGACCACGGGCAAGGCGCTGACCACCGCCGAAATCATGGACCTGCCCGTCATGACCAACAACGTCATCCTGCTGGCGCGCGTGGCTCCCGGGGTAGTGAATCAGGGGACTACCCAGTTCCTCGCGCAGGGCATGGTCGGCGGGGACTCGGGCTTTTTTGCGCCGCTCTCCCTTGGCCAGAACGAGTGGAGTATCGACGGAGCGCCGAATCTCGGCAGCGGTGGGGTTGCGTTTACGCTTCATCAATTGGATTGAGAAGACCTGCTTGCGTGCAACAAGTTCGAGTGTTGAATTGGGGTGGCTCGTAAGTTGCAGATTTGAAGCAGGAGTTTCAGGTGCCTCCCCAGGTAGGACTCGAACCTTCCCCCCTTCAATTGCCCTTTTCCGGCTCCGTTCCGAACGTTACTGCGTCACCGCCGGCAGGTTGGCCTGCTTGAGCTGCGCGTTCAGCGCGGTGAGGTCGGCGGTTTTGAGCGTGGTCCATTGGGCCATCAGTTTGGCCACGGCGGCGCGGCGATCGGCCACGGCGGCCACCAGGGTGGCGGTCGGAGTGGCGTCGGCGCCCTCGAGCGAACGGATCAGGCCGGTGAGGCCGCCGGCGGCGCTGGCCAGCGTCTCCGGGCCGCCCGCGACCGCGCCGCGCCCGCCACCGCCGCCGCGTCCTCCACCCCCGCCGGCGCCTTCGATTGCGGCCGCCTTCTGGTCGAATGCCTGGATGGCGTCGTGCGCGGCGCCCTCAGCCGCGCGGTCGCGCAAGGAGCGCAATTGCGCGCGCACCGCGCGAAGCTGGGCCAGCGCCTTCTGCGTCTCGAGCGCGTCGTCATACAACTGTTTGGAGAGGGTGAACTGCTGCTGGAGCCCGGCGGCCGGGGTCCTCACCCGCGGGTCCATCTTCACCGTGAGCGGCTGCCGATAGCTCTTCCCGTTGGCCGTGAGCCGGACGGTGTATTGCCCCGGCATCACCCAGATCGAGGTGATGGCGGGCGCGGTGTCGTGGAACACGGCCTGCATCGGGTAGTTGCCACGCCCGCCACCCCCGAGCGGCGTATAGTGCAAGTCCCACAGGAAGCGATGCATCCCCGCCTCGGCTGCGAGCGGATGCGGCGGGCGCACCCAATAGGTTGGGATGGCGAGCATGGGATCGACCGGCTCCACCGGGTCGGCGCTCGAATACTTGCGCACCAGCGCGCCCGCGCTATCGAGGATTTCGAGTGTCACCGGCCCGGATGCCGCGGCACCCAGGTGGTAGTCGATGATGGCCCCCTCCGGAGGATTGGGCAAAGCCGGTTCGTCGGGCGGCAGCGGCGTGTCGGTATTCATGTCCCATCGCACGCGGATGGCGGTCTGCGGCTTGAACAGGTGTGCGGCGGCAGCGGCCACCTGGTCATCGATCTGCCGCAGAGGGGTGATGTCGTCGAGGATCCAGAAACCGCGCCCGTGCGTAGCGGCCACCAGGTCGTCGCCGTGAATGACGATGTCGCGAATGGAACTGGCGGGCATGTTCAGGCGGAGGGATTGCCAGTGGTCGCCGTCGTCGAACGAGACGTAGACCGCGCGCTCGGTGGCGGCGAAGAGCAGCCCCTTCTTCAGCGGGTCTTCGCGTACCGCGTCCACCGGCGCACCGTCGGGGATGCCGCTCACGATCTCGCGCCACGTCTTGCCGCCATCGTGCGTGCGCAGGATGTGCGGCCGCAGGTCGTCGATGCGCAGGGTGTTGATGGCGGCGTAGGCGGTCAGGGCATCGGAGTGCCCGGCATCGAGAATCGACACTTTCGCCCACGGGGTGAGCTCGCGCGGCGTGACGTCGGTCCAGTGCAGGCCGCCATCGGCGGTGGTGTGGATCAGGCCATCGTCGGTGCCCGCCCAGATGCGCCTGGCGTCCACCGGCGAGGGCGCGAGGGCGTAAACCACGCCGCGCTGGGTGGGCTTCGCGGCCGGGTCGTCGCGATACTTGCCGACGCTGGCCGGCAGTTCCCATTCCTTGCGGGTGAGGTCCGGGCTGATCTGTTTCCAATTCTGCCCGCCATCGCCGGTCTGCCACACGGTATTGGCGCCGAAGTACAGGATGTGCGTTCCGGGCGCCTGCGAAAAGACCAGGGGCGCGGTGCGCAGCGCACGGAAATTGTCCGGGCGGATGGCGGTGGGCGCCACGTTCTGCACCTGCCCGGTGCGGCGGTCGAAGCGCGTCACTTTGCCGCCGAACACGATATTGGGGTCGAGCGGATCGGGCACGGCATAGCCATACTCCTCGACGCCCACCGGGTGCCATTCGCGAAAGGTGATCTGGCCGTCGTCGCCGCGGCTGGAGACGCAGGCCGAGCCGCTCTCCTGCTGCCCGCTGCACACGCGGTAGGGGAAATCGTTGTCCGTATTGGCGTGGTACATCTGCGCCGTGGGTTGGTTGTACCAGGAACTCCACGTCTCGCCGCCGTTGACCGTGACGATGGCGCCCTGGTCGCTGACGATGAGCATGATCTCCGGGACGCTGGGGTTGATCCAGATGCGCTGGTAGTCGTCGCCGCCGGGAGCTCCGCGAATGCCGGTCCAGGTCTTGCCCGCGTCGGTCGATTTCCAGGTGACGACGCTGGCCGAGTAGACGATGTCGGCGTTCTTGGGGTCGACGGCGGGCACCGAGAGATCGCCGCCGCCAATGCGCGCGGCGGGACGCGGATCGGTAGTGGCGCGCGTCCAGCTCTCGCCGGCATCGTCGGAGCGATAGATGGCGGTGGCAGGTTGCGCCCGGCCGTTGGCCATGGACACGTAGGCGATGGAAGCGTAGATGCGTTTCGGATCGCTGGGTGCGATGGCCAGGTTGGCCTGGCGCACCGCCTCGGCGCCGCCGGGGAGCCCCTCGGTCAGTTGCCGCCAGTGACTGCCGCCGTCGGTCGATTTGAAGATGCCGCCCCCGGTGCCGCCGAAAGCCGCGTTTTCCCAAGGGCCATGCCGCTCTTCCCACATGGCCGCGTAGACCGTGTCGGGGTTGGACGGATCGATGACCACGTCGGCACCGCCGGTGTTCTCGTCTTTAGACAGGACCTTCTGGAACGTCTGCCCGCCATCGGTGGAGCGATAGATGCCGCGTTCCTCGTTGGGCCCGTAGGGATGGCCCAGGACGGCGACGAAGAGGCGCTGCGCGTCGCGCGGGTCGACGGCGATCTGCGGGATCTGCTGGCCGTCGCCGAGGCCCAGGTGGGTCCAGGTCTTGCCGGCATCGGTGGATTTGTAGATGCCGTCGCCGGTGGAAAGGTCGGGGCGGTGCAGACCTTCGCCGCTCCCCGCATAGACAATGTTGGGGTCCGACGGGGCCACGGCGATGGCGCCGATGGAGCCGGTGGGCTGTTCGTCGAAGATGGGCTGCCAGGTCCGGCCGAAATCGTTGGTCTTCCAGATGCCGCCATTGCACACCCCGATGTAGAAGACATTGGGCTGGCCGGGAACGCCGGCGGCCGCTCGGGTGCGCCCGCCGCGCAGCGGGCCGATGGGACGCCAGCGCATCCCGGCGAAAAACTCCGCGTCATAGGATGCCGCCAGCGCCAGCGCGCAGACCAGCAAGGCGAGGGCGAGAGATCGCAGCCATTTCATGAGTTCACACCTCCCGTGGAAGTTGAGTATATATCAGGGGCGGGGCGTGGCGCGGGGGCGCGGCATAGCGGGCGGAGGCGGGGGCGTGGCGGAGCGTAGCGTAGCGGGACGTAGCGCGGGGGCGTGGCGGGGCGGGCGGCGGT
>JADGNR010000489.1 GCA_017883415.1 Bryobacteraceae bacterium | reverse complement strand
GGCGGCGCATCCGCACCTGCCGTCATGCGATGCTTGTTTGAGAAGATCTTCAGCCAAGGCAAGTGCAGTGGCGAGGCTCTCGCGGCAACTAGCCGTACGGTTTTGGGGAAGGTCCGGAGTGGTTTCCAGGGTGAGGCTGGCATCTGCGATCAAATTGCGGAGGGTCTCCAGCGATGCGCGGTCGATTGGCATACCTTCATTCGTGAGGCGGGTTCGGAGGGAAAGCAAGCGATAGCTGTTTCTGCTTCAACGCACAATTCTGACACTACCCGTAGGGTAGCCTCCCGGCTTGCTTCCGTGCCGAAGGCGCGCTTCGCAGCGCCGAGGCGCCCGCTACGGTATCTCCACGGCGCCATTCTGCGCCGACATCAGTTGGCCTTCGGCATCCCGCACCACCAGCCGGATGGCGTAGGTCCCCGGCTTCACGTCGAAATTGGTCTTGATCGAAATCCCCGGGCCCGCCAGTCTGGCCACGGTTTCGTCCTTCAGCCGCAACTCCAGCGTCTTGGTAACGCTGCCGATGAAATTCCCGTTGCGGTCGAACACTCCGGAGACAACGGTGATCACGTTGCGGTTGCGCCCCTCCTCCTTGCGCAGCAGGACATCCTTCATGTCCAGGTGCGCCAGGATGACGAGTGTGGCAGCGTCATCGCTCGTTTTGAAAAACTGGGTGCGCAGATCCACCGGGATCTCGCTCATCTCCTCGCGCGAGAAGAGCGCCTCTTCGATCTCCCGTTTGGCCGTTTCCGCGGCGTCCTCCAGATGCTGGGGCGCAAAGTACCCGCGGCGCGCCGACGCAGTCAGTCCGGCGGCGGGTTTCAGAGTCACTTTCAAGGAATGATAACTGCCGTCCAGTTTCAGGTTCTGGGGCGAGAAACCCAGGATATAGAAATACTCCGGCGCCGCCGCGACGCGCCTGAAGCCGCCCTCCAGGTCGTTGCTGTTTTCGACGAACGTGCCGCCGGTCCCCGCCGCCAGCTCCGCCAGCACATCGGACTGCATGCGGGCGGCATCGCGGTCGTACTGCGCTTTATTCAACGTCGCATTGGCGTCATAGGAGAACTTGGAAATATCCGGGGTGTCGGTATACAGCCCGCGCGCATCCAGTGCGTTGATGATCACGCTGGCCCGGATGGCGCGGTCCAGGATGTCGGTGACTTCCGTGTGAGCATTAGGCGTGATGAATCCCGGAGAAGCCAGGATGACGATGCGCTGCCCGGGCATAGCCGCCATGCGGCGGACTACGCCCCGGATCTCCGCAAGCGCTACGTGGGTCTCGTGCTCGCCCGCGGTGACAGCTTCTTGGGCGGCGGCCTGCGCCAGCGACCGCGCCATCGGGAGCGAGTCCAGAAGCAAGCAGGCCATCGTCTCTATAGTTGCGCTCTGGAGCGCCTTGTCATCGTTCTTGTTATAGATCAGGTCGCCCATGTAGTAGCTCACGTCCGGGCATTCCTGCATCTGGGATCGCGCCAGGGGCTTGGGTTGGATGCGGGCCAGGGCAGCCTGCAGCTTGTCGCGATCGTCGGCAAACTCGATCGCCACATGGCCCGACGTGGTGTAAATTGCGGCGCGGTCGGTGGGTTGAAGCGTAGATGCCATGTGGCGGCCCGCGGCCTGCTTTACCCGCTCCAGGTCCGCCCAAGCCACATGGACATCGTCGAACAGGTAAGCCACAAACCGCTCGGGCATGTCGCCCGGCGCGGAGGGAGTTTTCTCCGCCGCATCGTCCTTGGTTGCCGGCTTACTTGTCGGCGCCGCTTTGACCGCCTTCCCCGCTTTTTCGAGGGAAAACTGGGAGATCACCTGCGGCTTGCCTTTATCGAAAAGCTGGAAGTCCTCCAGACGGAGATTCCCAAGAGTTCTTCCCTGCTTGTCGCGCACCACCACCGGCACCAGCACCAGGTTGACCCTGGACTTGAACATCGCCGGTTCGTCGTGCGCAGTCATCTCCGCAGTGTTCTTATCTGCGGGTGGTTGTGCGGCGGGTGGATTCTGGGGCGGCGCCGCCTGCGCTGCCCCCGCCTGCGCGTGGACGAGCCCGAGCGCGGCGGAATAAAGGGCAAGACAACGTAAGAGTCGATGGGTCACGGGGTTTGCCAGACTCATCGTAAGACAATGCGCGGTCCCGCACAACGGCCTGTAGCACGGCCTGTAGCACGAGCGCGCCCTTCGCCAGCCCGCATCGCCGGCCCCGCTCCGCAAATAGAGTACCCTCAGACTTGGCCCACCTGCTGATCGTCGACGACGACGCCAATACCCTGGCATCTCTGGCGCGGGCCTTCCGGCTGGCGGGGCATGAGGCCACCGTCTGCGACAATGCCGCGCGCGCGCTCGATCTGCTCAAGTCGCAGCCCTTCGACATGATGCTGTCGGATGTGGTGATGCCCGGCAAGGACGGGTTGGCGCTGCTCGAAGAACTGCGCGGCCAAGGCATCTCCCTGCCCGTGGTGATGATCTCCGGGCAGGCCAACATCGAAATGGCGGTGCGCGCCACGCGGCTGGGCGCCATCGATTTCCTGGAGAAGCCGCTCTCCACCGATAAGCTGCTGCTCACGGTGGACAACGTTCTCAAGCTGAAGCGGTTGGAAGAGGAGAACCGCGACCTGCGCCAGCGCGTGGGCAAGCACGAAATCGTGCACGCGGGCGAAGCCATGCGCCGCGTGATGGCGCAAGTGGACCGGGTGGCGGCCAGCGAGGCGCGGGTGTGCATTCTGGGCGAAACCGGAACGGGAAAAGAGCTGGTGGCGCGCGCGCTGCACGAACGCAGCCCGCGGCGCGGCGGCCCTTTCGTCACGCTCAACTGCGCCGCCGTGCCGGGGGAGCTGATCGAATCGGAGCTGTTCGGGCACGAAAAAGGGTCGTTCACCGGCGCGGCCGCGCGGCACATCGGGAAATTCGAGCAGGCCCACCACGGCACGCTCTTTCTGGACGAGATCGGCGATATGCCTCTCGTCATGCAAGCCAAGCTGCTGCGCGTTCTGGAGGAGGGGCAGGTGGAGCGGGTGGGCGGCGACCGCGCCATCACGGTGGACGTGCGCGCGATCGTGGCCACCCATCGCAACCTGGACGAACTGGTGAAGAAGGGCGCCTTCCGCCAGGACCTGTACCATCGCGTCTACGTGTTCCCCCTGCAGTTGCCTCCGTTGCGCGAGCGCGCCGGCGATATTCCGGCGCTGGTGGGGCACTTCGCCGCCCAGATCGCGGACCAGAACGGATGGAAAGCCAAGCCCTTCGAGCCGCAGGCCATCGAGGAGTTGCAGCGCTACTCCTGGCCGGGCAACGTACGGGAACTGCGCAACGTGGTGGAGCGGCTCCTGCTGCTGACCGATGGGCCGGTGGACCGGGCGGCGGTGAGCCTGGCCCTGCCGCCGGGCGCGGATCGGGAAAGCGCGCCCGCGGGCGGGCCGCATCCCGGCGGCCCGTTGGCCGAGCGCGTGAATGGCTTCGAGCGCGAGCAGATCCTGGGCGAGCTCAAGCGGCACAATCAGCGCATGACCGATACCGCCAGGGCGCTAGGGCTCGAGCGCAGCCACCTCTACAAGAAGTGCCAGGCGTTGGGAATCGACCTGCGCGCGCTGCGCAAGGCTCCGGAGGCCTGAAGGCGGATGCGCGCGCCCCGCGCCGGGCCGGGAGGCCTACCCCACTGTGCTACTTTCGGAGTAGCTATGGGCAAGTTCCTGCTTGGCCTTTTCAGCGGCGTTCTGCCAACCACTAGCACGCGAGTGTTTGCGCCGCGCGGCGGTGCGATGTCGGTGCGCAACTCGCAGCAAGATTCGAGGGTCAGGTGCGGGCGGGCCGGCATCGTTGACGTAAAAACTTCTTGGCATACGTTGCGACATTCGTTTGCGTAATTATTTGCGAGAGGGCTTATTTTTCAACCTTAGACCATGTTGGGCACTGAAATACTCCGTGTGGCATTATAGCGCGTTGCTCATAGCATATTGAAAGTTGAAATTGACGACCCTTAACATCTGCATATTCTAAAT
>JADGNR010000203.1 GCA_017883415.1 Bryobacteraceae bacterium | reverse complement strand
CCGCACGAAACTGGAAGGTGGTCCGGCGCCGAAACCGGCCGGCGACGGCGCGACCGCGCAACCCGCAGCCGCCGGCGCCGCCGCGCAGCCGGTCGCTGGCGCAGCCCCGCAGCCGGCCTCCGACGGCGCCGCAGCGCAACCGGCGTTGAACCCCGAGGAAATGCGCGCCCAACTCGCGCAGTGGAACGCCGAATTGGACGCGATGCAAGGCGAGACACCGCTGCTGCGCGTGTGCGTGGACGCCCAGATCATCGGCGAGGTGGTATCCGGATGGACCGGCATTCCCGTGGGCAAAATGCTCAAGGACGAAATCGCCACCGTGCTGACGCTGGAATCCTATCTGGGCGCGCGCGTCATCGGCCAGTCTCACGCCCTGGAGATGATCAGCCAGCGCATCCGCACCGCGCGGGCGGGGCTGGACGATCCCGGCAAGCCGGTCGGCGTATTTCTGCTGGTGGGACCGAGCGGCGTAGGCAAAACCGAAACCGCCCTGGTGTTGTCCGACCTTTTGTACGGCGGGGAGCGCAACCTCATCAGCATCAATATGTCGGAGTTTCAGGAGGCCCACACGGTCTCCACGCTGAAAGGTTCGCCTCCCGGTTACGTGGGTTACGGAGAAGGAGGCGTCCTGACCGAAGCGGTGCGCCGGCGGCCGTATTCGGTGGTGCTGCTGGATGAAGTGGAAAAGGCCCATCCCGACGTGTTGGAGCTTTTCTTCCAGGTTTTCGACAAGGGGCAAATGGAGGATGGCGAGGGCCGCCAGATCGATTTCAAGAATACCATCATCATTCTGACCTCCAACGCCGCCACCGACACCATCATGAAACTCACCGCCGACCCCGAAACCATGCCCGCATCGGCCGGCCTGGTCAAGGCGCTCAAGCCGGAACTCGACAAGGTCTTCAAACCGGCGTTCCTGGGGCGGCTGGTGATCATCCCCTACTTCCCCATACGGGACGAAGCCATGAAGAAGATCATCGGGCTGAAGCTGGCCAAGATCCAGCGCCGGCTTCAGGAGGGCCACCGGGTGGCGCTGACGTTCGACCCGGCGCTGGTCGACGAGGTGGCGCGGCGCTGCACCGAAGTGGAGAGCGGCGCCCGCAACGTGGATAATATTTTGACGAACACCATGTTGCCGGAGATCTCCAAGCAGATCCTGGGAAAAATCGCCGAGGGCCTAAAACCCGATTCGGTCCACGTGGGGATCGGCGACGACGGATCCTTCGTGTATTCGTAGGGAAGCACCAGCGGAGGCGCCCATGTTTACGACGGAGATCGCTAAGATGGCCGGCCGGCAGGGCCGCTCCTTCCCCCGGCCCCGACCCGCAAAGACAGCGGGTACCTCGCCCGACCCCCGGCCCCGCGCGCGAAGCGCGCCCTAGACCCCCATGCCCGCCACGCAGATCAGACGTCCGTTTCGCATCAAGACGCCGCTGGGCGACGACGCCCTGCTGCTCGAGAGCTTCGCCGGCTACGAGCGCGTCTCCACGCCGTTTCGTTTTGTCTTGCGGCTTCTTTCGCCGGATCCGAACATCGCCATGAAGGACTTGCTGACCAAGCCCGCGGTCCTGTCGATCCTGCTGGAAGACGAGGATAAGGAGCGCCATATCCACGGCAACATCAACCGCATGAAACTGCTCGAATACGGCGCCGACGGCATGGCTGCCTACGAGGCGGAGATGGTGCCCTGGCTGTGGTTCCTCAACCTTTTTTCCGATTGCCGCATCTTTCAGAACAAGTCCGTTCCGGAGATCGTCGAACAGGTCTTCCGCGACCGCGGCTTTTCGGATTACAAGCTGGAATTGCAAGGGTCGTACTCCCCCCGGGAATACGTGGTGCAGTACCGCGAGACGGACTTCAACTTCGTCTCGCGGCTGCTCGAAGAAGAGGGCATCTTCTATCTCTTTGAGCAGGACGAAACCAAGCATACGCTCAAGCTCGCCGACACCAAGGCCAAATTCGAGCCTGGTCCGTTCAAACAGCGGGCGCACTATCTGGCCTCGCTCGGCTCGCACCAGACCGAAGACACCGTCATTACCCTCGAAGAAGAATTCAAGCTGCACACCGGGACAGCCTCGCTGGAGGACTACGATTTCGAAAAGCCCAAGACCGAGCTGTTTGCTACCCTCGCCGGCGCCCTGAAAGGCGAGGCCTACGATTATCCCGGCAATTACAAGACGAAGGACGACGGCGACCGCTACGCCCGCATCCGGCTGGAGGAAGAGGAGGTGGAATTCGTCAAGGCTCGCGGCACCAGCAACTGTCTTGGCTTTGAGTGCGGATACAAATTCACGCTGGAGGACCACTACCGCGACGAGGCCAACCGGGACTATACCTTGCTCGCGCTCGAGCATCATGGCCGGAACACCAGTTACCGCGCCGGCCATCCCGATCCCTTCGAGTACCTCAACCGCTTCGAAGCGATTCCCAACTCGGTGGAATTCCGCCCGCCGCGGTTGGCCCGCAAGCCCGCCATCCACGGCACGCAGACCGCGGTGGTGGTGGGCAAGAGCGGCGAGGAGATCTGGACCGACAAGTACGGCCGCGTGAAAGTGCAGTTCTTCTGGGACCGGCAGGGCAAAAAGGATGAGAACAGCTCGTGCTGGATCCGCGTCGCTCAGGGCTGGGCCGGCAAACAATGGGGGGCCATGCACATCCCCCGCATCGGCCACGAAGTGGTGGTCAGTTTCCTCGAAGGCGACCCGGACCGGCCGCTCATTACCGGTTCGGTCTACAACGCCGATCACTCGGTGCCTTACCCGCTGCCCGACGAGCAGACCAAAAGCACGTTGAAATCCCTGAGCAGCAAGGGCGGCGGCGGGTTCAACGAGATCCGCCTGGAGGACAAGAAGGGCAGCGAGCAGATCTTCCTTCACGGGGAAAAGGACCTGGAGATTCAGATCAAGAACGACCGCAAGGAGGCGATCGGCAAGGACCGTCACCTGATTGTGGGGAACGACAAGTTCGAGGAGACCAAGCGCGACTCGCACCTGATCGTCGACCGCGACCAGACCGAAGCCATCAAGCGCGACCACCACTACGACGTCACCGGGAAGTTCGCCGGCAAGGTGGGAGGGGGCGCATCGCTGAAGGTCGGGCAGGACTACAATCTCCAGGCGGGCACCGCGCTCAACGCCTCGGCGGGCACCGCCGCCCACCTGCTGGCGGCCACGACTTTCGTGATTGAGGCGTCGGCGGGCATCACCTTGAAGTGCGGCGGCACGTTCATCACGCTGAACGCCGGCGGGGTGCAGGTGAGCGGGCCCATGATCATGCTGAACAGCGGCGGGGCTGCGCTTTCCGGCGCGGGCGTAACTTGCGTGACCCCGCAGAGCGCCCAACAGGCGGCCAAAGCCATCGACGACAAGGCCGGCCAGTTCGGCGTCCCGGTCGCCACACCCGGAAAGATCGCAAAGATGACGCTCGAGACCATTACCGCGGCGTCGATAGCGGCCGCGCGCTCCGCCGGCCCCACGCACGATCCCCACTCGGAGGAGAACAAGGAGAAGAAGCACTTCATCGAAATCGTCCTGGTGGACGGGGACGGCAAGCCGGTGCCCGGCGAGATGTACAAGGTGACCGCGCCCGATGGCACGGTGGACGACGGCACGCTCGACGACAAGGGATACGCCAAGATCACCGGGTTGGACGGCGGCTCCTGCAAAGTGTCGTTTCCGCGCCTGGACAAAGACTACTGGAGCAAAAAGTAGATGCCTATCGTGGTTGTAGCAGAGGGTGACAGTTCGACCAGCATCGCGCATGCCGCCGGGCACACCGTCAAGAAGGTGTGGAACCACGGGCAGAATGCGGCGCTGAAGGCCAAGAGGAAGGATCCGAATGTGCTGTTTCCGGGCGATGAGCTGTTCGTCCCGGAGATCGAAACCCAGGAGATCGACTGCCCCGTGGACCAGAAGCACAACTTCCAGTTGACCAGCGAGCCGGCCAAATTCCGCACGCAGCTTTTCATGCTGGAGGAGCCGCGCAAGAACGAAGCGTACACGCTGGTGATCGACGGGAAAGTGTACCAGGGCACCACCGATGGCGACGGCAAGCTGGAACATGAAATCCCGGCCGAGGCCAAGGGCGGCACCCTGATGCTGAAGGGCGGCAAGGAGAAGTACCCTATTCGCATCGGCTATTTGAACCCGGCGGGCGAGATTTCGGGCGTGCAGCAGCGCCTGAACAACCTGGGCTTCAATGCGGGCGCGGAAGACGGCTCGATGAACGACACCACGCGCAAGGCGCTGGCGGCGTTTCAAAAGGAGGCCAAGCTGCCGGAGACGGGCGAGGCGGACGCGGCCACAGTGGCCAAGCTGGCCGCGCTGCATCCGTAAGTCCGGCGCGGAGGATGTAGGACATGGGATTCGGCGATCTGGTTTCGAGCGGGCTGGGCGGGATAGCGGATAAGGCCTCGTCGCTATTGGGCGGCGGAGCGCCGCCGCCCGCCATGGAGAAGGCGGAGGCGAAATTCGTCGATTCCGGGCCGATCGACGAGCCGAGCGACACCGAGGGCGGCGCCGCCGCCCCGGACCACGACAACAAACTCGATACCGACCAGCTCATCGAGTTCATCCACTACGGGCACGCCCATCGCGACGACCCCAAGGCGTTCCGTCACGAATCGTTCGACGACACGGCCACTGCTCCCATCAAAACTCCGCCGGGCCCCCGCGGCATCATGTTCCGGGATGCCGTGGAGCGCGAGGCCGTACTGCGCGGCGGATTCGTGCAGTCGGCCATCGACCTGCTGACCGAGATCAAGAAGAACACCGGGGGCATCAGCGACGCGGTGGGCGCGCTGACCAGCCTGGCCGGAGGCGGGAAGAGCAGCAACACGGGAACCGACCCGGATTCGCTCAAGCCCTATCTCTCCGCGATCACTTCGGCCGGCGGCAAAGTGAATACCGGCTCGGTGCTGTATCCCGGCGTGCACGACGCCGGCAAAAACCTCCAGCAAGCGTGGGCCAACTGGAACGCCTTCGCCGCCAAGATGGCCAGCGATTCGAATGCGGGCGCATCGCCCGGGATGTTCGGCAAGCTGACCGACCCGCTCAAGGATGCCCTGGGCTCCACCGGCATCGGCGACATCATCACCACCATCACCACCGTCCTGTTCGCCATGTTCGACGTCTACAAAGGCTGGTATTTTGTGTTGCGCGAGCCTTGGGAGCCGGTGATTCAGGAAGCCTGCTACGCGCGCGGCATCGAAGCCATCCGCAAGCAGTACGCGCCGGTGTTCGATATCTGGTCGTCGAAGCCCGGGCCGCCTCCGCCTAAGCCGGGAACGCCCAAAAGCGATGCCAAGATTGCCAATCTGACCACGGGTATCAATGAGGTGGACTCCCTCGCGGACAAGGTCAACAAGCCGTACGACGACGCGGTGGATTCGGTCCACGGACTCGAAGACAAGTGGCGCGATTTTTGGGACGCGGAGCCCGACGGCGACCAGGCGGGCCCGGGGCAAGCCTACGTCAAGAGCGCGCTGGACGGGCTGAAGGGTTCCGACCAGATTCTGATGAAATCGTTTTCCAAAACGACGAAGCTGGATCCCATCCCGGCCCCCGTGGCCACCGTGGTCAGCGAGTTGTGCGCCTCCAACTACACCATGCTGGGCAAGATCTGCCTGAAGCTCCAGGACCCCACCCAGTTGCAGAGCCTGACGCAGGAGGCCTTTGATGGGGCCGGTGCGGTCTACATCCTGGAGAAGTTGCACAAACTGGTGAACGGATTCCTGCCCAAGAATCTGCCTTCGGCGCTGACTGGCGACAAGGGTCCGGGAGGCGACTTCGGCAAGTTCCAGGGGGTGAGCTCGCAGATGGTCCAGAACAAGGCCGACAGCCTGCTGGACTCCGAGCTGGGCCCGGAACTGGATGAGATCGTCAAGTTCGCGATGAGCTCCCTGTACACGGAGATCTTGCAGATCGGCTCCGATGCGTCAAAGGCCAACGCGCTGATCATGGAAGCGTACCTCTCGCGGCTTCCCTACCTGCTGGCGCTGGTAACGCGCAATACGGTGTTCCCGGTATTCCAGCTTGTGGCCGACAAGGTCTTCGGCAAGGCTTCGGACCTGGGGGGCCTGGCGACGTCGCCGATCAAGAAGCTGATGGGCGCGGCGAAGGACCAGACCAAAGACGCGCGGAACAAGATCGACGACCTGCATTCGAGCATCGACAGCAAAATGGACGACGCCAAGAGCTCGCTGGACAGCCTCGGCAAGTACGGCATGCACGTGTCGGCGCCCACGGACGCGGTCAAGAGCCTGGCCAAGAGCGTGTTCGGCGATGCCGCCGCGGGCGACTCGAAGGGCGGCGGCGGAAGCTTTCCGGGCGACCCGCGCGTGAAGCAGGCCGCGGCGCCGAAGATCCCCGCGGGGGATGTCTTGGGCACCGCGCACGTGGTATAGCGCCAGTGGGGTAGGCCTCCAGGCCTGCCCCCGCGCGCAGCACAGCGCGCCTTCAACGCTACGGAACGTCCACCGTGAACTCGCCCGGCGTGGTGAACTGGATCACGCCGCCCCACACGCACATCAGCTTCGAAACGTTGTCGAGCGTCGGGAAGTTGCCCAACAGCACCGTAGGCCCGCCCGTAACCCACGGCATAGGCGTATTCGGAATACAGGGCATGGGCGTCAGCACTCCCAGCGCCGCGGACGTGGCGGCGGCCACCGTGGGGTTGGCCAGCGACATACACGCGCCGAAGGGCATGATGTTCACCAAGGGGACGTGATCCATGATGTTGGCATCGGGAACCTGTTGCGTCACTACCCGGTTCGTCGGCAACACCACCAGAGAACTGGGCGCCATGCCGAAACTACACTGCATCATGGCTCCCATACAGACTTGTAACGGCACGCCGGCACCTCCTCGGTCCATCGCGCCCCCCATTTTATCGAACTCTGCGATGTCCGCCACTCCGCCGTGCGAATCGACCCAGGAACGCCGTAACGTTTCGTACCGCTCTCATGTCCCAACCGGCCGCCAGTGACCCTTTGGAACACCGCTTGCACCTTACGGTTTCGAGTTCGCAGCAGACCAGGAAACTGCTGGGACAAGGCTTGCGCCTTTGACAAGCTTTTACAAAAGGAGAACCAATCGATATGAAAATCGGAACTTTCGCTGTTGCGGCGGGAATTGTGGGCCTGGGACTCGCTGCGTGGTATACACCCAAAGCTCAGGCCCAGATGTATGACACGGTCAACGTCAACCTGCCTTACACGGTCACCGTTGGCGAGAAGACACTCCAACCCGGCGAGTACAAAATCCAGCAGTTGCAGGATCTCGGCGGCGGCAGCCGCATTCTGCTGATTTACTCGGACAGCGGGATGAAGTTCGAGACCAATGCCATGACCATTCCCGCGTTGGAGAACAAAACTCCCGACGATACCAAGGTCATGCTGCATCATTTCGGCAATGACTATTACTTCGACAAGATCTGGATCCAGGGAAAAGACTACGGCTACGAGTTCCCCTTGCCGAAAGGCTTGAAGGAGCGCGAGAAGGAGCGCCAGGAGGCCGCCACGGTGAAGGCGACCTACGTGGCGAATCCTACTACGACGGCCAAGGCGGAGGATGCGACACCGCCTCCGGCGGCGACCGCGCCGGCCCAGGAACCTCCTCCGCAGGCCACACCTCCAGCGGAAACCGCGCAGACTGCTCCGCCGCCGGAGATTCCGCCGCCTGCCGCCGAACAGCCCGCGCCTCCGCCGCCCGCGACCCCGAACAACGAAGCCAATCGCGAGATGAGCGAGCAGGAACCCGCTACCCCGCCCATGCCTGCCACCTCGGCCGGCTGGCTCACCATGCTGCTGGGCGGAAGTACGCTTTCCGGCGCCGGCATGCTGCTGCGCCGCAAACGGTAACTTGAACCCGCGGTGCGCCAAGAACAGGAGGATAGGGCTATGCACACGAATGGCAAACGTCAGTTCCTGTCGTACCTGTTGCTTGCTGCGGGAGCACTCCTCCTGTTTCTGGGCGCCCGCGATTATCTGGGATCGCAATTCGGCCAGACCAGCGCCGCGCGGCAGTTCGTGAGTGCCGCGTCCGTAGCGCAGCCACCGCCTGCCGCCGCGCGCCATCCCGACGAGCCGCAGCAGCGCGGCGACACGGTAGCCAAACTAGTCATTCCCCGCCTTGACGCCGAGCTCTACGTAGTGGAGGGGGACGATACGGGCGAGTTGCGCCGCGGACCGGGTCACATCTCCGGCACCGCCATGCCGGGCGGGCACGGCAACTGCGTGATCGCCGGACATCGCGACACCCACTTTCGCATCCTCAAGGACATCCGGAAGGGCGATGACATCGTGCTCGAAACGCGCTACGGAGAGTTCCTCTACCGCGTGAAGAGCACCGGCGTGATCTCCCCACGCAACAACCGTCCGCTGCGGCCGACCTCCGGCGCGGAGCTCCATCTCATCACCTGTTATCCATTTCACTATGTCGGTGCGGCGCCCCAGCGCTTCATCGTGGAAGCGCAGTTGGCCGCCGCCGTAGCCGGTGAGAGTACTTCGTCCCTGCCGCCTTCCTGAATTGCAGGGCGTCCGGCCGCGGCATCTCACCGCCGAGGCCGCCGAGACGCCGAGAATGGCTTGGCCTCCGCGGTCAGAGCGTCGAGCACAGCAAGATCCCTTTGGATTTCTCTGCGCCTCGGCGTCTCGGCGGTTAAACAGGTGCCGGGTCTGAGGTGAACCTCGCTATCGTAAAATGGGCCTGATGGCCGAAAACGCCGCGGACGATTTTTACCGCATCCGGAAGCTGCCTCCTTACGTATTTGCCGTCATCAACGAAATGCGCGCCAAGGCGCGCGCGGCCCAACTGGATGTCATCGACCTCGGGATGGGCAATCCCGACGGCGCCACTCCCCGCCTGGTGGTCAACAAGCTTATTGAAGCGGCCCGCAACGCCCGCAACCACCGCTATTCGCAATCCCGCGGCATTCCCAAACTGCGGGAAGAGATTGCCCGGCGCTACCAGACCAACTATGGTGTCTCGCTCGATCCCGAGCGCGAGGCCATTGTGACCATCGGCGCCAAAGACGCGCTGGCCCACCTGCTGTTTGCCACCGTCGGCCCGGACGACGCCGTGGTGTCGCCCAACCCCGCGTATCCCATCCACCAATACGGCGTGATCATGGCCGAAGGGCACGCCTGCATGCTGCCCATGCCCGACGCGGACACCTTTCTCAACGGCCTGGAAGATCTCTTTCGCACCTCCACGCGGAAGCCTAAACTGCTGCTGATCTCCTTCCCGCACAACCCCACCACCACCTGCGTGGACCTCGCCTATTTCCGCGAGGTGGTACGCCTGGCGCGCGCCCATGGCACCATGATCATCCACGATTTCGCCTACGCCGATCTGGGCTTCGACGGCTACAAGCCGCCCAGCATCCTCGAAGTCGATGGCGCCAAAGAGGTGGCCGTAGAGATCTTCTCCATGTCCAAGAGTTACAACATGGCGGGTTGGCGCGTGGGTTTCTGCCTGGGAAATGCGAAGATGATCGCCGCCCTTGCGCGGATCAAGAGCTATCTGGATTACGGCGTGTTCCAGCCCATCCAGATCGCTTCCATCATCGCCTTGCGGGAGTGTGAAGAGGAGACCCGCAAGATCTGCGCGGTGTATCAGAAGCGGCGCGACGTGCTGGTGAGCGGCCTGGGGCGCGCCGGATGGCCCGTGGAATCGCCGCGCGGCTCCATGTTCCTGTGGGCGCCGGTGCCCGAGCGTTTCCGTGCGATCGGTTCCCTGGAGTTTTCCAAGCTCCTGCTGGAGAAGGCGCTGGTCGCCGTATCGCCGGGGATCGGCTTCGGCCCCATGGGCGAAGGCCATGTGCGCTTCGCCCTGGTCGAGAACGAACACCGCATCCGCCAGGCCACGCGCGCCATCGGCCAGTTTCTGAAATGACCGACAGCCAACCATGTGGTACAGACGCTTTCGTCTGTCAACCCGAGCGCAGCGAGCTTACTGCACCTGGTACGGCACGTTGACTTCGATCGTCTTGGGCGGGAAGCAGGCTCTGTTGTTGCACGCCTGGTAGCGCAGTTTTCCGGCGGCCACGCCGGGGCCAGCCGGCGCGTTCGCGGCCACCTTGAAATGGGCCACCAGCTCGAAATTGCCGGTGAATACCGAGAGCGGCTTCTCCGAGAATTCGTACTTCTCGAGCGACGGTTTGGGGTAGGTTAC
>JADGNR010000488.1 GCA_017883415.1 Bryobacteraceae bacterium | reverse complement strand
GGAGCTCGGACAGCTCGACGGCAAAGCGGCTGACTGGATGGAGCAGGTCAGCGACGAACAATACACGGGCTGGCCGGAAAAAGAAGGAGCGTAAATCTATGTACAAAGCGAAGGCTTACTCCGCCGCGGGTGCGACAGCGCCACTTGCCGGCACGACAATCGCGCGGCGCGATATCGCCGGACACGACGTGCAGATCGAGATCCTATTCTGCGGTATCTGTCACTCCGATCTCCATCAAGTGCGTAATGAGTGGAAGAGCGTCATGCCGACGGTCTACCCTTGCGTTCCGGGCCATGAGATCGTCGGCCGCGTTACCAGGGTCGGCTCCGCAGTCACCGGGTTTAAACCCGGCGACCTCGCCGCGGTCGGCTGCATGGTCGACTCCGATCGCACCTGCCCCGAGTGCCAGTCTGGCCTCGAGCAGTTCTGCCCGAACGGGACCCTCACCTACAACTCCCCGGACAAGCACCTCGGAGGCGTCACCTATGGCGGCTATTCCGACAGCATCGTCGTCGATCAGCGCTTTGTCCTGCAGGTCCCCGGGAACCTCAATCTCGCCGGAACGGCGCCGCTTCTCTGCGCCGGAATCACAACCTACTCACCCATGCGGCATTGGGGCGTCACCAAAGGCAAGAAAGTGGGCATAGTGGGTCTCGGCGGCCTCGGCCACATGGGCGTGAAGTTTGCCCATGCGCTCGGAGCGCACGTGGTTGTCTTCACGACCTCACCGGGCAAGAAGGAGGACGCACGCCGCCTTGGGGCCGATGAAGTCGTCGTCTCGCGCCATGCCGATGAGATGCAGAGGCACGCCGGCAGCTTCGACTTCATCCTCGACGCGGTTTCCGCCGATCACGACATCAACGCTTACATCCAGCTCCTCCGCCGCGACGGCAACATCACGCTGGTTGGTGCGCCTGAGAAGCCTCTCGCCGTCCCTGTCTTCGGACTTATTTTCAAACGCCGCAGCCTTTCCGGCTCGCCCATCGGCGGTATCCCCGAAACCCAGGAGATGCTCAACTTTTGCGGCGAACACAACATCACCGCCGATGTCGAAGTCATCCCCATCCAGAAGGTCAACGAAGCCTACGCGAGGCTGCTCAAGTCCGATGTGAAGTACCGCTTTTCGATTGATATGGCTTCACTCAAAGCTGAGTAAGACAGGGACGGTACTTATGCGCGTTGGCATTCTTGGTTCGGGGCTGATGGGCGGCAAACTCGGAACCATCTTCGCGCGTGCCGGGCACGAGGTGGTATTCAGCTACGCGCGCAGCCGGAAGAAGTTGGACGGGCTTGGCGCGGGATGCGGGGCGGAACGCGCGGGCGGGGTCGCCGGGCGAGGCCGCGCGCGAAGCGGACGCCCTCTTGTTCGCCGTCGACTGGTCCCGAACCGCCGATAACACCGGCCTCGTGGTCGCCCACACCTCCTCGGGCGCGGAGGCGCTTGCGAAGATGATTCCCCAGGCTCGGGTCGTCTGCGCATTTAACACCGTGCCCAGCGAAGTGCTTTTCGGCGTGTACGAAGCCAGGCGCAAGGCCGGCCGGCCGAGCCTGGTATACCGCTGCGACGACAAGGGCGGCAAAGCTGTGGCCGCTGAGCTGATCGGTGACGCGGGTTTCGATCCGGTGGACGCCGGGCCCCTACATGTCGCCCGGTACACCGAGCCCTTCGCGCTGCTTGTCGCGCAACTGGCGTACGAGGGGAAAGGGGGCCCGGATCTGGCGTACCGTTTCGAGCGGTTGGAGCAATAGGAGAGTGATCGCGGTATGACCGCACCGGCGGGATGGCGGCGCGATTTTCGGAGCCGCGCTCGGTTGGGCGGCGATTTGGAGGGGCGCAGCGCGTGCCACAATCGGACTGATGAAGAAGCTTGACTTCATCTACTTCGACGCCGGCGGCGGGCACCGCGCCGCGGCCAACGCGCTGCGGCAGGTGATGGTCGAACAGCGGCGGCCGTTCGAAATCCGCATGGTGAATCTCCAGGAGCTGCTCGATTCGCTCGATATCTTCCGCAAACTTACCGGGCTGCGGCTCCAGGACGTGTACAACCTGATGCTCAAGAAGGGCTGGACGCTTGGGTCTCCGCAGCTCACCGCGGCGATGCACGCGGTCATCCGCCTGTTCCACCCGCAGCAGGTGCGCGCGCTCGCCCGGTTCTGGCGCGAGAGCCGGCCGGACATGGTGGTGTCGCTGGTGCCCAACTTCAACCGCGCCCTGGGCGAGAGCCTGCGGAGCGCGCTTCCGGGCGTGCCGCTGGTGACGATCCTCACCGATCTCGCGGATTATCCGCCGCACTTCTGGATCGAACGGCAGGAGCAACATTTTATCTGCGGGTCGGAGCGGGCGGTGGAGCAGGCGCTCGCCATGGGCCACGCGGAGTCGCGCGTCGACCGCGTTTCGGGCATGATCCTGAATCCGCGGTTCTATGAGATGGAACCGCTGCCGCCCGAGGAGCGGAACCGGGCGCGCGCGAGCCTGGGGTTCGATCCCGCGCTACCGGTGGGGCTGGTGCTGTTCGGCGGGGAAGGCTCGATGGCGATGCTCAAAATTGCCGCGCGCCTGGCCGGGCGCCAGCTCCTGCTCATCTGCGGGCACAACGAGAAGTTGCGCGCGAAGTTGCAGGCCCGGCCGCACCCCGCGCCGGTGTGGGTGGAGGGCTTCACTACGGAGGTGCCGCACTACATGCGGCTGGCCGACTATTTCATCGGCAAGCCGGGTCCGGGCAGCATCAGCGAAGCCGTGGCCATGCGCCTGCCGGCGATTGTGGAGTGCAATGCCTGGACGCTTCCCCAGGAGCGCTACAACGCGGAATGGGTTCGCGAGCAGGGCGTGGGAATCGTGCTGCCGAATTTCCGCGCCATCGCGCGGGCCGTGGACGAACTGCTGGAGCCTTCCGCCTATGCGCGGTTTCGCGCCGCCACGGAACGGAATCGCAATCGCGCGGTCTTCGAAATCCCCGATATCCTCGAGACGCTGGTTTGAGCCGCGGGGGACGTTCCCGCGGCGGACGTTCCGGATGCGCCGCCCGCATTTCCATTAGAATGTGCCCATGGTGTTATTAGGCATCGATATCGGCGGCGCCCAGATCAAGGCGGGGATGGTGGACGAAGAAGGCGCCATCCTGGCGTCCCGCACCATCGATACGCCGGCCGACATGGAGAGTTTTCTGCCTTCCTTGCACGGCGCCATTCGCTGGCTGCTGGAGGCCACGGCGCTGCCCGCCGGGGTGGGCGTCGGCTGTAAGGGCATCATCAACCCGGACAGCACCATGGTGGAGATTCTACCGGGCATGCTGCATTACCTGGAGGGGCAGCGGCTCAGCGATCTGATCGGGCTGCCGCTCGACGTCCCGGTCTTCGCCGACAACGACGCGCGCGTGGCCATGGCCGGCGAGATGGTATGGGGCGCCGCGCGCGGCCACGAGGATGTCCTGATGCTGACTCTGGGCATGGGCGTCGGCGGCGCGGTCCTCGCCCACGGACATGTGCTGCGCGGCCACACCGGCGTGGCCGGCCACCTGGGCCACATGACCATCGATGCCGACGGGCCGCTGTGCGCCTGCGGCAATCGCGGCTGCCTGGAGACGGCCTTCTCGGCCCGCGCCCTGGAGGGCGAAGCGTGGGCCGCGGTGCATCGCGGCTGCGCCTCCACGCTCACGCGCCTGTTCCGCGAACAGCCGCAACTGGCCACCTGCCGCACTATTTTTCAGGCCGCCAGCGAAGGCGACGAGCTTTCGCGCGCCATCGTCTCCCAGGCGATTCATAAACTGGGCGCGGCCATCGCGGGACTCCTGCACGTGTTCGATCCCGAGATCGTGATCCTGGGAGGCCACGTAGCCGACGCCGGCGAAGACCTGCTGGTTCCCCTGCAAGAGGAGGTGTGGAGCCGCTCGCGCGGATTGCTGGGCCGCGAAGTGCCGCTGGTCGAGCAGCAGGTGGCGGACAAATCCGGGATTGTCGGCGCGGCCAGCCTGGTGATGGCCCCGCGCGCGTAGTCACAACC
>JADGNR010000487.1 GCA_017883415.1 Bryobacteraceae bacterium | reverse complement strand
TCCAGGTGTTGGGAGCAAACTCCGTGCCCCAACTTGCTCCATTCAACACGCCCAGCACGCTCATGATTCTGGGCTGGGGGGTGGCTGACGCATCCGGGACTCGATACACGCCGTTTGTCGCGGAAAACCAGAGGTTCCCCTGGTCGTCCACCGAAAGGCTACTCGGATCGTTGCCGGATGCGATTCTCACCGCCTCCCTCGGCACGTTCGATTCATCGATCAGAAAGATGGAGTTGTAGTTTCCGGCCGATCCGCCCGATCCGGCGACGCACCCCAGGACATACAGGTCGCCGTTCGGAGCGGCTGCGATGTCGACCTGGCATCCGATCCGCTGACTGTCCAGGTTGGCAACCTCGCGCAATGCGCTCCCGTCGGGATTGACCCGGTAGACTCGTTGGTAGCAGTGGCCTGCAATAGTCGTGGCCGACACCACAATCGCCAGTTCGCCCTTTGGCGTTATGGCGGCGCTGACATCGACCATGTTTGCTGAGTCGGGCAACAGGGTGCGGTCGATAGTGGCAATCACCTGGCCATCCGTGCCGCCCTCGCGGACGCGATAGATTCGGATGGTGTCCGCCCAGTTCGTTGTGGTTACATACCAATCGCCATCGCTCGACATCGCCAGTCCATAGAAGTTGGGCGGCAGGAACCGGCTGAACGTAGTCAGCGACCCGTCTGCCTCCACCCGCTTCAGTTGACCGTCGGCGATAACACCCAGGCGGCCGCGAGAGTCGGCTTCAAGAGCCTGGATTATCTTGACGGGCACGCTGTCGAGGTATTGGAATCCACCTGTACCACCGGGGCCTATCCGAGCCAGCCGGGAGTTCAATACCCCCATTCTCCAGATGGTCCCGATGTATAGGAAGCCGTCGCCCGCCACTGCGAAGGGCTTGTTGTTGCCATCAATCGTGAGCACGGTTGAGACTGCGCCGGAGACCAAATTATATCTGAAAAAGGCCGCCTGACTTTGGAACACGATCTCTTCGTCGGACGGGACCACGATGTCTCCACCGGCATTGAAGCCCGGCGGCAGGGCGACGGAACTGGTCGCCCCTGTCACTGGGTCAAAAAGCTGAAGGTGCTTAGTAGGTTCGTTGATGTAGAGTTTTCCGTCTGGCCTGATCGCTACCCACACCGGCTCGTTGTGGAGGCCGCTTGAAACGACGGTTACCCGGCCGGAATCGACCTTGACCACGTGGGTATTGCCTGCGACGTACACTTCGCCACCCAGGCCGACCGCAATATCGGAAATCCCGTTGAACGAAAGGTTGGAAGCGAGCAAGTCGCGGCGTCCATCGGTTCCGAACCGGTAGAGGTTGTTCTGGGATGTAGCCGCATACACGTTTCCGGCGGTGTCCGATCCCAGAGACTGAATAAACTCACTCGAGGGAATCGCACCACGTGTCTCGACCTGGCCGGTTTGCACGTCGTGCACGCGGATTCCACCGTTGACGGCATACACCAGGCGGTTTCCCGGCAGTGCCGCGACGCAGCGGGAATCAACAACATTATCAAGCTGAACTAGGATCTGTATGCGGCCGTCGGTGCCCAGGATGGCGATCCGCTGGTTATTGGTATCGGTCAGTGCGATTCCGCCATTATCCAGCAGCGCCTTCTGCATCGACAGCCCCGCCTGAGTTGCCATGACGGTTTCCACATGGCGGCCGGGCAGGAACACGTCAATCTGTCCGGCGGCCAGACAGGTCGCCGTCAGCACTACCAGCGCAACGATGCCCCTGGCGGCCGCCAGCCTCGTTAAGCACGTGATTCCGATCACGACCTTCATTTCGGAGTTTCGCCTCCTCTTCAGCATACACTAAAGCACGGAAACACAGGGACAGATGCCATTGCACTTACCCCAGGTCGATGCGGAACGTCGCGCCCTTGCCGGGCTGGCTCTCGACCGAGATGCGGCCCTGGTGGTCGCTCACCACCGATTGCACAATGGCCAGGCCCAGCCCGGTGCCGTGCGTCTTGGTGGTGTAGTACGGGGTGAAGAGGCGCGCGCATTCCTCGGGAGTGAGTCCCTGGCCGGTGTCGGAGATCTCCAGGCGTACGCCGCCCTCTCGCGCCATGGTCCGGACGGTCAGATCGCCGCCCGAGGGCATGGCGTCGATCGCGTTCAGGATGAGGTTGCGCAGCACGCGCGCCATCTGCTCGGGATCGGCCTGGATCGGGCGCAGGTTGGGATCGAGCACGGCCGAGGCGCGCACGCCGGCCTGCTGGAGTTGCGCCTCGAACAGCTTCAGGGTTTGGGCGGCCAGGGCGTTGCAGTCCACCGGCTGCTTCTCGGGCGCGGGCATTTTGGCGAAGTCGCTGAAGCGGCCGATGATCCCCTTCAGGTTGGCCAACTCGGCCAGCAGCGTGGCCGTGCCCTCGCGGAAGACTTCGTCGAACTGTTCGGGGAAGCGCTCGCGCGCCCGCTGCATGTTCTCGACGGTGATCTGCAGGGGGAACAGCGGGTTCTTGAGCTCGTGCGCGAGCCGCCGCGCCAGCTCGCGCCAGGCCGCCACGCGCTCGGCCTGCACCAGCCGCTCGCGCTGGTTCACTAGCTGTTCGGTCATGCGGTTGAAGGCCCGCGCCAGTTGGCCAATCTCATCGCGGGAAGCCGTCTGAACGGTGGCGCCCCAGTCGCCGGCGGCCACCTTGGCGGCGCTTTCGGCCAGCCGGCGCACCGGGCGCGTGATGCGCGCCGTGGCCCACCAGCCGAGCGCGATGGCCACCAGAATGCCGGCCGCGGCCACCACGCTCCCCGTCCGAAGAAGGGACGATTCCAGCTCCACCAGCTCGCGGCGCGAGCTGCCCACCAGCAGGACGCCCAGCAGATTCCCTTCGTATCCCTTAAGCAGCAGGGTATGAAAGGTTTCCGCGCCGGCGCCTGAGCCGAGAGTTTGAGTGACTTCCCGTCCCTGCCGCTCGACCTCCTCGATGAGCGGCCGGAAGAGCTCGGCCGACGCCACGGGCCCGGCGGCATCCACCAGGTTGGCGGGCGAGAATTGGGGGTCGAGATGGCGATAGAGCAGCACCCGCATGCCCGCCGGCAGCACCAGGGTGGAAAGGAACTCGCGGTCGAGCGGCTGTCCGCCGGCGACATAGAGTTTGCGGTCGCCGGGGGTGGCGGTGGCCACCGCCCGCAGCGCCAGCGCGACCCCGTCGGGCAGCTCCTCGCGTTTCAGGAAGGCGCCGCGGAGTTTCCAGTTTTCGCCGGTGGCGAGCCACTCCTCCTTATAGCTGAAGCGGGCGGGCCACTCCGCGGAGGAGACAATGGCGCCGTCGTCCGCCACCAGCTCCAGCAGTGCCAGCCCGTGCGCCTTGGCGAGTTCGGCGGCCAGGGTGGTGGAAGGCTCCGGAGAAATGGCGAGATCCACCGCCGTTCGGGAGAGGGCGATGTCGTCGACGGCGCGTACGATCTCCTGCCGGCGCCGCTCGAACTCCTTCTGGAACTGCGCCACCAGCGCATCCACGCGCTGGCCTTCCACCGCTTCGAACGCCAGGCGGGTGCGGTGCGAAACCAGCAGCTCCACCATGCCCACCGAAGCGGCCACCGCCACCGTGAACACGATCAGCAGGCGGGTGCGAAACGTCATGGCTTGCTGCCTTCCAACCACAAGCCGCCGAACCGCCACTCGCCCAGCGGGGTAATTCCGAGGCTCATTCCGGGCCCGGCATGGATGCGCGGGCTCACCCCGTAAACGTCGGGAAGGTGGAACAGCGGAACCACGCGGAAGTCTCCAAGCAGCGCACGCTCGGCGGCGTAGAGCGCTTCGGGGGAGTCGGCGCGGGGCGGTTCCGCGAGGCCGAGCGCAAGGGCGAGGGCCGCCAGTGCCCGCGCGGGATCGGAAGACGCCATGCGCACTTCCACCAGGCGCACATCGGCGCCAGCGGTGCGGGGCGCCACGGAAACCAGCAGGCCGGCGTCGCGCGCGTTGAGGGCGATCCGCTCGGCCACGGTGCGCGCGGAGGGGTCGGAGGCATCGTCCACCGCCAGGGAGAGGGTGCGGGCAG
>JADGNR010000202.1 GCA_017883415.1 Bryobacteraceae bacterium | reverse complement strand
TGCCCCCGCCGGTGCGCCGTTCCACCTGCTCGATGGCCTTCTCAAACTCACCCGGCGTGTGCAGGGTGATGGTCTTTCCCTTCAGCTTCGCCACCGCCATACTGATGCTGTCGGACATGCCCGGCTCGGCCAGTTCGGCGCCGGGGGGCAGGGCCCCTGGAGGAAGAGTAAAGGGCGGCGGCCGGCTCGCCATGGCTAACGGGGTTCCGGGAGACACGAGGCGGGGAAAGGGCATGATTTGCAGGTAGAAGAAGCGGGGGGCGGCCCCGTGCGGCTTCTCCAGAACGTCTTCGGAAATCTTGCCGGCAAAACGCGCCTGCGGCCCCAGAAAGACCACCGCATCGGACGGTTCCCGGGCGCGGAGTTCCTCATTCACCATGTTGGCCAGCAGGTCCAGGTGGCCGGTGGGGTTCTGCAGCACATGGACGTCCACCAGCCCCAGTTGGAGCTCGTTGATGGACTGCGCTACCCGGTCCATCTCATCGGGGCTGAAACCATCCTGACGATACAGGATCTTCTGCTGCTCCAGATTGAAGACGGTCAGCCGCACCGAACGCGCGGACATGCGCTCCAGAAACGAAGCGAGCGTGGCCAGCAACATCACCCGGTCGCTGGCACGCAGGCTGTTCCTCCGCGGGGCCAGCGGCGCGGCGTTCAGCAGCACCGTCAGACGCAAGGGCGCGGCATCGTCGGGAGCGCGGGGGCGGGCGGGCAAGGTGCGCAGGGACAGATCGGCCACGGTATCTCCCGGTATGGCCAGCTTCACGCTCCGCTCGCTTCGCCCCCGCCGGGCCTCGATGCGCCACTCTTTGCGGCACGCGCGGCCGCTGTCGTCCAGCAGGATCCATTTGACGCGATACCGGCCCTCGCCCAGCAGGTACACGCCGCCCACTTCCCCATCCATGTTGGTCTTGGGAACGGTCGGCAAAGCCGTGCGCTGGCTGAGATACACCGGCTTGCGGTCGCCGCCCTCGGCCGTAATCCGGGTGATGGCGAGCAACCCGTGCCCCGGGCCGGAATACTGGTTCATGGGCACGTGGAAGACGTACCCGGCCTGGAAGCGGAACCCGAAGTTGAGCGCCGGCTTGAGGGGCGTGAGATCGCACCGCAGCGGAGTTTCGCCTGCGTGGGCTTCGAGAGTCCGCTCCGCTCTGGCAGCCCTGGCGGGATTGATCACCGACTGCGCGCATGCCGTCGACGTCACCAGCACGGCGATCAAGACGGAGCGCACAATTCCATTATGGCTGGTGGGGCATGCTTTAGCTTGCCGATCTTCCTCCGGCTTCTGACGCCGCGACTAGTTCTGCCCGGCCTCGCTCGCCTGCGGCCGCGCCGGCGCCGCTTTGCCGGCGTCCAGGTGGTCCCAGTTGAGAATCGCGTTGAACGCCAGGAAGTAGGTCCCCTGCGTCTGCCATCGCCAGAAGGGCCGCAGCGCAAACATGACGATGTGGCCCTTGCCGAGCGGCACGTCGACGGCGGCCGCACGGTTGGCCAGCGCTTCGCCACCGGCCAGCGTACCGGAAAGCAGCATGTCATTGGCGTTGGCGGGAAATTGGATCACCACGCGCGGGCGTTCCGCAGGCGCCGCACCCAATCCGCCGCCGGGCGCTCCGCCGCGTCCGCCACCACCCCCGCCGCCACCGCCGGCGGCTCCCCGTCCGCCGCGTCCGCCCGCCGGCGCCTCGGCCGGAGTGTCCGCGCCACCCGGCTCCAGTGGAGAGATGTGAATCGGAACGGCATTCGGCGTTACGTTCTGTCCCACACCTTCAATCGCGCCCGCTCCGCCGCGCCCGCCGCCGAACCCGCCGGGGAAGGCCGCCGCGCCCCCGCCGCCACCCGCGTTCAGCACCGGGTCCTGCGAGAAGTAGACCGGCAGGTCTTTGCCGTCGAAACCATAAGCGATGGGGCTCTTCAAATCGGCGAACACGCCGCGCAGAATCGAGCCGCGCGCGAACAATTGCGTGGGATGCTCCACGGTCACGCCGCCGGCCAGGTCGTACTCCGCCATCAGCGTCGCGGTGGAGCCCTCGGCGATCAGCGTGCCGCCTTCCTGGACGAACCGTCCGAGTTCCTGCAGGCCCTCGAAACCCATGCCGCCGCGGATGTCGTCGCTCTGATCGAGCGCCCCCAGGTTGGGCGTCAGGTCCGTCTTCTTGTACGGAACCGGGTCGGCGCCGGTCTTGGGAATCCCGGCGAGCATCGATTGCGCGTTACCGCCGGTGTGCGGGAAGACGATCACGTCGTACCTGGCGCGCAGGTTTCCGTCGCGCAGCTTCTGGTCCGCGAAATAGGTGTACGGGACGCCGTAGTGGTCCAGCGCCGCGCGCACCCAGCCCTCGTCCTGCGTGCGCTGCCAGGAATGCACGTACCCGATTCGCGGCACGGTCAGATCGTGCATTTTCACGGTGGGCGCCGCGGCGGCGGCCCATGCCGAAAGGCCCAGCTCTTTGAGCTGCGGCTCGAGCCGCGCGCGGTCGGCATTGGCAATCAGGAATGCGCCGGCGCGGAATTTATGGCCGTTCCATTCGAAATCTTCCTCCGCGGCCATCATCTTCACGTCCTGGTTCTTGAAGCGGAAGGACATCAGGTTGTTGTCGCTGGTGTGCTCCACCACCACGAAGGAGCCGGTTCCCTCGATGCCTCCAGCCGCCCGCGCATCGGCGGCCAGCATGGTCATGGGGCGGTCCAACACGGCCTTGTCGGTGACCGGCATCAGCTTCACGTTGCGCATGTACTGCATGGTCCAGCCGGTGTCGTCGTAGGGCCGCGGATTGGCCGGCGGATAGTTCTGAATGCTGAAGTACATGTCGGCCAGCGTGCGGTACGGTTGATCGGCCCGCACGATATAGTCGCCCGCCGCCACGTCCAGATTCCCCGCTTTGAACGCGGCGTTGGCGGTGTGGACCTCCACCCCCTGCTTGCGCAGCTCGTTGACGAAATCGGCGGCGTCCGCCTTGCGCCGCTGCCCCGCCGGAACCACCCACGCGTAGGGCGGGCCGCTTTTGCCCTTGTCGATCGACCGCTTGTTCTTGGCGTAGTAATTCTCCAGGTACAGCTCCCGGCTCTTGGCCACCTGGTTCATGGCGATGAGCAGCGTGGACTCCTGGATGTTGGTGTTGTTGCGCGGTCCCCACTTGATGACCGGCAGGGGAGGATTCGGCCGGAACCACTCGCGGCTGGTGACGGTGGGCTGCAGCCGCAGGTTTTCGTTGATGTCCGGCCCGTAGCTCTGCACTTCGTAGAAACGTCCGAAGGAGTTGTGCGTGAGCGCGATCCAGAACAGGTAATTGGGCACCCATCCGTCGTAGAAGCCGTAGGTCCACACGCCCGGTACGTTGCGCTTGGCCATCTCCATCACTTCGGTCTCGCCCAGCAACCACCATTCGTCGATGGCGATAGGGTCGAGCGAGGTGTTGTAGGGGCCCGTGCCGGTGGAGACATACAGGTACGACTGGGCTTCATGCAGATCGTGCACGATGGTGGGGTGCCATTCCAGCATCGCCCGCGTGAAATTCTGCGTGATCTTCAGGAATTGCCCCATGCCGTCGCGATTGTTGTCGTGCTGCACGTACTTGCCCCAATACATCAGCGGCGGTTTCGGCTTGCCCGTCTTTTTCCCGTAGTAGTACGTGTCCACCACCCGTTCCCGCCCGTCCACTTCGATCACCGGTGTGATCAGCACGATGGAGTTGTTGCGGATGGTCTGGATGAACGGGCTCTCCTCCACGATCAGGCGATAGGCCAGCTCGATGAGCATCTCCGGGCCGCCGGTCTCGGGCGAGTGGATGCCGCTGTTGGCCCAGTAGATGGGCTTGGCGGTTTTGATCAACTCCCTGGCCTGTTCCTCGGTGATCTTGCGCGGGTCGCCCAACTGCGCCAGCATGGCCTTGTACTTGTCGATCTGTTTGATGGTGGCTTCGTCGGCGATGGCCAGCAGCACCTGATCCCGACCCTCCTCGGTTTGCCCGATTTTCCAGAACATGGCGCGGGGGGAGGCCTTCGCCAGCGCCTCGTAATACCGGGCGATGTCCTTGGCGTAGGTGAGCTCGCCGGGCGTGCCCGGAATCCGTCCGAAGAACTTGAGCGGCGAGGGCACGGTGTCCGAGGCCGGCATATGATCCACCAGTTCGGTCGAGATGCGCGGATCCTGCAAGTACTTCTTGATCAGCGCGGTGTACTCCTCGTCGAGTTTCTGGGGGACGTTCTGCGCGGCGGTTTTCTCCGCGGCGGGTTTGGACTTCCTGGACTGCGCGAGAGAAGGCATCGACGCGAGAGTGCACACCACGAGCAGGCTCGCAAGGCGGGCGGAGGGGAATTTCATATGACCTCAACTGATATCGCTTTCCGGTGCCGGGTGTCAACCGGGCGCCCAACGGCTGCTCTGCAAGAGTCGTGGGGCGGGCAATCCTGCCCGCAGCCGGCTTTCAGGCGGCTTTCCGGGCCATGGCGCCGGCTGATAGCCGGCGGCAGCCAGGATTGGCTGCCCCACGATTGGGTCGTCAACCGGCGCTCCCGCGTTTTTGATAGACTCGCGGCAGAAAGCGAGATCCCCCATGCGCAGGATTCTGTTCTTTTTCCTAAGCGCCGCCGTGGCCCTGGGCGCCGAGGATGCCTGGACCAAAGTACGCGATCTCAAGAGCGGCACCGAAATCCGCGTCTATAAGAAGGGCGCCGCCGCACCGGTCGTGGGAAAGATCGACGAGCTGACCGGCGACAACCTGGTGATCGTCTTGAAGAACGAACAGGTGGCCATTCCCAGGGACCAGATCGACCGCGTCGATGCGCGCCCGCCAGGCGGCCGGGTGACCAAGGAATCCAAGACCACGGTGGCGGACCCCGACGCCTCGCCGCGGCCACAGGAGCGCACCACGCCGGGTGAATCCACTACCAGCAACGTCACCATCCACGGCAAGCCGGATTTCGAGACCATCTACCGGCGCGCGACGGGAGCGCCCAAGAAGTAGAAATGGGCGCCTGCCGGCGGATTGCTCCCGCCACGCAACGCTGAAATAATTAGTACCACTGTGTCGCAGGCGAAGCAGGCTCCCATTTCCCCCTCCGCGGTCCGCCGGCAGATGGACAAGATTCTGGCGCACCACCTTTTCGTCCGTTCCGCGCGCATGGGCCGGTTTTTGCGCCTGGCGGTGGAGCACACCCTGGAAGGGAAGGCCGACGATCTGAAGGAGTACCTGATCGGAGTCGACGTATTCGACCGCGAGCCGACCTACGATCCGCGGGTCGACCCCATCGTCCGCGTGGAGGCGCGGCGCCTGCGTCAAAAACTGAAAGCGTATTACGAAAGCGACGGACGTACCGACGCCATCGCCATCGAATTCCCCGCGGGCAGCTACGCGCCGAGGATTGGCGCGCGTGCGGAAACGCAGGCGTCCGTCACGGAGCCGGAGATCAACACCATCGCCGTGCTGCCGCTGGTGAACCTCAGCGCCAACAAGGAAAGCGAGTATTTCAGCGACGGCCTGACCGAGGAACTCATCCATGCCCTGACCAAGGTGCCGGGTATGCGCGTGGTGGCGTGGAACTCGGCCGAGCAGTTGCGCGGGCGGCAGCAGGACCTCGCCGCCATCCGCCAGCGGTTGCACGTCGGCGCGGCGCTCACCGGCAGCGTGCGCATGGCGGGACCCGAGCTGCGTGTGCGCGCCCAGCTCATCGATACCGAAACCGGCGTCTACCTGTGGTCGGAAACGTTCGACCGCCAGGTGGAGGACGTCTTCGCCATCCAGGAAGAGATCGCGCGCGCCATCGTCCGCACCCTGCGCGTGCGGCTGGCCGGTGGAAGGGAAGAGGCCCCGGTGGGCCGCGGCCGCTCCACCATCAGCTCCTACGACTGGTATCTCAAGGGCCGCCACTTCCTGCGCCGGCGCACGCCGGAAGACCTGCAGCGCAGCGTGGACTGCTTTGCAAGCGCGGTCGCCGCCGATGAAAGTTCCGCCCTGGCGCATTCGGGGCTCGCCGATGCCTGCACCCTGCTGGTGGATTACGGCCTGTTGCACCCCGCCGAGGGGATGCCCAAGGCCAAGGCCGCGGCCTCCCGCGCCATTGCGCTCGACCCGCAGTTGGGCGAGGCTCACGCCTCGCTGGCGCTCATCCGCGGCCTCTACGATTGGGAGTGGGAAGATGCCGAGTTCCTTTACCAGAGCGCCATTGCGCTTAACCCCGGCTATGCCACGGCACACTATTGGCTGGCCCTCGACCACTATGCCATCCTCGGCCGCTTCGACGAGGCGCGCGCGGAAATCGATCTCGCCCTGCAACTGGACCCGCTCTCCAGCATTTTCCGCGATGGGCGCCCCTATCTTCTGATGCTGGAGCGGCGCTATGAAGAGGCCGCCGTCCTGCTCGGCGAGCTGATCCGCGACGATCCCTCGTTCTACAAAGGCTACACCTCCCTGGGCAGGGTCCATGCGCAGACGGGCCAATATCCAGACGCCCTGGCCATGCTGCAAAAGGGCCGCTCGCTGGCCGGCGATGTCCCCAATATTCTGGCCGCCATGGGGCAGGTCCATGGTCTGGCCGGCGATGCGCCGCGCGCCCGCGGACTTCTGGCGGAACTGGAAGCCATGGGCCGGCGCATCTATGTTCCGGCCACGTGCTTCGCCGTCGTGCACCTCGGATTGCGCGACTACGGCCGCGCCCTGGAGTGGCTGGAGACGGGATGCCGGCAGAAGGATCTGCCCTTGGCCGGCCTGAAGGTCCACCCCCTGTACGATCCGCTCCGCGCCGAACCCAGGTTTCAGGCTCTGCTGGGACGGATGCGTTTCGCTTGAGCTACACTGGACGGCCATGAGGGCTCTTCTTCTCGCGTTCGTGAGTGTGGCTCTGTGCGCCTCCGCGGCGTACCAGAAGGACCAGAAGAAGAAGCCGCCCGACATCCAGATTCTGGAGGCAAAGGTGCGGCGCATGGAGCAAAAGATCGCGCTCGATGGCAGCCTGCGGGTCACCGGAGAAAAACCGGTGCGGGGGTTGGTGATCTTCTTCGACTTTCTGTCGGCGGAGGACCAGCCGCTCACCAGTCAGCGGACGGGAATCGACGAAGAGATTCTCGCACCCGGCGAGGAAGCGGCATTTCACGCGGAAACGGCGGCTCCCCCGGGCGCCGTGAAGTGTCGCATACGCGTCTTCGCCGAGCACGACCGGGTGCTGCGTGTGGCCAATTCAGGACCCTTTATTATTGAATAGCAAGCCCTTTTTGCCGCTTTTTACAAACAATTTACAAGTCCGCGATCAACTAAACGCCGCACCCCCGTAGCATGGATCTCAGAGGACGAAGGAGGGCGAATGGGGCCAAGCGCAGTGAACAGCAACCGTGTGCAACCGTATCGGGATGAGCATCTGCTGATCGATTTCGATCAGCAGGCCGCAATCCTGGACGCCGAGCGTATGATATTGACCCGCAAGGAGTACGACCTGCTGGCCTTACTCGTGCAACATGCCGGCGAGATCATACCGCGCGAGGCGTTGCTCATGCGCGTCTGGGGCTACGGGGCCGAAATCCGTACGCGCACGCTGGACGTTCATGTGCGGCGCGTGCGCAAGAAACTGGGCAATTACGCAGATCAGTACATCGAGACCATCTTCGGCATCGGTTACCGCTTCCAGCCGTTTCATGCGCCGCGTTTTTTTCAGCGCCCGTCAGATAAGCCCGCAATGGCAATCTGGGCGTAGCGGTTTTCGCGCGCCCGCTCTCTGACGGGAGCGGCTCTCGGGGCACCTGCGCCAACCCGGCGCCGGGGCCTGTCCCACGCTTCCCTCCTTCCCTTCCGGCGCCCGAAACGTGTGAAAGAGTCCAGTGGGGCAGGCCTCCCGGCCTCCGCGCCGCAGGCGCGCTTCGCGCGCTGGGCACGGTGGAAAGCCTACGCAAGCCATTGAAGGTGCTGCCGGGGTGGGGCGGGCTTCAGCCTGCCGCCGACAGTCTTAAGCCTGTCCCACCGGGTTTTCATCGCCATTGGCCCTTCGGGCCAATGGGGACAGGCCGGGAGGCCTATCCCACTGCGTCTGATCCATCACCCTCCGCGCGGCGTCTTTTTCCGGTCGGCCCGCGTCTCTATGATAGGCTTGAGATTAGGAGACGAATTGAGCTTCCAGGCTCCCATAGCCCTCCTCCTGCAGACAGATATTTTAGACATGGTCCAGCACGGCGGTCCCATGGGGATGGCTGTGTTAGGCCTTCTGGTGTGCTTCTCGGTCTATTCCTGGACCGTCATCTTCGCCAAATGGAACACGTTTCGCGGCGCACGCCGGATCAATGCGCGCTTTCTGCGGGCGTTCCGCAAGGCGCCCGGGCTGGAAGCGGTCATGGTGGCGAGCGAGCAGTATCGCCCGTCGCCCCTGGTGGCGGTGTTCGATTTCGGCTACGAAGAAGTCGAGCGCCAGGTGAAGGGGAAGGGCAAACTGACCAATCGCATGGCTCTGGAACGTTCGCTGCAACTGGGGGTCAGCGAAGAACTGGCCAAGCTCGAGCGCAACATGGACAAGCTGGCCACCACCGCCACGGTGACACCTTTTGTCGGGCTGCTGGGCACGGTGTTGGGCATTATCCGGGCATTCCTGGATCTGAGCCAACTGGGCAGCACCAGTCTGCGGACGGTCGGACCGGGGATTGCGGTGGCGCTGGTGGCCACCGCGGTGGGTCTGGCGGCCGCTATCCCCGCCGCCATCTTTTACAACCTCTTCGGCAACCGCATACGGGAGATGGGGGCGCGCATGGATGACTTCACGCTGGAGTTTTTGAACATGGCCGAGCGCAGTTTCGGAGAGTAGGCGCGATGGCAATGCAGGTCAATGGCGGCGGATACGGGTCGCGGAGGCGGCGCGGCGGGGCCTCTCTTTCGGAAATCAACGTCACCCCGTT
This sequence comes from Bryobacteraceae bacterium, assembly GCA_017883415.1. GTDB lineage: Bacteria > Acidobacteriota > Terriglobia > Bryobacterales > Bryobacteraceae > JADGNR01. The sequence goes on along the minus strand of JADGNR010000202.1, from coordinate 1,304 downwards.
TGTCGACGTGGTGCTGGTGCTGCTGATCATCTTCATGCTCACGGCCCACGTGATGGAGTACGGCATCGAGGTGGACGTGCCCAAGGTGCGGGCGGTGAAGGATTCCTCGCAGCCGGAGATGCCGGTCGTGTCGATCCAGAAGGACGGCACCACCTGGCTCAACGACAAGCCGGCCAACATCCACGATCTGGCCGCGGCCATCCGCCAGCGTTACGGGAAGGCCAAGGCGGTTTACGTCCGCGCGGACAAGGAGACCATCTACGATTCCATCGCGCAGGTTTTATCCGCCCTCGGCGAAGCCAAGATCAACGTGAACATGGTCACCCAGCCGGAGGACACGGCGGTCAAAGGGCGCAAGCCATGACCTCGCACGCCGACATCCTGGACCAGCCGGAAAGCCTCTCGAGGCCGTTCTGGGGATCGGTGATTCTGCACGTTTTGGCGGTGGCCGCGCTGGTTCTGGCGACCGCCGCGGAACAGGCCGCGCACATCCAGATGGGGAGTCCCACCGGCGGCGGCATCGGATCGGTGATGGTCAATCCGGTGGCCTCGATCCCGCTGCCGAGCCAATCCGGACCGAAGAACCCGGTAGCCAACGACACCGAATCGGCGGTGCCCGAGCCCAAGCCGAAGGCCAAAACGCAGCCCAAGGTGAAGGTCCCGGAACCGGATGCCATTCCGCTCAACAGCCGGAACGCGGCGAAGAAGCGGCCGGCGGAAGCCGCCTCGCGGCCCAATAAATGGCGGGAGCAGCAGAAGGATCTGCCCAACCAAACCTATAGCGCGGCGGGGCAGAGGGCGAATACCCCCATGTACGGAATGAGCGGCGGGGGCGGGGTGGGGATCGGCGACAATTCGCCGTTCGGCACGCAATTCGGCGAGTATGCCACCCGCCTGCGCGACCTGGTGGCACAAAAGTGGAAAACCGGCGATCTTTACAATCAGGCCGCGCCGCCGGTGGCCGTGATGTTCACCATAAGGCGCGACGGATCGGTAAGCAATGTCAAGGTGGCCGAGACCAGCGGGAACCGGGCGCTGGATTTCTCCGCGATGCGCGCGATTCAGGATGCGGCTCCGTTTCCCGCCCTGCCGCCGCAGTTTCCGCAGAGTCAGGCCGATTTGACGTTGCGCTTTCAATTGAGGCACTAAGATGAACAGGCTTCCTTTCAGAGCCGGGCTCCGAGGGCACCCCGCGAGAACGCGGTGGCTGGCGATCGTTACTTCAATACGCTTCCCGATCGGGATCGCGGTGGCGGCGGCCGGGGCGTTCTGGCTGCTGGCGGCGCAGGACAAATTCGATCTGG
>JADGNR010000026.1 GCA_017883415.1 Bryobacteraceae bacterium | reverse complement strand
GTGGGGATGGTCCGGGAAGCCACCTGCTTGATGCCGCGCATGCCCACATAGCGCGGCTCATTGATGCCGGTCTGGATGGAGAGCACGCAGGGGAGATCGATCTCGCTCATTTCCTTGTTGCCGCCCTGGATTTCGCGGCTGACCTTGAGCTTGCCGCCGTCCACGACTTCGATGGCATTCACCAGCGAAGCGAAGGGGTAGTCCAGCATGGCGGCCAGCATGCCGCCTACCTGGGCGGCGCCGTCCTCGGCTTGCACCCCGGTCAGGATCAGGTCGTAGTGGCCTTTGCGCACGAAGGCGCTCAAAATCGACGCGATACCGCGGCCGTCGGAGCCTTGGAAGGCCTCGTCGGAGATCAGCACGGCCTCCTGCGCGCCCATGGCCATCTCGCGGCGCAGGATCTCCTCGTCGTCTTCGCCGCCCACGGTGGCCACCGTGACGTTGCCGCCGGTGCGCGCGACGATCTGCAGGGCCTCTTCGACGGCGTAGTTATCCGGTTCATTGACCGAATACACCAGGTCGTCACGTTCGATGTCGTTGCCCGCACCGTTGAGCGAAATCTCGTTTTCCGATGTATCGGGCACTCTTCGTGCGCAAACTAAAATCTCCATGCTTCCTGTCTCCTAGGGTGGTTTCCTGTACTGCTGCTGGTGGGGCGGGCAATCCTGCCCGCAGCCGCCTTTCAGGCGGCGCTTTCGGACCTTTGACGAGTCTTCGCGGCCCGGCGGCGCCGGCTGAAAGCCGGCGGCAGCCAGGATTGGCTGCCCCACGGATTCTGGAAAACTCTCTGGGGGCGGTCATACTGCTGCTCCCACTTCTTCCCGCACCATCTGCCGGTCGGCCAGTTCCGCCAGGTCGATGGCGGTCATCTTGCCTTCCATCCCCGCCACCTTGATGGCGTCTTCCATATTCACCATGCAGAACGGGCAGGCGGTCACGATCACGTTGGCGCCCGCTTCGGCGGCCATGCGGACCCGCTTCACGCCCATCCGCTCCTCCTCTTTGGGCTCGTAGAACAGGGCCAGCCCGCCCCCGCCGCAACAGAACGAGCGGTCGCGCGAGCGGCCCATTTCCACCCGCTGTAAGCCGGGAATGGCGTCGAGCACCTCCCGCGGGTCGTCGTACACCTGGTTGTGCCGCCCCAGATAGCACGGATCGTGATAGGCGTACACGTCGGTGGCGTTCTCCACCGGGCGGAAGGCGATTCTGCCGGCCTTCACTTCGCTCGCGATCACCTGGCTGATGTGCTCCACCGGGGGCATATCGCGGTAGTCGTGCTTCAACGCGTTGAAGGCGTGCGGGTCGGCGGTCACAATCCGCCGGGCGCCGGAAGCCTGTATCGCCTCGGTATTGTGATCGCGCAGGGCCTGGAACAGCATCTCCTCGCCGAACCGCCGGACATCGTGCCCGCTGTCTTTCTCCCCGGCGCCGAGGATGCCGAAATCTTCGCCCAGGTGGCGCAGAATCCGCGCCGTGGCCCGGCCGATCGCCTGGATCCGGTCGTCGTAGGAGGTGATGCTGTCGACGAAGTACAGCGTGCCGGCGGTAAGTTTCCCGTTCAGGACGGGGACGTCGCAGGTTTGCTGGAAGTCCTTCGCCTTGACCCAGTCGCCCCGTTTCTTCTCCATTTTGCCGTAGGGGTTGCCGCGGCTTTCCAGGGCCTTGAGGGGCTTTTGCAGCGATTGCGGCACGTTGCCGTCGTCGATCATGCCGCGGCGCAAGTCGACGATCTTGTCGATGTACTCGAGCAGCAGCGGGCATTCCGCTTCACAGGCCCCGCAGGTGGTGCAGGACCAGATTTCATCGTCCGAATAAATACCGCCGATCAACGGCTCGCTTGCGAGGGAACGGCCCAATACCGGATAGTGCCGGAAACTGTAATCCCTCGCCTTGGTGGTGATGAACCGGGGCGAAAGCGGCCGGCCCACGGCATTGGCCGGACACTGGTCCGAGCAACGGCCGCAGTCGGCGCAGGAGTAGAAGTCCAGCATGTGCTTCCACGTGAAATCTTCGAAGCGCTTTACTCCGAAGGATTTCACCTGGCCCAGGTGGGCGTCGTCCACACCCCATCGCACCGGCTTGAGGTGGGAGCGATCCAGCTTGGCGAAGTAGATGCTGAACAGGGACGTCTCCACGTGGAACTGGATGCCGAACGGCCGGTAGCAGAGCAGGAAGAAGAACGTGAACTCGTGGACCAGGTAGGAACCCAGGTGGAGATGGGATAGCGTGGCGAGCGAAGCGGAGGCGAAGGCGTGCTCCAAGATCCACGGCATCGAGTACGCTGCCAGGAATTCCACCGGTTGGCCCAACCGCGCCTGGCCCGCCGCCAGGCTGGCCTCGAAGAAGCCATCGGCCGCCATCAGGAGCGCAATCAGCCCCAACAGGAAAATGGCATCGGCGGTGTGGGCTTTGCCGTACCTTGCGGGCACGGCATACCGCTTGGGCTTGAAGACCAGCCGGCGAATGGCGGCGACCCCCATGGCCAGGAAGACGATGGTCGCGGCGTAGTCCTTGACGATATCGTACAGATGGCCGAGCGTGCCCGAAGAGCCCGGCACGGCGGAATCGCCCGCCACTCCGAGAACCAGCAGCGAAAAGGCGCGGGCCGCCAGGATGATGAACCCGGCAAAGATCAGGACATGCATGATCCCCGCGGTCCGGTAGCGGGGATGCTTCCACTGGCCCAGCCAGAATTGCAGGACCTTGCCCAGGCGGACCAGAGGACGGTCGAAGCGAAAATCGCGTTGGCCCCTGAGGAGCGGCCTAAGCCGCTGGGCCACGATATAGGCGAAACATGCCGTGCCGAGAAGGTGAAGGAACAGGAACAGGATGCGTCCCTGGATTAACCAGTAAGTAGCTTGCGCGGGGGATTGGATTGCTTCCACTATCATGTTCCGTATGGCACGCTCCGCAGCGTTTTGCCTCCCTTTACATGGCCGACATCGCTTGCTCGACCGTCATTCTTTCGTTCAGGATCAGACGCCGCAGCGTGCGCAGATCGTTCAGCAGCAGGCGGCTCTTGTGTATATGGCTGTTCAGCATCTTCAGTTTGAAGATGGTCAGTTCGATCGCTTGCGCGCGGCGCAGTTGCCCCTCATCGAGCGCGATCTGATGATCGCGGTTGAGGTCCTTGATCGAGTCCAAAATGGTCTCGGCCAGGATGTCCATGAGGGCGTGCGCGCTCTCGATCGACTCAAATGGTCGTTCAATTACGTCAGCGTACATGCGGCCTGTCTCCCTTTGGCGCGAGTTCATCGCGCCTTCCACGTCTAGAGGCCCTGACGACCGGCCGACAGCACGCGCTGCCGCCATGCGTTTCGGCGTCTGGGCCAAAGCCGTCGCCTAACGCGTGCCGTTTCAGATTGGTAGAGTTCTGTGACGAAGCTAGTCACACATCGGCATCCAGCGAGACTGGCGTGTACGCCTCCGCGGAAGCCCTGCTTGAGGCACTTCGGTGTCGCCTCAAACACTATATATAGGAGTATTATATCGTAATATCCACATAAAGCAAGGGGGCCATTGTGGTATTCCCCGCCGCGGCGCAATTTCCGGCAGAGCGTCGTCCGTGGTTTTGTGGCATTACGCACAGCTGCGGCGAAATCCATCGAGGGGCGCCGCGACGGGGTGTCGCATTCGCCTGCACTTTTCGTAAAAAGGTTAAATGGACCTTGAAATCCGAAATCGAATGGGCTATCCTCGTCTTGTCGGGTAATTCCGCATGGAGGTATGTCCGATGGCTCCCGCACCGGTAAAATTGAACGAGCAGAACCTGCCACCCGTCTTTGAAGGCTTCGACGGTCTGGAAACCCTTTTCAACGGAGAGCAGCCGCGGGAGGACCTCAGCCTCTGTTTCGTCTGCCTGCGATGGGCGGGGGGCGACCCCGATTGCGTTGCCGGACACAGTTGCGACCAGCAGCGGGCGCTGGCCCAGGGGTAGACCGAATCGGTGTTCCGGCTGGCGGCCGGGTGTGCCTACTCTGCGCCGCGCGTCACGAGCCTCTGGTGGCGAGCCGCTTAACCGCCTTCCGCACCTCAGACGCCGTCGTTGACGCCGGCAGGGGCGCGCCGAAGGAAATCACCACCGGATGCCTCAGGCCAGCCGGCATCTTCCAGAGGAATCGCCCACCGTTGATGCGGAACACGTTCTGCCGTAGTATTTCAAGGCGAACCGGAATCACGGGAGCGTTCAGGCCGCGGGCGATGGCTTCGAGTCCGCGCTTGAACGGAAGCAGATGCCCGGTGCGGCTAATGGAACCCTCGGCGAAGATGCAGAGTACACTACCGCGCTCCAGGGCGCCGCGGGCCCGCTCGATGGCTTGCGCCGCGCTGTGAGGGGTAGTCTCCACGGGGATTGCTTGCGCCAGCCGCAAGCCCCAGGTCAACAGCCGGTGTTCGTAGTAAGGCTTCCACACCAGGAACCGGACCACCGGCCGTAAGCAGGCTCCGATCAGGAAAGCGTCCAGGTAGGTGAGGTGATTGGAAACCAGCAGAGCCGGCCCGCAGGAGGGGATATGTTCCTTCCCGAGAACACGAATCCGGAACCAGGGCCGCGCCACGATCCGGAAAGCAAACCCGACCAGAAGATCGGCCAGAGGTGCGGCGATCATGGAGCGGACGCGTTCCGGGAGGGCGTCCCCGCTCTGCGCACGCATTCGGCTCTCGTCCCCTCCAGAATGACCGTGACCGAATCCGCCGGCAAGGAGTCCATCGCCGCCGAGACGATTGCTTTCGGAACCGGAACGAAGCCGATTTTGCAGGCGAACGCCTGCACGGATCGCGCCAGGGTGATGGTCTCGAACTCGAAATAGAGGTAAGCGCCTTGTTGGCGTGCGCGCCAGTACGTGTTGAGAGCCCACATGATGCCGTGATCGTGATAAGGCTCCAGGAAGTCGGTTCGCCCGGGCAAGCCGCTGTCGGACTCGCGAATCTCGTTGGCGCCCAGGTGGACATGCAACGCGGGTCCGTTTGGCAGGTTCCTGGTGGAGTGGTCGATGCGTCCCTTGACCCGGAACGCGTAGTGCTGCGGAAACAGGGAGGCGAAACGGAACATGCTGTGCAGCCCGAGAATCACGTCGTAAGAAGCGTGCGGCCGATCCCCATTCCGCTCGGCTTTGCAGGCGAAGACCATGGGCCGGTAGATGCGATCGTAGCCGTCAAAATCTTCGAGCACGGATTCGAGGCCGGCGAGGCTCGCGCCAGGGATGCGGACGGCCCCGATCCAGTGGATCACGGTGCCGTTCTGTTGGGCGATCCGTCGATTCAGGGCAGCGTCGCCGATGTTCCATCGAACCAACTTGCCGGAAGCAAGCCGGGCAGCCGCGTCACGCAAGGCAGAGGCGGGCACCCACGCCAGTTCCCCGGAGTCGAACCGGCCGGCCATCGCCGGTTCCGCGCCGTGAACGAAGTTCTCGTACTCGCGCAAGGCACTGGGCTCCAAGACCGTGGTGCAGCGCGCCGCCCAGCAGACTGCGCCGAGTCCGCAGGCCACCGCGACCGCATTGCGCAGAGCGTTCATCGATGGAGAGCCGCCATGGCCCGAATGAATTCCGGATTGCCGGACAGTTTGCCGGCCCGCGGCTCGACCCGCAGATACATCAAGTAGTCGCTACGCTCGCCCAGGGCTTTCCAGCCCCACGCGAAGGTCTTCGACAGGTCGCCCATCGCGTAGTGAATGGTGGCAAAGTAAAATGCCGGGACATAGCGGGTGCGCGACATCTCCTCGAGCCCGGCGAGTTCCCGCATGGCCTCGGAGTGCTTACCGGCGGAGGCATAGACGCTTGCCAGACCGGCCACCGAGGCTGGGTTGTTGCCCGAAAACGCCGCCGCGCGCTTGAACTCCTCGATCGCTTCCGCGTACATTCCCTTTTGCTGGTACGCCATGCCCAAGGTTTGATGCGCCAGGGGAAGGCTGGGGTCGGTCTCAGCCACCGAACGGTATTGCTCGACGGCCCGGTCGTACTGCCGCGCATAGTAGAGACACCAGCCCACGCCGATATTGATGCTGGGCGATAGGGGCTCGAGTTGAATCGCCTGGTCCATCTCCGCGGTGGCTTTCCCCAGATCTCCCGCGGCCATGAAGTAGTGGCTGTACCAGTGGTGTGCCGTCGCCGAGTTCGGGTTCAGCGCCAGCGCGCGGGAGAACTCGCGGGCGGCGCCGGGCAGGTCCCAATCGTAGGACAGGAGCACATAGGCCAGGGAGATGTGCCCTTCCGCCAGGGTGGGGTCTAACTCGATGGCCTTCACGGCGGCGGATTTCGCGCGGGGCATGGCCTCGCGCGGCGGCATGCCGTCTGTGCCCACCGACCCCAACACGGAGTAGGAATCGGCCAAGCCGGCGTAGGCGGGCGCATAGGTGGGGTCGGCGGCGATGGCCTGATCGAAATATTGCGCCGCCCGCCGCAACCCTGCCTCGGTCCGCCGGTTCCAGAAGTAGCGCCCTCGCAGATAGGCATCGAGCGCCCCCGGTTTGGGCGGGCGCCGCGGGCGCAGGCGTTCCTTGTCCTCGGCGGTGATGCTGACCTGGATCTCGCTGGCGATGGCTTCGGCGACCGTCGATTCCAGAGCCAGGACATCTTCCACGTCGCGCTCATAGCTGTTGGCCCAATGTACGGTCCGGGTCCGGGGATCCATCAGGCGCGCGTCGATACGGATCCGCCGGCCGGAGCGTAAGATCGTTCCTTCCAAAACCCGGCTCACCGCCTGATCGCGCAAAATGGCATTCCATGCGGCAGTGTCCCTCTGTCCGCCCGCCTCCGACGCCAGGGAAACGATGCGCAGGGTCCGTATGTTGGCCAGGCCGGTGATCAGCGCCTGGGTCATGCCGTCGGCGAAATAGTCCTGAGAAGCGTCCTTGTCGAGGTTGCGAAAGGGCAGTACCGCCAGTGCGGTGGCGGGCGCCGCCATGGCCCTGCCCGGTCGAATGACGCCGTCCCCCATCACGTATTTCGCCACACCCGCAAGGGCGGCGACCAGAAAGACGGCAGCCACAGCGATCCACCTGGCGGCGGATGTGCGCCGTGGCGGCCGCCGTTGCGCCGGCTCGGCCGCTGCGAAAGGCTCTACCGCAACGGTGCGCACGGGCGCGATAAACCGATAGCCACGCTTGGGAATGGTCGCGATGTAAGCGGCCACGTCACCGGTGTCCTCCAGGGTTTTCCGGAGCAGGGAGATGTTGCGCGTGAGGGCGCCCTCTTCGACGAAGGTGTCGGGCCAGACCGCCTTCATGAGGTCGCTCTTGTCGACCATCCGGCCGGCGTTGCGCACCAGCACGAGCAGGGTCTCCATGACCTTCGGAGGCAGCGGAATCAACTGGTCGCCGCGGTGCAGCAACCGCTCGCCGGTGTCAATACGATACGGCCCGAACTCGTATCCCTCAATCGCTGGGACCGGCACTTTACCTGCCCCCAGTGTCAGGCTATCACAGCGATTCGGGCCTGAAAAGCTGTACGGCACCACGAGCCCGATGCCGTCTCGCCTCAAAAATCAGAGTTTCATCACCTTTTGATACGAATTCATACAGGACGGGGGCGGGCCGGAGGACCCAGAATCGGGGTATCCGGCGAGGAAACCCGCACGGACAGATTAGTTCTTTCGAGGAATCGGCGCATTATGATACACCACACAAGCAAGTTCATCGCCCGGGCAATTACGGTAGCCGCTGTAGCATTTTGCTTCAGCGCCGGCATTGCAACCTCCCGGGCACGGGCTTCTCATGGCCGTTGTTTTTCGAAGATCTCGCCAGCGGCCCGGCCATCCCGAACGAGCGCATCGATCTCATCTTTACGCGCGGCGTTCGCGCGCTCAAGATCGACGAAACCGGTCTCAAGGCGCCGTTTGCGTCCGACCACGCCGGAGTGGTGGCCCTGATGCAGATCGGCAAGTGAATTCCAGCCGGGCCCGCCAGTGGAGCGGAGCGCGTCGAATTCCAAACAAGGAGCCGCTTTGGCGGCAAAGGAGGCCATATGCCGACACCATCCAACCGGGTATTATTCTGGGCGCCGCGGGCGCTCTCTATTCTCTTCATCGCTTTTGTGAGCCTTTTCGCACTGGACGTCTTCGGGGAAGCCCACGGCTTCTGGCAGACTCTCGTCGCGCTCGCAATGCATCTGATTCCGACCTTCGTAATGGTGGCGGTCCTCGTCGTCGCGTGGCGCCGGGAATGGTTCGGAGCGGTGATGTTCACCGCCTGCGCCATCGTCTTTGCGTTCATCGTCCGGGGACCGTTTTGGGTGAAGCTGATATTCGCCATGCCCTGTTTTATTACGGCCTGGCTGTTTCTGGTCAACTGGCGTCTGCGTAAGCAAGCGCACGCGTCCGCAAGGTAGGCCTCGCGGCCTGCCCTGCCGGGCATCCAGGAGTCACGTATGTCGAAACTCACACTAACGTTTCTGTTTGCGATAGTAGCTTCCCTGTCCGGATGCGCGGGCGTCGTTTCGCTGCATCCGCTCGTGACCCCGAATGACAAGGACGCCGTCTTCGAACCGGCGCTGGTGGGCACCTGGGAAGCGGTTGGCGGAAAGCAAGCGGACAGAGTTACCATCGCTCGCCGGGATCCCGGATACGAGGTGACTTCGTCAGACAAGCTCAAGTTCTCGATGTGCCTGCTGAAAACACGCGGCCGGTACCTGCTGGATGTCTACTTCCCCAGCGACGAGCCGCAGGTACCCGCGCACCTGTTCTTCAAACTGCGGTTCGAGAAGGATACCGCCTGGATAGCGGAGATGGACAGTGCCTGGTTCAAGGAGCAAATCGAAACGCGCGGCCAGCTCCGCTACGAGCGGCTCGCCGACGATCATAACCGGATGGTTCTTACCGCGTCGACCGCCGAACTGCGCCGGTACCTGCTGCCGTATCTGCTGGACGACCGAGCGTTCGAGAAAGAAACCGAAGTGCGGCGAGTTCCGGAAGGCGCGCACAACGGGAACCCGGGCAGGAACGGAGGTTGAGGCTATGTCCCCACACGCGATTCGGCAACTGGGCGCCGCAATCCTGATCGCCGCCATCTCCGGCGGGTGCTCCATCAAGAGAATTGCGGTGAACAAGCTCGGCAATGCGCTGGCGTCCACCGGCACGACGTTCGAAAGCGACGACGACCCCGACCTGGTCGGCGATGCGCTGCCGTTCGCCCTGAAACTGATGGAAAGCCTGCTGGCCGAGTCCCCGCGCCACACCGGCCTGCTGCTTGCCACCGCCAGCGGGTTTACCGAGTACTCGTACGCTTTCGTCGGACAGCGGGCCGAACGCGCCGCTACCGAAAACCTGGAGGAAGGCAACGCCTTGCGCGCCCGCGCGCGACGCCTTTACCTGCGTGCCAGGCGCTACGGCCTACGCGCGCTCGACGCGCGTTATCCCGGTCTGCGCGCCGCGCTCGAAAACGAACAACTGGCGGCCCTGTCCCGCGTCCGGAAAGCGGATGTACCGCTTCTCTACTGGACGGCGGCAGCGCACGGGCTCGCCATCTCGGCTTCCAAGGACGATCCGGAGATGATCGCGCAGTTGCCGGTGGTCGAGGCGTTCATCCAGCGGGCCATGGAACTGGACGAGGGCTGGAACCAGGGCGCGCTCCCGGAGTTCCTGATCGATATCGAAGCGGCGCGCACCGGCGTGAAGGCCGCGGAACGCCAGGCGCGGATGGAGCGCCATTACCAGCAGGCGCTCCGTCTTTCGGGCGGACTGCGTGCCAGCCTGTTTGTTTCCTACGCCGAAAACTCCGCGATACCAGCGCAGGACCGCGCCCCCTTTCGCGAGATGCTGGAACGCGCGCTCGCGATCGATCCCGGGCAGCATCCCGAAACGCGGCTGGCCACCCTGGTGGCGCAACGGCGGGCACGCTGGCTGCTCGGCCGGATCGATGACTTGTTCCTCGACGCCTCCGCTCCGGTGGAGAAGGAGGACTGAAATGTGGCGATCGACGATGAGTGTGCTCTTACTGGGATGTCTGACTCCGGCTCTGCCGCAGACCATCATAAAAATGGGGACCCTTGCTCCCGATGGATCTCCGTGGCACCAGGCCCTCCAGCTGATGGGCGAGCGATGGCGCAAAATCTCGGGCGGCCAGGTGAAGCTGGTCATTTACACCGGCGGCGTGCTCGGCGATGAGCCCGACATGGTCAACAAGATGCGCATCGGCCAGATCCAGGCGGTAGCGCTCTCCGGCGCGGGTATGTCCACCATCGAGCCCGGCGTGATGGCCCTCCAGATTCCTATGATGTTCGATTCGTACGAAGAACTGGACTACGTGCGGGAGCGCGTCGCGCCGCAGTTGGAAAAGATGATCGAAGCGCGCGGCTACCTGGTGCTGAACTGGGGCGACGCCGGATGGGTGCATTTCTTTACTACCCGTCCCGTCAGCCGCCTGGCGGACATGCGCCGCATGAAGCTGTTCACCATTGCGGGAGACAGCGACACGCTCGACCTTTGGAAGGCCAACGGGTTTCGCGCCGTGCCGCTGGCCGCCACCGACATTCTTACCGGGCTGCAGACCGGCCTCATCGAGGCGGTCCCCACCACTCCGCTTTACGCGCTACTCAACCAGAGTTTTGGCATCGCCCGCAACATGATCGATATGAAATGGGCTCCCTTGATCGGCGCTACCATGGTCACCCGCCGCATGTGGGATTCCCTTCCGGCGGGATTTCGCGGTGGCATGATGGGTGCCGCCCGGGAGGCCGGCGGCAGCTTGCGGGACGGCATCCGGAAAATGGGAGACGAGGCCATCGTCACCATGCAGAAACGCAGGCTGCAAGTGATTCCCATCGATGCCGCGACGGTGGCGGAGTGGCGCCGGGAGGCGGAAGGCGTTTATCCGAAGTTGCGGGGCGGCCAGATTCCCGCCGCGCTGTTCGACCAGGTCCGCAAGCTGCGCGACGAGTACCGCGCGCGCGCCGCGGGAGCGCAGCGATGAACGTGTTTGCCGGGGACCCGGACGATGCCGCGCCGGAAGATCGCGGCCGGCTGAGTGCGCTTGAACGCCTGGCTGCGGCGGCGGCTCTCACGCTGATGGCGGTGCTTCCCATCACGGAGATGATCTCGCGGCAGTGGAGGCTGCCCGGCATTCCGGGCTCGACGGTTCTGGTGCAGCATCTGACCCTCTGGATCGCCTTCCTCGGCGCCGCCCTGGCGGCCCGGTCCGACCGGCTGCTGGCGCTCTCGGCCAACACCTTTCTGCCGGCACGCTGGGCCGGAAGCGTGCGCATCTTCGTGTCTGCGGTGGGCGCGGCCATTGCCCTGTGCCTGGCCTGGGCAGGCGCGCAACTCGTCAATGCGGAACGTCTCGAGGGCGGTACGCTGGCGGCCGGCATCCCGCGATGGGTGGCGCAAGCCGTCATGCCGGCCGGCTTTCTGGCGGTGGCAGCCGGCATCGTGTGGCACGCCGCACCGGGCCGGCGCGGCAGGCTCGCCGCTGCGATCGCATTGTGCGTCCCCTGCGTGTTTGGATTGTTGCCGGCCGCGCACAGCGCGACCTTCCTCATCGCCGGAATCGCGGTTGTCCTGGTCGCGGCCCTCCTCGGTCTCCCGATTTTCGCCACGCTGGGCGGTATCGCGCTCCTGCTGTTCTGGAACGAAGGCGTACCCGTGGCGGCGGTGCCGGTGGAGACGTACCGCCTGGTGGCCTCACCCGTGCTGCCCTCGATCCCGCTGTTTACGTTCGCCGGGTACCTGCTGGTGAAAGGCGGCGCCAACCATCGCCTGTTGCGGGTCTATCAGGCGCTGATCGGATGGGTCCCGGGAGGGCTGGCCATCACCACCGCGGTGGTCTGCGCCATCTTTACCTGGGCCGGCTCCGGGGTAACGATCCTCGCCATGGGCGGCCTGCTGCTGCCCATGCTGGTGAAGGCTCGCTATCCCGAAAACTTCTCGATCGGCCTCATCAATGCTTCCGGTTCGCTGGGACTGCTGTTCCCGCCTAGCCTGCCGGTCATCCTCTACGGCATCTATGCGCACACCCCGATTGACCAACTGTTTATCGGCGGCTGTCTGCCCGGCCTGCTGCTGGTGGCCCTGGTATCCGCGTGGGGCGTGTACCAGGGTGTCCGGAACCACGCCGAACGCACGCGGTTCTCGCCGGCGGAGGCGGCCACGGCCGTCTGGGCGGCGAAGTGGGAACTGGCCGTTCCGGTGATCGTGCTGGTTGGGCTATTCGGAGGTTTTGGCACCCTGGTGGAGGCGGGGGCGATCACGGTTGCATACGCCTTTCTGGTCGAGTGCGTGGTGTACCGGGGTCTGTCGGCAAGCCGCGACTATGCCGGCGTGGCCAGGGAATGCGTCACCGTGGTGGGCGGTGTGCTGCTCATCCTGGGCGTGGCCGTCGGCTTTACCAATTACCTGGTGGACGCGCAGTTGCCGGGCCGGCTCATCGAATGGACCCAGGCGCACATCCATTCGAAGTACGTATTCCTGCTGCTGCTCAACCTGGTCCTGCTCTTGAAGGGCTCGTTCATGGATGTTTTCTCCGCGATTATCGTCGTGGTACCGCTGATCACGCCCATCGCCACTGCATTTGGGATCGCACCGGTGCAGCTCGGTATCATCTTTTTGTCGAACCTCGAGCTGGGATATCTGACGCCGCCCGTGGGGATGAACCTGTGTTTATCCGCCTATCGTTTCCGGCGGCCCATGGCCAGCGTGTACCGCGCCACGCTGCCGTTCTACCTGATCCTGCTGGCGGGCGTGCTCTTGATCACCTACGTGCCGTGGATTACCATGGCGCCGGTGCGTTGGTTTGGAGGATAAGATAATGCATTCCGCCCTGGGCAAGACGTCGCGATGGCCGCGCCGCCTCCTATTCCTGTCCGCAATTGTCGTGGCGCTGGCGAGTGCCGCCTTCTTCGGTATCGGTTGGACGGCCTCGGAGCGCGCGATCCACCCGGCTGCGGCTCACTACCCCAAGGCTCTGGCGGACTTCCCGGACCTGCATCCCCTCCCGGTCAGCTTCGAGAGCCGGACGCAGATCCGGATCGCGGCGTGGTTCTTACCAGGGGAGCGCCGGGCCACCGTCGTGCTCTCCCATGGCTATGGCGACAACCAGGTCCAGATGCTGCCCTACGCGGACTTCCTGGTGCGGCAGGGGTTCACGATTCTCACCTACGATATGCGGAACCGGGGCGGCAGCGGCGGCGATACGGTGACATTCGGCGGCCTCGAATCGCTCGACCTGGTATCGGCGGTGGACTATCTGATGACACGGCCCGACGTGGATCACGAACGGATCGGCGCCCTGGGCCTTTCTCTGGGCGCCGCCACGAGCATTCTAGCGGCGGCGGCGGACGCGCGCATCAAAGCCGTGGTGGACGATAGCGGCTTCAGCGACGTACCCAGTGCGGTCGCCAGCAGCTTCGAGCATTTCATCGGGCTTCCGCCGGTTTTGTTCGCGCCCCTGACGATGTCCATCGTGCGTTTGCGCACGGGCATCGACGTGAAGCGCATCCGTCCGGTAGACGCGATTGCGCGCATCGGCCCGCGGCCGTTGCTGATCGTCCACTGCATGAACGACCAGGTCGTGCCGCCCGACAACAGCGAGCGGAATTTCCGGGCGGCCCGGGAGCCAAAGCAATTCTGGCGCATTCCCACCGGAGGCCACGTCGAGGGGCTGGATGTCGCCGGTCCGGAGTACCAGGCGCGGGTGAGCCGGTTCTTCACGGAGAGCCTTCGCTAGGCACGGCGGCAGAACGGAACGGCGCGCACGTTTCCCTCGTATACTCCTCGTATACCCTGAGAGGCGCGCCCATGCTGAATCTATCCGGAGACTTTTCTTACGCCGTTCGCCAGTTCCGTCACTCCCCCGTGTTCACCCTCACGGCGGTGCTGACCCTGGCCCTCGGCATCGGCGGAACCACCGCCATCTTCTCCCTGATGCACGACATCATGCTCCGCTCTCTGCCGGTCGCGGATCCCGGCAGCCTGTATCGCATCGGGGCGGGGAACGAGTGCTGCGTCGAAGGGGGCCCGCAGGACAACTGGGGTATGTACTCGTACCCATTGTTCGAACGATTGCGGGCGGCCGCGCCGGAATTTGCCGAAGTCACGGCGTTCCAGTCCATGCCGTGGCGCTACAGCGTGCTGCGGCCGAACATCGACCGGGCGGCCAAGCCCCTGCGCGGCTTGTTCGTGACGGGCAACTACTTTTCGGTATTCGGGATTCGCCCGTTCGCGGGGCGTCTTTTTTCGACCTCCGACGATGCCGCGTCGGCCGCGCCCGTAGCGGTGCTCAGCTACCGGACGTGGCAGATGGAGTGGGGCGCCGACGCAGCCGCCATCGGTTCGGTGGCCATCGTTCAGGGCAAGCCGTTCACCATCGCCGGCGTCGCGCCGCCGGGCTTCTTCGGGGAGACCCTGCGCAGCGATCCGCCCGATTTCTGGCTTCCGCTCCAGCAGGAACCGCTCATCAACGGTCGGGATTCTCTGTTGCGGCAGTCGATCTCCGCCTGGCTCCGCGCCATCGGGAGGCTGAAGCCGGGCGCCAGCACCGCAGGCTTGTCGGCGCGTTTCACCACTCTGCTGCGCCAGTGGCTGGACCATGACAGCGGCTATCCGGCCGTCTGGATGAGCGAGATTCGCCGCGTGCTTCCGAAGCAGAACATCCAGGTGATTGCGGCCGGCAACGGGGTGGAGGTGATGCGCGAGGATTACGGCCGCAGCCTGCAGATTCTGCTCGCCGTGTGCGGCCTGGTGCTGCTCATCGCCTGTGCGAATGTAGCGAATCTGCTGATTGCGCGGGGCATGGCGCGGCGCACGCAAACCTCCATTCGAATGGCCATGGGCGCTTCGCGGGCGCGCCTGATTGCGCAGGCGCTGGTGGAAAGCGTTCTCCTGGCGATGGCCGGAGGGGTGGCCGGCCTCGCGGTCGCGTTCGCCGCGGACAAGACGATTGTGGCGCTGGCGTTCCACACGGCGACTTACCTCCCGTTTAACACCACTCCCTCGGTTCCCGTGCTGGCCTTTGCGTTTGGCTTGTCCCTGTTGACCGGCGTCGTCTTTGGCGCCGCGCCCGCGTGGCTGGCCACCCGCCGCGACCCGGTGGAAGCGCTGCGCGGCGCGAACCGCAGCACGCGCGACCATTCCTCGCTTCCGCGAAAGGCGCTGCTGGTGGTGCAGGCAACCTTGTCGGTGGTGCTGGTGGCGGGAGCGGCCCTGTTGGCTCGCAGCCTGGGCAACCTGGAGCGGCAGGACTTCGGGTTTCGCAGCGACGGCCTGATCAGCGTCGGCTTGAACCCCCTGCCGTCGTCCTATTCGCAGGAGCGCCTGGAAGTGCTGTATCGCAACGTGCAGGATCGCTTGCAGCGCGTGCCCGGCATCGAGCGGGCCAGCCTGGCGCTGTATTCCCCGCTCATGGACAACTGGGGCGAGTTGATCGTGGTCGATGGGCGCCCGGCCGTCATGAACGAGACCTCCAACGCTTCCTGGGACCGCGTCAGCGCCGGCCACTTCGAGACCGTCGGACAGCAGGTGCTGCGCGGCAGAGGCATCACCGAGGCCGACTCGCGGACCACCGAGAACATCGCCGTGGTGAACGAAGCATTCGTCCGCCGGTTCTTCCCCAACGAAGATCCGCTGGACAAACACTTCGGCATCGACGTGCCGGCCTACTCGCGCACCTGGCGCATCGCCGGCGTAGTACGCGACGCCAAGTACACACAGCCCGCCCGGTCCGCCCGCCCCATGTTCTTCGTGCCGCTGGCCCAGAGCGTGAAGTACAAAGAGGACATCATGCAGATGCTGGATTCGCGCTCGCACTTCATTGGCGCCGCGCTTCTCCGCTCGCGCCTCTCGACGGGCGCTCTGGAACCGGTCCTGCGAAAAGCGTTGGCCGAGGTGGACCCCAATCTGACGGTGGTCAACGTGCGCACCATGAAGGAGCAGATCGCGCTGATGTTCGACCAGCAGCGCGCCGTGGCCGGCTTGGCCGGATTGTTCGGCGTGGTGGCGCTGATCCTGGCGGCGGTGGGACTGTACGGCGTTACCGCCTACACCGTGGTGCAGCGGACCAACGAAATCGGGATTCGCATGGCGCTCGGCGCGGACCGGCGCGACGTGCTGCGCCTGGTGCTGCGGGGCGCATTCCGGATGATTGGGTTGGGCCTCCTGCTCGGGATTCCGCTGGCCATCGGAGCCGGACGCCTCATCGCGGCGCAGCTATACGGGGTCACCGGAACGGACCCGGCGGCGCTCTCGGTGGCGATCGCTTCGCTCGCCGGGTGCGCCCTGGTCGCGGCGACCATCCCGGCGTTCGGCGCGGCGAGCATCGACCCGATGACCGCGCTGCGGCGGGAGTAGCGCTACGGCTTGTGTGACGGCCCGTTAGCAGGAGCGGTAAATGGCCGTCATCAGCTTCATGTCGCGCAGGCCTTCTTCGCCCGGGGTTTTGGGCTCTTTGTTCTGGAAAATGCATTCGGCCAGATGGTCGGCCTGCGGCGGGAATTGCGCGGGGTCGCGGTCGCCGCTGAGGGTGTCGATGGGGGGCTTGTCTTCCAGGTGCACGGAGAGGCGCACGCCGTCGTAGTTGAAGGCCGGTTCCATATGGAGCATGCCCTTGGCGCCGTGGACGCGGAAGAAACCGGGCATGTTGACGCCGTAGGAAGTGTTGCAGGCGGCGACGGCGCCGGAGGGGAACTTCATGGTCCAGGAGAGATGCTCTTCGACTTCGGCGAAGCGGCCGTCGTGGTCGGTGACCGAGGAGTAGCCTTTCAATTCCGCGGGCTCTTCGCCGGTGAGGTAGCGGCACGCGTTGAGACAATAGATGCCGACGTCCATAAGCGGGCCGCCGCCGCCCAGCTTGCGGGTGGTGCGCCACTCGCCACTGCCGATGTTGAATCCGAATGAACTTTCGATGGCCTGCACTTTGCCGAGCGTGCCGTCGCGGATCATGCGGATGGCGCGCTGGTGCAGAGGTTCGTACTGGCAGCGGTAGGCAATCATGAGCTTCTTGCCGGCCCGGCGGCTTGCTTCGATCATGGCTTCGGCGTCGGCGACAGTGGTGCACATCGGCTTCTCGCAGAGCACGTGTTTGCCCGCGCGGGCTCCGCGGATGGAATATTCGGCATGCATGCTGTTGGGCAGGGCGATGTACACGGCGTCGATGTCTTTGTTTTGCGCGATGGCGTCGTACTGTTCGTAGCTATAAATGCTCTTGGCGGGGACATGGTATTCGGCGGCCATTCGTTCCGCCTTGTCGCGATGGCCGCTGACCAGGGCGGTTACTTTGGAATACTGCGAGAGCCGGGCGCCGGGCATGAAGTGCTGCATGGAAATGCGGCCGAGGCCGACGATGCAGTAGCCGATGGTGCGGCCGGAGTCCTGGGAGCGGCCCAAGCGGGGGAACCGTGAAAAAGCTGCGGCTGCGGTGAGGCGAGCCAGGTCGCGGCGCGTGAGGTTCATGGAGGATATGGTACACCGCGCTCGGGGGCGCGGCCGCGGGCGGCTCCGACGCGGGCGTCTCCGGCCGCTCCCCGATAGCTTTCCGGCGGACCCAGGTAGCTGGGCTTCACGCCGCCCAGGTTCACCACCAGGCGCTCCAGCACAACGCCGGGATCGACCATCCAGAACTTCAGCGTGTGATACCCGGGCGCAGCGAGTACGTGCGTGGAGAAAACATGGCGGACCGCGTCTTTCACCGAAGTCTCCCAGTCCGCCTGCGCATTACGCGCCAGCGCATCGACCACCTGGGGCGCCTGGCCGTCAAAGGAGACCGCGAAGCGCAGACCCCGCCCGGGAACGAAGTTCAGCGTGGGGGCGAGGACGGCATCCACCTCCACCTTCCCCCCGTGGAACAGGTACATGCGATACGCCAGGCACGGAGAGTTGCGCGGCGGGTCGACGCTGGCCGCGGTCGGGGGGAAGAGCGACATGGCCGAAAGCGTCCGGCCGTAATCCTCGATCTTCTCCCACCGAACCGCGCCGGCGCCGGTCTTGTTGGTGTAGTGCTCGGCTTCCATGGATACGTATCCATCGGCTTCCACGAAACCGCGCAGAGACGCTCGCGTGACCTCTCGCGGGTTCGCAATCCGAAGCTGCACCGTAACCGCGCTGCCTCCCTTGCGGGAGATGCGAATGGATGCGCTGCTCTCACCCGGCGGAGCTTTGCTCCAGTCGACGTCCACCCAAATGCGCTGTTCCTTGCGCACCGTGCCCTCCGCCGTGCTCAGCACAATCCAGGGAGCGCCGGCGGTGGCGGAGAATGTAAATGGCGCGAGGCCCTTGTTGAACACGTCGATATAGCGGCGCGGCCGGTGGAACGCGTCGAATTCCGGAAGCGCCGGGTCGCCCGGAGCGCCCGGCCAGGCCGCGGCGGATCCCTCGACCGCCACGCCCATTTCCGCTTCCGCGGGTAGCTGAACCTCTTCGACGGCGGGCATGGTATTCTCCGGCGGCTGCTGCCAGTAGGTGTACCCGATGTGCGTCTGGTCCATCATGTGGTTCCACTTACCGCCGGCGAGCGTGTGGTTGTAATAGGCCGACAGGTCGGCATCGGCCTGGAATAGCGCTTTGACCCGCGCCGCATAGTCGTTGGCGCTGGCACGGCCCTGGGCGGCATACAACTTATTCCTGGCGGCGGCCATGTACATCTCCGCCACCTGAGCGTAAGCTTTCGCGGGATGGAGAACCAGCTCGAAGAAAGCGTCGCGCGCGTTCGCCGGCAGTGCCGCTTGCACCTGTTCGGCTTGCTTCACCAGAGACTCGAAATCGGCCTCCACTTTGTCGGCTTCCCGATAGCCCACCAGGCTGTAAGTGCCGGGGTCGAGCAACTCCGGCTTTCGCCGGCCGTTGTATTTCAGGTAAGTGGAAACCAGGCCCGCGATTTCGCCGGCATGGGCGGCTCCAAACTCCCGCTCCGCCCACAGGCGGGTGAATTCCGCGATCTTCTCTTTGGGCCATCGTTGCGGGGCACGCGCGAGACTCAGGAAAAACTCGGTGGGCAGCTCCATGGGCTTGAGGTCGCCCACGTTGACGATCCAGATGCGGTCCGCGCCGTAGGCCAGCGCCAGGTTCATCTGCTCCCAGACTTTGGGCAGCGGGTTGGTATCGATCCATTTGTAGTTGCGCGGTCCGCCGACATAGTCGAAGTGATAGTAGACGCCGGCGCCGCCCGGGCGCTGCCGTTCCTCGGGCGTGGGCAGCCGCCGGATGTTGCCCCAGTTGTCGTCGCACCACAGTAACGTCACATCGCCGGGCACGCGCATGCCCTTCTCGTAGTATCCCTGCACCTCCTTATAGAGCGCCCAGAGCTGCGGGACGGTGGCCGGGTCGCGCTGGAACTGGCGCGCGAGGATCTGCCGCTGGTCGGTCACGATCCGCTCCAGCAGGGCGACGTTGGCGTCGAGTGAGGTTCCGGCCATGGGCATGTCGCCGTCCCCGCGCATGCCGATGGTGACGATGCTCTCATACTGCTTGTTGCGCTCGATTCCCTCCTCCCAAAACGCGCGCAGAATATCGGCGTTCTTCGAATAGTCCCAGGGACCGCTGCCGTGCCTCTTCCATTCCTGCTGGGCGCGCAGCATGGGCTCGTGGTGCGAGGTCCCCATGACGATGCCGTATTCGTCGGCGGTCTTGGGATTCAGCGGATCGTCCTCGTTGAAGGCGTTGCCCCACATGGCCGGCCAGAGGTAATTGGCCTTGAGCCGCAGAATCAGCTCGAAGACGCGCTCGTAAAACTGGTGGTTGAAAGTCCCGTACTTCTCCTTGACCCAGCCGCTGAGCGCCGGCGCTTCGTCGTTCAAGAAGATACCGCGGTACTTGACCGCCGGCTCTCCTTCCTTGTAAGTGCCGGGGTTCACAAACAGGGCCCTCTTATGGACCACCGGAACGTCCGCCCACCAGTACCACGGCGATACACCGATCTGTTCGGACAGATCGTAGATGCCGTAAATGGTCCCGCGTTTGTCGCTGCCCGCGATAACTAGCCGATCGCTTACGGTCTGGATGACGAAGGATTCCCACTTGCCCGCGACGCCGCTCACATCGAGCTTTCCTTCGCGAATCAATTGATCGATGACCCGGTTCCTGCCAATCGTGCCCACGACGATTACCGCGCTTCGGCTCCCGTCGTGAGTAACTTCGACAGTAACATCCGTGACGCGGGCGATATCGGAACGCAGGTCGCCTACCGCCCGTGTTACACCGGCGAAGTCGCTGGCGTCCACGTAAATGGAGGCGGCAACCTTGCCCTCGACGATGGGAAACGCGCCCGGAACCCGGCTCTCCCGCACGTAACGGGCCTGGCCCAGTGCGTGACCGGTGTGCACGGAAGCGGCTAGGCAGAGCGCCAGAGCCAGCGCAGTGGGGTAGGCCTCCCGGCCTGCCCCGCGCCGAGGGCGCGCTTCGCGCGCTGGGCAGGCCAGGAGGCCTACCCCACTGAGGCGCGGAAGCCTCAACAGGGTGGGGCGAGACACAGTTTGCCGTTCGGTGGTCACCTGGAAACCGCCCGCCGGCTTCGCGGGCGTCCCGAAATGCCGGGTTATTCGGGCCATGGCTTGCGCTACGGCGCTTTCGGCGCCGCGGCGCGAATCACCGCCTCAAACGCCGGCTTCGGTTCGCCGTTGCGATCGAACAACAGGGGGTAGCTGGTTCTTCCCTTGACTGGCCAGTCGTTGAGCCACGAGTCGGCGTCCGTCACCCCCCAGAAAGTCACCCGCGTGATGACGCCGCGGTACTTGGCGAACACTCCGAACAGGTCGCCATAGCGTTTCGCCAGCGCCTGCTGCACCTCGTCCGGCAGGCCGGAGGCGTATGGGTTCAGCTTGTCCTGCGCCTGCGCGCTTTGCGAAACTTCCGCGGTGGGCTGGCGCGTGGCGGCGGGCAGCACATCGATGTCCAGTTCGGTGATGTTCACCTTCACGCCCAGCGCCGAGAAGGCTTCGATGGTGGCGGATTGTTGCGCCAGGGTGGGCCAGCCCATCTTATCGTGCCCTTGCAGCCCGACGGCCGCGATCGCGATGCCGCGCGCCTGGAGTTTGCGAATCAACTCGACGGCGCCTTTGCGCTTGGCTTCGTTCTCGAGCGAGTAATCGTTGTAGTACAACTCCGCCCGCGGATCGGCTTCGTGGGCGAACTCGAATGCCTTGGCGAGGTAGTCTTCGCCGATGAGTTTCAGCCACGGCGTCGGGCGCAGGGAGCCGTCGTCGCTGAGCGCCTCGTTGACCACATCCCAACCGGCGATCCGGCCCCGGTAGCGGCCCACGACCGTGCGGATGTGGTCGTGCAGACGTTCGAGCAACGCCGCGCGGCCGAGCGGTTCGCCCTTGTCGTCCTGGAAAACCCAGCGCGGCGTCTGGTTGTGCCACACCAGGCAATGGCCCACGATGAACATCTTATTCTTCTCGCCGAACGCCACGTAGCGGTCGGCGGCGTCGAAGCGATACGCGTCCGGACCGGGATGGACCGACTCCCACTTCAGAACATTCTCCGGGCTGATGGTGTTGAACTGAGTCGTGACGATCCGCGTGCCGCGCTCGTCCCGCTCTTCAAACTGGGCCTGGTTCAGTGCTGCGCCGATGCGGAAGGAGTCCTTGAATGCCTCCTTCAGCGTAGACGGCGGAGCCGGCCCCTGGGCGCGGGCGCCACCCGCGAGCGACGCGATCAGCAAACCGCAAAGCATCACCGATTTCCAGGACATGACTCTCGATGCTCCTTGTCAGATGGTGGCGAACCTCGTGCGGCGCTCGGCCAACTCGTCCTGTATCTGAAGATTCAGCTTCTTGCCGATCTTGTAGCAGATCAGGCAGACGATGACGATCAGGAAAAAGATCGCCGGATACACGCTGATGGTCATGCGAATTCCCTGCAACGCACCGGGTGTCTGCACCGCATTGGGACGGTACCCGTAGCCGGACAACAGCCAGCCCGCCATGGCGCCGCCCAGGCTCAGCCCGGCTTTCAGGCCGAACAAAATGGTGGAGTAGATGACGCCGGTGGTGCGCCTGCCGGTCTTCCATTCGGCGTAGTCCACCACGTCGGCAAACATGGCCCAGATCAGCGGGATGGTGGGGGCGTATGCCAGTGCCCGGACGTACTCCAGCAGAAAGACCGTCCCCACGGCATCCGGCGGCAGCAGGATGAACAATGCCATGAATATGGTGGCCAGCGAGAACCCCGCGATGGCGACTGCCTTCTTTCCGAACCGGACCGTAAGAAAGGTCGAGAACAGCACGCCAATCACGGTAATGAACTGGCTGGAGATATTGAATAGGCTGAAACCTACCGAAGATACATTGGATCTCTTCACATCTACAATCAAGCCGAAAGTACTTAGTAAGTAGTGCCAGACACCGCCGGGAACACTTCCGTTTGCCGGCGCCGTCAACCCCAGAGAGGAAAGGAGCCCAAAGAGCCGCTCGTTGTCCAGAAAGTACCGGAAGTAGTAAGAAAGGGTTCCCCCCCTCATGGCCAGGACGATAAAGTGGGCCACAGTCAGTATGAACATCGCAATCCAGGGCCCGGTTTTCAGCAAATTGCCGAAATCCTGTTTGGCCGACGATTTCTGCTTGGGGTCGGGCTGAATGCGTTCGCGCGTGGTCAGAAACGTGATGACGAAAAGAACCACGCAGATGCAGGCCCACAGACCGATGGTCATCTGCCATCCCTTGGCGTTGTTGCCCTGCCCGAACTTGGCCACCAGCGGCAGGGTAAAGCCTCCCACCATCAACTGCGCGATCATGGCCGCCACAAAGCGATACGACGAAAGGGTGGTGCGCTCGACCACGTCACCGGTCATGACGCCGGTCAGGGCCGAATACGGCGTATTGTTCGCCGAATACAGCGTCATCAAAAGAACGTTGGTCAGGCAGGCATAGACCAGCTTGCCCGAGGCGCTGAAGTTGGGAGTGGAATAGGCGAGGACCATGACCACGCCCCAGGGCACGGCCGTCCACAGCACCCACGGGCGGAACTTGCCCCAGCGCGTGTTGGTGCGGTCCGCCATGACCCCCATCATGGGATCGAAGAATGCGTCCCAGAGCCGGCCTACCAGCAGCAATGTCCCCGCCGCGGCAGCCGTGATCCCCAGCGTGTCGGTATAGAAGTTGAGCTGAAACAGAATCATCGTCTGGAAGACGAGGTTCGCGGCGCCGTCGCCCAGGCTGTAACCCGCCTTTTCGACGAAAGAGAGCTTCATTCCACTACCAGGATCGCCTTTTGCAAATCGCCGTCGCGCGACGAGTTACCCACCAGGATCTCGAACTCGCCGGGCTCGACGAGATACTGCATGTTCACATCGTAAAACATTAGCAGCTCCGGGGTAATTTCGAAGGTCACGGCCCTGGTCTCGCCCGGCTCCAGGGTAACGCGTTGAAAACCTTTCAACTCCTTGAGCGGCCGGGTTACCGAGCTCACCCGATCGCGAATATACATCTGCACGACTTCGGTGCCGGCGCGCCCGCCCGTGTTGGTCACCTCCGCCCGCAAGCGGGTGGAGCCGTCGCGTTTGATTTTCTTGCGCGCGAGGCGTACGTTACCGATGGTGAAACTGGTATAGCTCAGGCCGAACCCGAAGGCGTACAGCGGCGAGACGTCGTCGAACACGTAGCCGCGGCGCGCCGTGGGCTTGTAGTTGTAAAAGGCCGGCACATGGCCCGCCGACCGCGGAATGGTGATGGGCAGCTTGCCGGCGGGATTCGAATCGCCGAACAGCGCCTCCGCCACCGCGTGGCCGGTTTCCTGGCCCAGGTACCAGCACTCGAAGATGGCCGGCACGCTCCGGCTGAGCGCGTTGATCGCAAGCGGCGCGCCATGGAACAGGAACGCCACCACGGGCTTGCCCGTGGCCACCATGGCCGCGACCAGTTCGTCCTGCCGGCCGAGGAGGTCGAGCGAGGCGCGGTCGCCGAGGTGCCGGAACGACCAGGCTTCGCGCGAGGTCAACTCGTTGCCGCCGAGGGCCAGCACAATCACGTCGGCCTGGCGTGCCACCTCGACGGCTGCGGCGATCTGCCGGCGGTCCTCGTCCGGATCGCTGGGCGTGACCGGGTCCTCATACCAGTTCCCCCCGATGGTAATTTTGCAGCCTTCGCTGAAAAGCACCCGGGCGCGGTCGCCTACCCTCGCACGGATGCCATCGAGCACGGTCACGTCGTGCTTCGGCACGCTGCTGTATCCGCCGAGCAGGCTGCGATCCGCGTTGGGCCCGATGACTGCGATCGTACCCATCCGGCTCAGATCGAGCGGCGTCACGCCGCCCTCGTTCTTCAGCAGCGTAATGGCTTCCCGCGCCCCCTGCAAGGCCAGCCTCCGGTGCGCGTCCGAGCCCGTAACCCGCGCGGCCTGGTCCGGGTCCACGTAGGGATCGTCGAACAGGCCCATCTGGAATTTCCACTGGAGCATGGGCTCGACCAGTTCGTCGAGCTGGCGCTCCTTGAGCGTGCCTTCGCGGACCAGTTCCACCAGGTGCCGGTAGCAA